>NZ_JCANNB010000009.1:0-213779 GCF_059553435.1 Micromonospora sp. PRAS1
GGGGACCAACCCCACGCCGGGGCCGACGACGCCGCCGCCCGGCGGGAACTTCACCAACCCGGTGGTCTGGCAGGACTTCGCCGACGTCGAGGTGATCCGGGTCGGCGACGTCTACTACATGACCGCCTCCACGATGCACTACTCGCCGGGCGCGCCGATCCTGCGCTCGTACGACCTGGTGAACTGGGAGTTCGCCGGGCACTCGGTGCCCCGGCTCGACTTCGGCACCAAGTATGACCTGCCCCCCGGACAGCAGGCGTACGTGGAGGGCATCTGGGCCTCGACGCTGGCCTACCGGCCGAGCAACCGGACGTACTACTGGGCCGGCTGCATCGGGTTCGCGCAGACGCACATCTACACCGCCACGGCCGTGGACGGCACCTGGAGCCGGCACGCCACGCTCCCCAACTGCTACTACGACGCCGGCATGCTGATCGACGACAACGACACCATGTACGTCGCGTACGGCAACGGCACCATCAGCGTGGCCCAGCTCTCCGCCGACGGGCGTAGCCAGGTGCGCTCCCAGCAGGTCTACCAGACGCCGTCGAGCATCGGCACCCTGGAGGGCGCCCGCTTCTACAAGCGCAACGGCGCCTACTACATCTGGCTGACCCGGCCCGCCAACGGCCAGTACGTGCTGAAGTCCACGAACGGACCCTTCGGCCCGTACGAGCAGCGGCAGGTGCTGCTCAACATGCAGGGCCCGATCTCCGGCGGCGGGGTGCCCCACCAGGGCGGGCTGGTGCAGCTGCCGAACGGCTCCTGGTACTACATGGCGTTCACCGACGCGTACCCGGGCGGACGGATGCCGACCCTGGCCCCGATCACCTGGACCGCCGACGGCTGGCCGCAGGTGCAGACGGTCAACGGCGCCTGGGGCGTCAACTACCCCAACCCGCTGCCGCTGCGCCCGGTCAAACCGCTCACCGGGGTCGACACCTTCGCCGGCACCACCCTCGGTCCGCAGTGGGAGTGGAACCACAACCCGGACAACAGCAGGTGGTCGGTGAACAACGGCCTGCGCCTGCAGACCGCCACCGTGACCAACGACCTCTACCAGGCCCGCAACACGGTTACCCACCGCATCCAGGGGCCGACCTCCACCGGGACCGTCGAGCTGGACTACTCGACGATGCGCGACGGTGACCGTACCGGGCTGGCCATGCTGCGGGACGTCTCGGCCTGGATCGGGGTCCGCCGCGACAACGGAACGACCCGGGTCGTCATGACAAACGGGCTGAACATGAACAGCAACTGGGACACCACAAGCACCGGCAGCGAGATCGCCAGCGCACCGGTCTCCGGTGGCCGGATCTGGCTGCGTGCCAACGCCGACATCAGGCCCGGTTCCGGCCGGCAGGCCCGCTTCTCGTACAGCACCGACGGGGTCAACTTCGTCTCGTTGGGCAACGCCCTGACGCTCAACAACAACTGGACGTTCTTCATGGGATACCGGTTCGCCATCTTCAACCACGCCACCCAGGCTTTGGGCGGCGCGGTGACCGTGCGACGCTTCGAGCTGGCCACGCCGTGACGTCGATCGTCCGGCGCCCTCGGGGTGGGCGCGGCGCTCTCCTCCGGCAGCGCCGCCCACCGGATGGGGGAGTCACCGGCAACCGGTGACCCGCGGGTGGCGCCCGCCAAGCGCCACCCGCGTACCCTGCGCGGCCCGTGCCGCACTCCCGCCGAGAGTGCGGCACGGGCCCCCGCGCGCCGGTGGCGGTCGAGTTCGGCACACCGGCTGACCTGTCGGCAATCGATATCGTTACTGGCGTACACTGTCCGTGATCTAGCGCAGGCCATCCGGCGGGCACGGGCCGGCGTGGGCGCCGCGAGAGGGATCGTGAACACAGGCCGCTCCGGTCAGCGTCGACGGGCCGCGGCGACCCACGGGCATGCGGGAGTGTGAGATGGCCGTACGCGATCCTGCGATGACGGACGTGGCTCGCCTCGCTGGCGTCTCTCACCAGACGGTTTCGCGAGTGCTGAATGGCCACCCAAACGTGCGTGAACAGACCCGGCTGCGGGTCCAGGCGGCAATCGCCGAGCTGGGCTACCGGCCGAACCGGGCGGCCCGGGCGCTGGTCACCGGCCGCTCTCAGGTGATCGGTGTGGTCGCGCAGAACACCACCCTCTACGGCCCGGCGTCCCTGCTGGCCGCCCTGGAACAGACGGCCGCCGAGGCGGGTTTCGCGGTGAGCGTGGGCAGTGTGCGCGACCTCGACCACCGGTCGATCTCCGCGGCGGTCGAACGGCACCTGGCCCACCGGGTCGCCGGCATCGTGGTGATCGCGCCGGTGGAGTCGGCAGGCGAGGCGTTGGAGCGGCTGCCGAAAGAGGTTCCGCTGGTCACCGTCGACGGCGACCCACATCGGCCCATGCCGTTGGTGACGGTCGACCAGGCCGCCGGTGCCCGGGCCGCCACCCAACACCTGCTCGACGCCGGACACCGCACGGTCTGGCACGTTTCCGGGCCCTCCGACTGGTTCGACAGCGCGGGCCGCATCGAGGGCTGGCGGGCGGCCCTGCTCGCGGCGGGAGCGGAGATCCCGCCGCTGGTGCCGGCGGACTGGTCCTCGGCGGCCGGTTACCGGTGCGGGCAGATGCTGGCCCGGATGCCCGACGTCACCGCGGTCTTCACCGCCAACGACCACCTCGCCCTCGGCGTGCTGCGTGCCCTACACGAGCACGGCCGCCGGGTACCGGACGACATCAGCGTGGTCGGCTTCGACGACGTCCCGGAGGCCGCGTACTTCATCCCGCCGTTGACCACCGTGCGGCCGGACTTCGACGCGGTGGCCCGGGCGAGCCTGGACATGCTGCTGGCGCAGATCGAGTCGGACAGCGGCGGCGCGCTACGCGAGACCATCGCCCCGTCCCTGGTCTCCCGCCGGAGCGTGGCGCCCCCACCTCGCCGCTGACCCCAGCTTCCACGATCAGGAGGTTCTGGTCGGGTGAGGCGCGAATCCCGACCAGAACCTCTTGATCAATATGGGTCGGACCGGTGGGTCAGGATGCGGTGCAGGTGGGAGTGGCGGAGGGACCGGTGCCGGTGCCCTGGAAGCCGAACTCCGTGTTGCCGCCCGCGCTGACCTGCCCGTTGTAGCTGACGTTGCTGAAGTTCACCGTTCCGCTGCTGCCGCTGGCCTGCGCGTTCCAGGTGCCGGTGACCGCCGTACCGCCGGGCAGCGCGATCCGTACGGTCCAGCCGCGGATCGCGGCGTTGCCGGCGGTCACCCGCACGGTGGCCACGAAGCCGCCGCTCCACGAGTTCAGCGACACCGACGCGGTGCAGGCCCCGCCACCGGACGGCGGCGGCGTGGTCGGGTTCGGCGGCGGGGTGGTCGGGTTCGGCGGCGGCGTGGTCGGGTTCGGGCCGCTGACGCTGTTCAACGCGTTGAGCACCGAGTTGTACGCCGGCTTCTTGTTGCCGTTGCTGTCGAACAGCAGCGGGTTCTCGCCGCGCCGCCAGGAGTCGTTGTCCCGTACGCCCCAGACGGTGATGCCGTTGCAGCGGGCCACCGCCAGGCAGGCGCGGGTCACCCGCTCATAGATGCTTGCCTGGTTGGCGCCCTGGGCGACGTCCAGCTCGGTGATCTGCACGTCGACGCCGAGGTCGGCGAAGCGTTGCAGGTTGGCCTGGTAGTCGCTGGCCAGCGTGGTGCCGAGGTGGGACTGGAAGCCGACGCAGTCGATCGGCACGCCGCGGGACTTGAAGTCGCGCACCATGTTGTAGATGCCTGTCGACTTCGCGTTGATCCCGTCGGTGTTGTAGTCGTTGTAGCAGAGCTTGGCGTTCGGGTCGGCGGCCTTCGCGGTGCGGAACGCCACCTCGATCCAGTCGTTGCCGGTGCGTTGCAGGTTCGAGTCCCGCCGGCCGCCGCTGCCGCCGTCGGCGAACGCCTCGTTGACCACGTCCCAGGAGTGGATCTGCCCCCGGAAGTGGGTGGCGACCCGGGTGATGTGGTTGATCATGGCGTTGCGCAGCGCGGTGCCGGACATGTTCTGCGCCCAGCCGGGCTGCTGCGAGTGCCAGACCAGGGCGTGGCCCCGCACCGACATCCCGTTGGCGCGGGCGTGCGCGACGAGCCGGTCGGCGCCGGTGAAGTTGAAGACGTTCTGCTGCGGCTCGGTGGCGTCCCACTTCATCTCGTTCTCGGCCACGATCGAGTTGAACTCGCGATTCAGGATCGTGGTGTGCTGGCTGTTGGAGAACATGAACGAGCTGGTGGCGGCGCCGAAGTAGCGCCCGCTCTGGGCCGCCGCCGCACCCAGCGTACTGGCGGCGGCGTTTGCGGCGGGCGCGACCAGCGCGGTGGTGGCGAGCAGCGCGGCACCGGCCGCGACGGACATCAGCACGGTACGCGGCCGGATCCTCGGCGCCCCGGCTGTGCTGGTTCGGTTCCTCATGGACAGGGCCTTTCCGGTGGTGGTGGATGGTGCGGTCAGCAGCGGAGCCCGATCGGGGCACGGCGGAGCCGCTCCGACGCGTACCGTGCGCGTCGGTGCCCGAACGAGCTGAAAGCTGCGTCGACCCCTCGTGGCAGCCGGCTGTCACGAGGTGAATCGGTGATGCCTGCCGTCGAGGTGGCCCTTCCACGCGAAATGTCAGCGCGCGGCGCCTCGCGGATGTGACCCGGACAGGTCGCCGTTGATCGACGGAAACCGCCTCGACCTGCCGGCCGGCGACCTCGGTGCAGGAGTGTGCCCGTAACTCCTTGGACCAAAAGCTAACATGTTATCGATAACACACTCAAGTGATGGTCATGGATTGCTGTGCTCCGGTCGGGGGAGTGGTCCGCCGGTGCCGGCGCCGGCCCGCACCGCCAACAGCACGCGGGCGCGCCCCCGGAGCCAGGGCCCCGGGGACGCGCCCGATCCGTGCGCACGGATTCCTAGATGAACCGCCAGCGGTGATCGCCGGCGCCGTTGTCGTCCCAGAGGATGATCTGAGTGCCCTGGCTCGACGAGGCGTTCTGGACGCCGAGCACGCGCCCGCCGTTTGCGGACTGGATCCGGAAGTAGCCGTTCGCGCCGTAGCGCAGCCGCCAGCGGTTCGAAGTCGAGCCGTTGTCCGCCCACTGCACCACCCGGGCGCCGTTGGCGCTGCCACCGTTCTCCACGCCCAGCACCTTGCCGCTGTTGGAGTTGCGCAGCCGCAGGTAGCCGCCGCTGTCCACCACCGCGGTCCAGAGGTGGTCGGCGGTGCCGGTGTCGCCCCACTGGATCACCAGGCCGCCGTCGGCGGTGGACATGTTCTGTACGCCGAGCACCAGACCGGTGGCCAGGTTCTGGATCCGGCGGGCGCCGTTGGGCACGAACCGCCACTGGTTGTCCGGCGTGCCGTTGTCGGGGTCCTGCACCACCCGGGCGCCCTGAGCGGTGGAGCCGCCCAGCACGGCCAGCAGCTTGCCGCTGTGCCCGTTGCGGATCTTGTGGGAGCCGTCGCCCGCGTCCACGATCGTCCACCGGTGGTCCGCCGTGCCGGTCTCCGACCATTGCAGTACCTGGGCGTTGTCGGCGGTGGACATGTCCTGAACGCCGAGCACCTTGCCGCTGTTGGCGTTGCGGAACCGCACCGCGGTGCCGTCGACCACCAGTTGCCAGTCGTGGTCCAGGGTGCCGTTGTCGGCCCACTGCAACGCCGGGGCGCCGTCGGCCGTGGACATGTTCTCGATGCCCAGCACCAGGCCACTTGCGGCGTTGACCAGACGGAAGGTGGCGCCGACCGGACCGGTCTGGCCGCCGCTGTTCCAGTAGACGGTGTAGTTGTGCCCGTGCGCGTCGTAGAACGGGATCAGGTTGACCTGCGATCCGTTCGCGGTGGCGGTGAAGTTCAGCGCCGAGGTGCTGGTGCGGGTGACCGAGGAGACGGCCAGCGCGGGCAGCGCCGACAGCGCGGTGTTGCCGTAGTTGCCGGAGAGCACCGCCGGGCCGTACCGGAGCGCCACGACGCCCGGGTTGTCGTTCGTCGGCTCCGCGACGACCCGCATCGGCAGCCGTACGGTCACCGTGTCGCCCGAGGTCCAGGAGCGGGTGAGGGCGGCGTACGCGCCGGGCGTGGTGGCGATGTTCTGCTGGGTGCCGTTGACGCTGACCGTGGCACCCTGCGTCCAACCCGGGATGCGGATCCGCATCGTCCACGAGCCGCCGACGTTGCCGGTCACGGTCAGCGTGCTGGTGTCGCTGGCCGGGAAGGTGGTGGACTGGGTGACCGTGATGCCGCGCTGGGACCAGTTCAGCACCGAGGGCATGAAGAGGTTCACCGTAAGCGTGCTGCCGTTGTGGAAGTAGATCGAGTCCATCAGCGTGGTGTTGCTCTCCAGCCCGGTGCCCTGGCAGCACCAGAAGGAGTTGTAGTCCGTACTCCAGGTGCCGCCGCCCCAGGCCGGTCCGACGCCGCGCCGACCGCCCGGTTGCAGTGGCGTGAAGTAGGTGATGTGCCCGTGGTTGTCGGCCGGGTTCTGCGCGCCGATGAGGTGGTTGAGCAGGGCCCGCTCGTAGAAGTCGAAGTACGCCACCCGGTTCGGGTCGAGCAGCCACAGCTCCCGGGTCAGCTTGAGCATGTTGTACGTGTTGCAGTGCTCGCAGGTGTCGTTGCGCAGGAACCCGGAGATGGCGTTGGGTGCGCGGAAGTGCTCGGCCTGGCTGTTGCCGCCGATCGCGTAGGTGCGGGTGTTGACTGTGATGTTCCAGGCGTTGCTGGCGATGTCTCGGTAGCGGGTGGTGCCGGTGGCCTTGAACTCCCGGGCGGCGCCGATCCACTTCGGGATCTGGGTGTTGGCGTGCAACCCGTTGAGCTGGTCCTGATTCGACGCCAGGGGGTTGAACACGGCGGCGTGGTCGAAGCGCTGTGCGGCGGTCAGCCAACGGGCGTCACCGGTCTGCTGGTACAGGTCGGTAAGCACCGCGTTCATGCCGCCGAACTCGGTGCCCAGCATGGCCTGCATCTGCGCCGAGGTGAGCCGGCCGGTACGCCAGTCGACCCAGCCGGCGAGCGCCAGCAGCACGTCGCGGGCCTGGGTGTTGCCGATGTGCCGCCACACGTCGAGCAGCCCGGCCATGGTCTTGTGGATGGTGTAGTACGGCACGTTGCCGTTGTTAAGCGTGCGGTTCTCCACAGCGGTGAAGTCGGACTCGGGGTAGCCGCAGAGATAGCCGGTGTTGAACCCGGCTGCGGGGTTGTTGGCCTGACACTTGGCCAACTCGGCCACCATGTAGTTGGCCTTGTCCCGACAGTTGGTGTCACCGAGCACGGCCCACATGTACGACCAGGCGGTCAGGAAGTGCCCCTGGGAGTGGGTACGGAACGGGAAGCTGGGTGCCTCCCAGCCGCCGAGCGCCGCGGCACCGGCGGTGGAGAGGCGGTGGTTGGCACGGAAGTTGTAGAGCAGCCGGTTGACGTCGACGAAGCGTAGGTAGTTCAGGGTGCGGTTCTGGTTGTCCAGCCAGCGGCTGGCGGTCAACCGCACCTGGCCCATGTCGAACGCGTACGCGCCGACGCCGATGTCGGGTCGGGTCGGGGGAATCGCCGCGCTTGCGGTGCCGCCGTGCAGGGTGGGGCCGACCGCGGTGGCGACGGCGGCCGCCCCGGCGACCTGGAGCACACGCCGACGGTTGAGGGACGGGTAGGGCATGGCGGCCTCCGGGATTCCGGGCGGGAGGGTAATCGTTAGATGCGAAATCATCAATGTTATCGTTAACATAGTGGGTTGTTAACAGCCATGCAACCCCCGTGTCCTGGTGCGACACATCCCCGAAACCGATGCGTGCGGCGCAGTCGATCGAACGGCCGATCGGTGCGGCCCAGCCGATTTGACCCTCCAGTCGGTCGAGGCCGGACAGTGCCGATGGCACGGCACCGGCGCTGCGTTCGCCCGGTGTGCTCGATCGGCGGGGGAGGCAGGGTGGCGGCGACGACCGGCAGCGGAACGGCGGTGCCCCGGCGGTACTGGACGTGGCTCGGCGGCACGACCCTGTCCCTGCTCGGCGTGCAGACCATGGCGTTCGCGATGGCCTGGGTGGCGGCCGGGCACGGCGGTCGCTTCGCCGCGCTGGTGGTCACCGCGATCGTGCTGCCCCGGGTGCTGCTGCTGTTGGTAGGTGGTGCGGTGGCCGACCGGTTCGGCGCCTGGACCGTCCTGGTGGTCTCCGACGTGGTGATGATCGTCGTCATGGTGGTGCTGGCCGCCGCCGTGTGGTCCTCGGCCGATTCGCGGCTGCCCCTGCTGCTGGCCGCCCTGGCGATCGGGATCGTGGACGCGTTCCACCTGCCGAGCACGGGTTCGATGCCTCGGCGGCTGGTGCCGGCGGCCGGCCTGGCCCGGGCGATGTCGGCCCGCCACCTGGCCGCCCAGCTGGCTCTCTTCGCCGGGCCGGCGGCGGGCGGTCTGGTGTTGGCCGTGGTCGGGCTCGCCGGGGTGGCCCTGGCCAACGCCGCCACGTCCGCGGTGCTGCTGGCGGTGCTGATGGCGCTGCGATCATACGCGACGCACACCCCGGAGGTATCGGTGCCCGGATCGGTGCAGCCGGTGTGGCGGGCCGCGCTGGACGGGCTCCGGGTCGCCGCGTCGGATGCCGTGCTGCGTCCCGCGATGCTGCTGGTCGGGGTGGCCGCCGGCTTTCTGCTGCCGGTCACCGGGCTGCTCGTACCATTGCTGGCCCGGGAGCGGACGTGGCCGCCGCAGGTGGCCGGTGTGACGGTGGCGGCGCTGGCGCTGGGCACGGCGGCCGTCGCGGTGCTCGTGCTGGTGCGCGGTGCGTTGGCCGAGCCGGGTCGGGCGGCCGCCGCCGGCCTCCTGGTGGCCGCCGCCGGCGTGGCCGCACTGGCGACCGCCGGCTCGCCGCCGGGCGCGATCGCGGCCGGGGCGCTGGTCGGCCTCGGCTCGGGCGGGTTCGCCACGCACATCGGTCCGCTGGTGCTGGCCGCCACCCCGGCGAGTCACCTGTCCCGGGTGCAGGCCGTGCTCGCGCTCGTGCAGAACCTGCCGCTGCTGGTGACCACCAACGCGTTGGGCTCGCTCGCCGAGGCGGTGGGTGCCACGGCGGTGCTGTCCGGCTGCGCCGCGGTGTTGGCGGCAGCCGCCGTGACGGCGCTGGCCTCCGCCACCCTGCGGCGCGCGCACTCGGGCTGACCGGGTGGGGGGCGACTACCGCCCGCCGCAATGCCTGACTAAAGTCAGCAATCATGGATCGCCAACTGGTCGACGTGGTGCGGCGCTTCAACCGCACGGTGACCCAGCGCGTCGGTGCGCTGGACGACAGCTATCTCGCCCGCGACCGGCCGTTGGCCCAGTCGCGCCTGCTCTGGGAGATCGGTCCGGCCGGTGCCGAGGTCGCGGCGCTGCGGACCCGGCTGGACCTCGACGCCGGCTACCTCAGCCGTCTGCTGCGGACCCTTGAGGGCGCCGGTCTGGTCGTGGTGGGCCCGACCGGCGGGGACGGGCGGGTACGCACCGCCCGACTGACCGAGGCCGGCCGCGCCGAGTGGGACCTGCTCGACCGGATCTCCGACGAGCTGGCCTGGTCGATGCTCGCGCCGCTCAGCGCCGGCCAGCGGGGCCGACTGATCACCGCCATGGGCGAGGTGGAGCGGCTGCTGATGGCGTCACTTGTCACCATCGAGATCTGTCCGCCCGGTGACCCGCGGGCCCGGGCCTGCCTGCGGGCGTACGTGGGGGAGTTGAACGAGCGCTTCGACGCCGGCTTCGAGCCCGGTGTCGACGACGACCATGAACTCGTCCCACCGGCCGGGGTGTTCCTGGTCGCCACGCTCGCCAGCGAGGCGGTGGGCTGCGGTGGGTTGCGGCTCAGCCCCGACGAACCCGCCGAGATCAAGCGCCTCTGGGTGTCCCGCTCGGTACGCGGACTCGGCGTCGGCCGTCGGCTGCTCGGCGAGTTGGAGCGGCGTGCGGCGGCGGCCGGGGTCGACACCGTCCACCTTGACACCAACCGCAGCCTCACCGAGGCGATCCAGCTCTACCGCAGCGCGGGCTACCACGAGATCCCGCGTTACAACGCCAACCCGTACGCCCATCACTGGTTCGCCAAGCCCCTGGCCGGTGTTGCCGGCGACAACTGAACGATGGTTCAATTCTCCGTTCAGCTGTCGCACGCTTGGAGTCTCTCCGGTGACCACACACGAGGTGTTCAACCAGGTTCCGCCGCTTGTCGACTACGACACCGCGGCGGACCCGGCGCTGCTCGACGGGCTGGCCCGCGAGGGCGCCGGCTGGGCCACCGACGAGGTGCGGGAACTCGGTCGGCTCGCCGGCACCGAGGAGGCGATCGAGCACGGTCGGCTGGCCAACGAACATCCGCCGGTGCTGCGTACCCACGACCGCTACGGGCACCGGATCGACGAGGTGGAGTTCCACCCGTCCTGGCACGAGCTGATGCGTACCGCCGTCGGCCACGGCCTGCACGCCGCACCCTGGGCCGACGACCGGGTCGGCGCGCACGTCGCCCGGGCCGCGAAGTTCTACACCTGGCGCACCGACGCCGGCCACGGATGCCCGATCTCGATGACCTACGCAGCGGTGCCGGCCCTGCGGCACGCGCCGGACCTGGCCGCGCGCTACGAGCCGCTGCTCACCGCGACCGCGTACGACTTCGGGTTGCGGGCGCCATTGAGCAAGCGCGGCCTGCTGGCGGGCATGTCCATGACGGAGAAGCAGGGCGGCTCCGACGTACGCGCCAACACCACAAACGCCCGTCCGCAGCCGGACGGCAGCTACCGGCTGGTCGGGCACAAGTGGTTCACCTCCGCGCCGATGTGCGACCTGTTCCTCACCCTGGCCCAGGCACCGGGCGGGCTGACCTGCTTCCTGGTGCCGCGCGTGCTGCCCGACGGCACCCGCAACCCGATGCGGCTGATGCGGCTGAAGGAGAAACTGGGCAACCGCTCCAACGCCTCCAGTGAGGTCGAGTACGACGACGCGGTCGCCTGGCGGGTCGGCGACGAAGGTCGGGGCGTACGCACCATCATCGACATGGTCAACCTGACCCGCCTCGACTGCGTGATCGGCGCGGCGGCCGGCATGCGGCAGGGCGTGCTCACCGCCGCCCACCACGCCGCCCACCGGCAGGCCTTCGGCCGGTACCTCGCCGACCAGCCGCTGATGCGCAACGTCCTGGCCGACCTGGCGGTGGAGTCGGAGGCCGCGACGGTGCTGATGATGCGCCTGGCCGGTGCCACCGACCGGTCGGCGCGCGGCGACGCGGCCGAAACCGCCTTCAAGCGGATCGCGCTGGCCGTCGGCAAGTACTGGGTCTGCAAGCGCTGGCCGGGGCACGCCGCCGAGGCCCTGGAATGCCTCGGCGGCAATGGCTACGTCGAGGAGTCCGGGATGCCCCGCCTCTTCCGCGAGTCGCCGCTGAACTCCATCTGGGAGGGCTCCGGCAACGTCGCCGCGCTGGACGTGCTGCGCGCACTCGCCGGGCAGCCCGAGGTGCTTGCCGCCTTCCAGGCCGAGGTGGCGCTCGCGGCAGGCGCCGACCGCCGGCTTGACGCCGCGGTACGCCAGGTGCAGGCCGCCCTCGCCGACCCGGACGATCTCGAGGTGCGGGCCCGCCGGGTGGTCGAGCAGTTGGCCCTGGTGCTCCAGGGTGCGCTGCTGGTCCGGCACGGCCACCCGGCCGTCGCCGACGCCTTCTGCGCCTCCCGGCTCGGCGGAAACTGGGGCCACGCGTACGGCACCCTGCCCGCCGGTGTCGACTTCGCCGCCATCATCACCCGCGCCACCCCCAAACTCACCTGATCGCCGCGTAGCAGATCTTGGACGCGCTCGGCCCCCCCGGGGCGACTTCGGTCCATGATTCACAGCGGCAGGTCCAGCGTCCGAGGTGGGCGCCGGGCGGGGACCCAGTCGGTGAAGCGGTGGTGCAAGTCTGCCGGCGGGGTGCCCGAGTTCAGGGCGGCCAGTTGCTCGATCGCCTCCTCGCGAAGCGTCACCAGGTAGACCATGAGTCCGGGAATGTTGTTTCGGTACTCCGCGAGGAGGCGCACCTTCGCCTCGCCGCACGGCCACGCGATCCCGCACGCTCGACAGCGCCAGGTCGGCCGGGACGCCACATGATCACGCACCTGCGGCGTCACCGCGCCGTCCGCGGTGGCTTACCACGCTCGGCGTACGGGACCGGGCGGACCCGCACCGGGCGCAGCCCGTCCGGGCGTACGAAGAGCTGCCGTTTCTCCGTCGCGTCACCGTTGCGGTCAAGCTGGTGAGGTCGGGCCAGGGCGCGGTGTCGGCCTTTCGGCCGGTCCGTTTCCCTGGCCCGCCTCCCGAACCGGACGTGCCCGTTTCCGGGCATCCGGCTCTCCGCAGGTTTCTGCCGGTGGGTTAAGTGTTGGCGTGCTGTGCCGTCCAGCGGGTCGGGATCTTGCCCCGGTATCGGTATCGGCTGACCGTGATGGATGCCGGGTTGAACAGGGTGATCCCGTCGGCGGTGGGGGTCCATGCGGGCATGAACCGCCGCCGTAGGGTTTTCCACGACAGTCCGGGGTGTCGTTTGCGGATCCAGTACGCTACCCGCCGCCAGGTGAAGTAGCCGAGGTAGCTGAAGGTCGCTTTGGACACTCCGTGTTTGAAGTAGTTGGCCCACCCTCTGGTGGTGGCGTTGACACGCCGCAGGAGTCCCGCAAGGTCATGTGACGCGTTGCGGCGCGTCAGAGTCCGCACCTTGGCCGTGATTGCCTTGAGGGCTTTCTTGGCCGGGTAGGTGTAGACATATGATTTGTTCGTGCCTCGTTTACGGTGCCGCTGGATGCGGAAGCCGAGGAAGTCGAAGCCCTCGTCGATATGGGCCACTGCGGTTTTGGCTGGTGACAGGCGCAGGCCCATCGGTGCCAAGACCGTGGCGACGTCGTCGCGGAGTTGTTCGGCGTGCTCGCGGGTGCCCGTGATGAGGATGACGAAGTCATCGGCGTATCGGACCAGCCGCCAGTTCGGCAGCCCCTTGAGCCGTCGTTTCTGCCGCCGGGATTCGGTCGACATCGCCGTTGCCTGCCACTTCCCGTGAATGTGCTCATCGAGGGTGGACAGGGCGATGTTGGCCAACAGCGGTGAGAGGATTCCTCCCTGTGGTGTGCCGGTGATTGTCGCTTCCCGGTTGCCGGTCTCGGTGAGGACACCGGCTTTGAGGAAGGCTTTCACCAACGCCAGGACGCGTTTGTCCCCGACTCGTTTGCGCACCCGGTCCATCAGGGCCGTGTGGTCGATCGAGTCGAAACACGCCTCGATATCCGCTTCCAGCACCCACTCGTAGGAGCGGGAGGTGAAGAAATGGATCTCGGCGATCGCGTCCTGGGCGCGTCGGCCGGGCCGGAAGCCATACGAGCACGGATGGAAGTCCGCCTCGAAGATCGGTTCCAGGACCAGCTTCAGCGCTGCCTGCACCACCCGGTCGATGATGGTCGGGATACCCAGCCGGCGTTTCTTCCCGCCCGGTTTCGGGATCAACCGCTCCCGCACCGGACGAGGCCGGAACTGCCCCGAACGCACCACCTCCCGGATCCTGCTCAGGAAGGGTTCCAGCCCGTAGTACGCCTCGACGTGGCGGGCGGACCAGCCGTCCACCCCCGCCGTGCGTCCTCCGGTGTTACCACTGACTCGACCCCACGCCACCGCAAGAAACGCGGGATCGACAACGAGATTGAACAGATCATCGAACCTGGCAGACGCATCCTGCGCCGCCCACCGATGCAGTTTGGCCTGAATCTCCAGTACCCGCGACACCGCATCTTCCGACACCATCCACGGAACGTCGGTCTTCACCGACGTGTCTCCTGGCATGACAATCTCCTCACTGCGCGTAACCTGCTGTCCGCCTTCGCCATGTGGACGGCTTTCCCGACCTCGGACTACTACGCGGACTCCGCCCCACCTGATGCCCCGGCCGGCAACGAGCCCTCCCATCTCCATCCCCACTGGCGGTGAAAGCGGCGGGTCCACACCAGATGGTTCCCACGTTCACTACCGATCGATCGACGCGTGAGGCGCCCGACTCTGCCCCTGCGGCCCTCGACGCGGGTACGCCGTGGACTTTCCCGCGCCCACCCGAGGCGAGCAGTTACAAACCCCCCCGAGTGACTCCCTCGACACATACAAATCGAAAGAGCCTGACCGCTGACCGACCCCTATCCACCAGATTTGAGTCGGCGGATTAGCTTAAGGAGCTTTACCGCCGGTTCCTTCACGTACACCTTCGCGTCTCGCTTGCCGAACCCGAACCGTCTGGCAGTACCGACCCGTCCCGGCTTTGTCAGGGCTGCTTCCCGCCCAATCCCTGCATTCCCAGAAATCAGACTGCCCTCAGCTTCGATGCCCTACCACGACAGAACATCGGTGCAGGTCTTTCACCTCCACTCGATCGAATAGCGCCTCGTGGCGCACGTAGCAGTCGATCCAGGCCCACCCGTGGTACGTCTGCCGCTCGGTCAGCTCACGGATCACCCGTACCGTGATGGGCTCGCCGAACTGCGGCGACGCGTCGCGGGTCAGCAGGTAGACGCCAGGGGCGACCCGAGGCGTGCCGTCCGGCCGTTGGCCACCGGGATGCGGGCTCTGCCGCCCGGTCAACCAGCGGGAGGCAGGAACGGTGTTCGTGAATCTCTGGGCGGGCACGGGAGACCTCCAATTGCTCGCGACATGGAAGGGGCCGCCCCTGCCGGGTGTCCGCTGATGGGGCGGCCCACGCAGCACTCGCGGGGGTGCCGGTCCGGCCCGCAAGTACCGCCTGGACTCACCCTGTCAGTAGTGATAAGACAGTGACACCGCGTGACGATGTGGTATTCAGAAATCCATAGTGTCGGAAGGTGTCGCAGTGAATGACGCGCTACGGATTGCGCTCCAGAGGGCCGGCCACACAACAGAATCCCTGGCTGAGCAGATCGGCGTCGACCCCAAGACGACAGACCGATGGCTGCGAGAGGGGCGCATTCCACACCCGGCACACAGAAACGCCGCAGCAACGGCACTTGGCCAGGAGGTGTCGGACATATGGCCGGACACAAACCGACGACATCGTGAACTCGTATGGTTCCGGCCGTGGGAGGTAATCGAACGCGAGGCACGTTCGCTGCGTTCCTACCAGCCCTTGGTCCTGCCTGGACTGCTTCAAACGGAGCGATACGCGCGGGCGCTGTTTGGCTCGGCTGGGCTATACACCCCTGACGAGGTGGAGCGGTTGGTCTCGGCGCGGATGTCCCGTCAATCAGTACTCGCTGGCGAAGGCCCTCCATGGCTGACGGCAGTCATCGACGAGGGGGTGTTGCGGCGGTCCGTAGGTGGTCCCCAGGTGATGCGGGAACAGTTGGAGTCGTTGGCCGCAGCGGCGCGCTTGCCGCACGTCCGCGTCCATGTGGTGCCCATGTCCGCCGGGGCGTACGCCGGGTTGTCAGGAGCGTTCGTCATCGCCAGCAGCGCCGACAACCGAACTGCCGGTTACCTGGACACGCAACTGCACGGCCAAGTGGTTTCCGAGCCAGCGGACCTGGTTGCCCTCATGGCAGCGTGGGAAAATGTGCGCGGTGAGGCACTGTCCCACCGGCAGTCAGTCGAACTCATAGGGGAAGTGGCAGAGGCATGGACCTGATCGGCGCCACCTGGCGAAAGAGTAGCCGCAGCAGCGCAAACGGCGGTGACTGCGTCGAAGTCGCGGACAATCTTCCCAGTGTCGTGCTCGTCCGTGACACGAAGAACCGCGACGGCGGGACGCTGTCCTTCGACCCGACGGCGTGGAAGGCGTTCGTCAACCGGATTGCTGAGCGGGCCTGACCCAGACCTGCCTGAGCGCCCGTCCCATCCGGGGGCGGGCGCTTTTGGCGTTACTCCTTGAGTAGCTTGCGGACACTGTGGGACTCTGATCCGTCGATGCGTTGTCGCGCGCGCGAGTGACCGTCGCCCGATGGGCAGCCGGGGCCGTCATGGCCTGCGGCGGGTGACGGCAGAGGAGTTCGTCGTTCTCTCGGCCGCCCATGGCCGGGCCCGCGAAGGCTGGCCATGGGCGGCTCTCGCCCGTGATCAAAGGACAACCATGAAAATTTCGAACAGGCACGGTGTTCGAGCAGTTGCCCGACCGATGTTGCTGACCCGGCGTGGTCGCGCCGCGCTGGTGGCCGGCCTGCTGGTCGGCACGAGTGTGCTGACCGGGGTCGGCGCTCCGAGTGCCGGCGCGGCGACTGCGCCGGTGACCGTCACCGTGAACGCCCGGGCCGGGCTGGCGACCATGCCGAGCACGGGGCTCGGCGTGAACCACGCCATCTGGGATCCGTACCTCGGCACGAACGAGACCTCCGACCTGCTGCGCGACGCCGGGGTGCAGATGGTGCGTTACCCCGGCGGCTCGTACGCCGACATCTACCACTGGCGCGACCACACCGCACCCGGCGGCTACGTCGCGCCCGGCACCGACTTCGACACCTTCATGGCCGCCGCCCAGCGGGTCGGTGCCGAACCGATGATCATCGCCAACTACGGCACCGGTACGCCGGCCGAGGCCGCCGACTGGGTGCGGTACGCCAACGTGACCAAACGGTACGGCGCGCGGTACTGGACGGTCGGCAACGAGAACTACGGCAACGGGCACTACGGCGCTGCCTGGGAGGCCGACCACCACCCCGACAAGAGCGCCACCTACTACGCGAATCTGGTCGTCTCCTACGCCGAGGCGATGAAGGCCGTCGACCCCACCATCAAGGTCGGCGCGGTGCTGACCATGCCGGCCAACTGGCCGGACGGCCTGACCGCGGGCGATGATCCGGGTCCCTGGAACCAGACGGTGCTCTCCATCGCCGGGCCGAAGATCGACTTCGTCGACGTGCACTGGTACCCGGGCGGCAACGCCGCCGAATCGCTGCCCCGCACCGGCCACATCGCCGACGCGGTGCACCTGCTGCGGCAGCAGATCACCCGGTACGCCGGCCCGGACGCCGGGCGCATCGGGATCAGCCTCACCGAGGTGAACGTGACCGCCGACGGCATGACCAGCCAACCCGCCGCGCTCTTCCTGGCCGACGCCTACAGCGGCCTGCTCGCCAACGGCGTCTTCACGGTGCACTGGTGGAACGTGCACAACGGCATCGGCCGGGTGACCACGGTGGCCGGGCAGACCGACTACGGCGACTTCGGCCTGCTCTCCAGCGGCACCTGCACCTCGGACGGCACGGTCTGCGAACCGCCGGTGAACACGCCGTTCGCCGCGTACCACGGGCTCTCCATGATGAGCCGCTTCGCCCGGACGGGTGATCAGTTCATCCGTGCCGGCTCCGACCAGCCGATGGTCACCGCGCACGCGGTGCGGCGCGGCAACGGCGAGGTGGCGGTGCTGCTTGTGAACAAGGACCCGGAGAACGAGTATCCGGTCACCATCGACTACGCCGGCTTCGCCCCGTCGGGCGGGGCTCCAACGGTGCACACCCACACCAACGGCGCCACCGCCATCACCACCAGCCAGAGCGGCAGCGCGACCAGCCGGACGTTGCCGCCGTACTCGCTGACCACCCTCGTGGTACGTCCGGCGGCTGCCGCGACCGGTGCGCCCGGCGCGCCCGGGCAGCCCACCGCCAGCGCGGTCACCGACCGCAGTGCGACGATCTCCTGGCCGGCGGCCACCCCGGGCGCCAGCCCGATCGCCAAGTACGAGGTCCATCGGCAGTACGGTGCGGTCAGTGAGCAGCTCGGCGAGACCTCGGGCACCTCGCTCACCGTCGGCAACCTCAACCCTGGCAGCAGGTACACGGTAAACGTGCTGACCCGCGACACCGCCGGTCGGGTCTCCTGGGCCTCACCGCCGTTGACCTTCACCACGGGCAGCCCGGCCGAGAGCGCGTGCAGTGTCCGCTTCACCAACACCACCGACTGGGGCAACGGCTACGTGGCCAGCGTCGACATCGTCAACAACACCGACCGGCCGATCGACGGTTGGACGCTCACCTGGACCTGGCCGACCAACTGGCAGCGGGTGGGTAGCGGATGGAACGCCAACTGGGAGCAGGTCGGCAGTAACGTCCGGGTGACCAGCACCGACGACGGTCGCCGGATCGCCGCCGGCGAAAGCGTGAACGTCGGCTTCGTCGGCGAGTACAGCGGGCCCAACGTGGTACCGATGGCCTTCCGGCTCAACGGCACCCTCTGCACCACCGGATGACAGCATCCGGTCCGTCGGGGCCCCGTCGCCCCGGCGGACCGGACCGCTGCGGCCAGCGCGGCTTGACGAAGTGATCGAGTCACGTAAGCCTTGTCCCGCCTGCCCTGCCGGCGGTCGGCGGCGGGCTGAGGAGCGACGGATGAGGCGCTGGACGTACGACGATCTTCCCGACCAGCGCGGGCGCACCGCGATCGTCACCGGCGGCTACGGAGGGCTCGGCCTGGCCGCCGCCCGGGCGTTGGTCGACAGGGGAGCACGGGTGGTCCTCGCCGGCCGGGACCGGGCCAGGGGCGACGCCGCGGCTGCCCGGATCCGCGAGCAGCATCCGGCGGGCGAGGTGAGTTTCGCCCGGCTCGACCTGGCCGATCTCGACTCGGTGGCCGCGTTCGCCGCCGCCTACCGGGCCGAGCACGACCGGCTCGATCTGCTGATCAACAATGCCGGGGTGATGTATCCGCCGCTGCGGCGCACCCGGCAGGGCTTCGAGCTTCAGTTCGGCACCAACCACCTCGGCCACTTCGCGCTGACCGGTCGGCTGCTCCCGCTGCTGCTGAACACCGAGCAGGCCCGGATCGTCAACGTGGCAAGCAACGCGTACCGCACCGGGCGGATCGACCTCGACGACCTGAACTGGGAGCGGCGGCGCTATTCCCGGTTCGCCGCGTACGCGCAGAGCAAGCTTGCCGTTCTGCTGTTCACCCTGGAACTGCACCGGCGGCTGACCGGGGCCGGCTCGCCGCTGCGGGTCACCGCCGCGCATCCCGGCTGGACCTACAGCGGTTCGAGCGCCGGCCGGGGCGGCGTGGTCACCGCGTTCAACGTGGTGGGCAGGTTGGTGGCGATGCGGGTGGCCGACGGAGTGCTGCCGACGTTGCGGGCGGCCACCGACCCGGACGCCGACAGTGGCAGCTACTGGGGGCCGGCCCACCGGATGGAGAACGCCGGCCCGCCGGTGCCCGCGAGCCGCAACGACCGCGCCCTGGACGCCGTAATGGCGGGCCGACTCTGGGCGGAGAGCGAGCGGCTGACCGGCGTTCCGATCACCCTGGCTCCGGCCGACCGTACCGAGTCCTGAGCGGCCGTGTCGCAGCCCGGCTGGTAAGCCGGCTGGCTGCGTCATGGCGGCCGGTCACGGCAGCAGCGCGCGGATGATGACGATGGTCAGGAACACCACGATGAAGGAGAGGTCGAGGCCGACGTTGCCGAAGCGTACCGGCGGGAGCACCCGGCGCACCGGGGCCAGGATCGGCTCGGTGACGGCATGCACGCCGACGGTCAGCCGGGAACGGAACGATCCTGGTGCGCTCGGGCCGGCGAACACCACGCTCCAGTCGAGGATCGCGCGAACGACCAGCAGGATCTGCAAGAGCAGCAACAGCAGGCTGACGAGGGCGAGCACAGCACCCATGGGCTACCTCCAGTGAACCGGTGCGGGCTCCCACTCTGCGCTGTCAGGTTGAGAGTTTCCTGAACGTCCGCTGGGGTGGGCGGCTGCGGCGACCCGCTCGGCGGACGCGACGTGACAGGTGCCCCGACCGCAGTACGGCCGGGGCACCTGGGGACGGGTTGCGGGTCAGGAACAGCCGGCGCCGTTCAGGGTGAAGCGACTCGGTGCGGTGTTGGTGCCGGTGTGGGTGCCCTGTAGGCCGAAGGTGACACTCTGGTTGGCCCCGATGGTGCCGTTGTAACCGACGTTCCGGGCGGTCACCTGGTTACCGCTCTGGGTGACGGTGGCGTTCCAGGCGCTGGTGACCTGCTGGCTGTTGGGCCAGGTCCACTGCACCGTCCAGCCGTTGACCGGGCTCGGGCTGGTGTTGGTGACGGTGATGTTGGCGACCAGGCCGTTGTTCCAGGAGTCGGCCGAGTACTGCACCCGGCAGGACGTCGCCCCGGGCGGCGGCGTGGTGGTCGGTGGCGGTGGTGGGGTGGTGGTCGGCGGTGGCGGTGGTGGGGTGGTGGTCGGCGGTGGCGGCGGGACGGTGGTCGGCGGTGGCGGCGGGACGGTGGTGTCCAGACCGAAGAACCGGATGGCGGCCTGCGCCATTCCGGTCGACGGCAGGCTGTGCCCGGCGCCCTGGATGGCGTACGCCTCCACTCGCACGGTGCCCGACGAGTCGGCGAACTGGCGACGGTTCCAGTTCGCCTGCGGGGTGTCCGTGCGCGTCGGGTTCTGGCTCAGCCCGGCCACGTTCGTCCACTGCTCCACTGCCTCCTGAAGGAGCTGGAAGGGGATCAGGTTGTCGGCGGTGCCGTGCCACAACTGCACCCGGGGACGGGCGCCGCTGTAGCCGGGGTACGCCTGTCGGACGGCGTCGCCCCACTGCTGCGGGGTCCGGTCCATCCGGCCGTTGACGCACTGGCTGTTTGTGGGTGGGAAGTCGGCGGCGTTGGCGAAGCAGTTGAACGGCACGCCCATGAACGCCGCACCGGCCTTGTAGACGTCCGGGTAGAGCGCCATCAGGGCCTGGGTCATCATCCCGCCCGACGAACTGCCGGTGGCGAAGACCCGGTTCAGGTCACCGCCGTACTGCCGCTGCGCGTAGTTGACCATCGACATGATGGAGACCGGGTCGCTGCCACCGTCGCGTCGCTTGCCTGCCGCGGACCAGACGTCGAAGCAGTTGCCGAAGCCGGCCTGCTGGGTGGCGGTGGGGTAGATGACCAGGAAGCCGTGCTGGTCGGCGAGGCGGGCGAACTCGCTGCCGGAGTAGAAGCCCGGGCCGGAGCCGCCGCAGCCGTGCATGGCCACCACGATCGCCGGGTTGGTCGGCCGGTTGTCCGGCGCGTAGATGTGCATCCGCATGTTGCCCGGGTTGCTGCCGAAGTTCGTCACCTCGACCAGGGACGCGGCGGCGGCCGGCTGCGGGACCAGGACGAGGCCCGCCACGGCGAGAAGGAGCGCGGCGGCCAGCGATGCCAGCGCCGCTGTGGTTCGTTTCACGTCCACCTCCATGGAGAACGGATCGACACCGGAACCGGCCACGCGGAGACGGCGTCGAGGCGCCGCTCAGCCGAGGAGAAGGGACCGATGTCGCGATACGGGAGGTGCTGCCCTACGGAACTTCATGTCCGTACACCTCGCCCTGCGAGCGGTACATATCGTGCCAATCCGCAGCTCGCGCGTAGCCAAAGTATGTGCCCACGTCGATGGGTGGGGCAAGATGCTTGCAGATATCGATAGTTTCGGTCTTCCATGATCGGAGATGTCCATGACCGCCCGGTCGGGCCGTGGCGCCACGGTCGCCGCGTTGTCGACTGCCTGACGCATCGATCCCCGTAAACGCCAATTTTGTGTTCCAATGGGAGCCTTCGTACCTTGTTCCGCGCCTCTGGTCCTTCCGCCCGTCAGCTGATGTGGATGGAGAATCGATGCGACGTCTCCTCGCTACGCTCGTTGCCGCGGCAACCGTGCTCGCCGGTGCCGCATGTGGTTCCGATCAAGCCGCGTCACCCGCCCCTGGCCAGCCCGACAAGGTCGAGGTCGGCGTCATCGCGATCGCCGACGTGGCGCCGATCTACCTCGGCAAGGACCAGGGCTTCTTCAGTAGTCGCAACATCGACCTGACGCTGACGACGGCACAGGGCGGCGCGGCCATCATCCCGGCCGTCGTCGGCGGGCAGTACCAGTTCGGCTTCAGCAACACCATCTCGCTGCTGCTCGGCCAGTCGAGGAACCTGCCGCTGAAGGTGGTCAGCAACGGCAACAACTCGACCGGCGTGGCCGGTCAGGACTTCGCCGGCCTGTTCGTGCGGGCTGACAGTCCGATCCGGTCGCCGAAGGACCTGGCGGGCCGGACGGTCGCCGCCAACACGTTGAACAACATCGTCGACACCACCGTCCGGGCGTCGGTCCGCAAGGCCGGCGGGGACGCGACGGCGGTGAAGTTCGTCGAGTTGCCCTTCCCGGATCAGGGTGCCGCGCTGGAGTCCGGCCGGGTCGACGCCATCTTCGTGGTCGAGCCGTTCCAGCAGGCGGCGCTCGCCGCAGGCGCCCGGAAGATCGCCTCCAGCTACGTCGACGCGGCGCCGAGCCTCACCGTCGCCATGTACTTCACCTCGACCCAATTGGCCAGCCAGAATCCCGACCTCGTGGAGCGCTTCAGCGCGGCGATGAAGGAGTCACTGGCGTACGCGGACAGTCATCCGGACGAGGTACGGGCGATATTGGGCGACTACACCCAGATTTCGCCGGAGGCCCGGGCGACGATGATCCTGCCCAAGTGGCCGGCCGAGATCAACCGCGACTCGGTGCAGGCGCTCGCCGATCTGGCCGTGACCGACGGGCTGCTGACCAGCAGGCCGGACCTCGACAAGCTGCTGCCCTGAGCGGCCTGTCGTCAGAGCCCGGCGTGCACGTCCGCGAAGATCGGGCCGAGGTCGGCGACCGCCCAGTTGGACAGTGGCATCCCCGCCTCGCCATGGTGGGCGGCCAGGTAGGCCGCCAGGTAGCGGTCCGTGGTGGTCAGCCAGTCGAAGGTGTGCGGATAGGCGGAGCGCAGTGACCGGTAGTGGGTGAGCAGCGCCTTGGTCACCGCGTCGGGCGCGGCGGTGGATGGGGGGTTGTAGTCAAGCAGCATCCACATCGCTTGGCGTACCTCGTCGGCGATGGCGGCTTCGGTGCCCCACGCGGCGGGGAAGGCCTCACGCGCGCGTAGCTTCTTCTCCACCTCGGAGACGATGCCGGAGCTTCTGCTCTCCCCGTGACCGCCGCCGACGCCCCGCTGGGCGGTGCCCGGGACCTGATTGCGGATGATGAGGATCTGGTCGATCTGGGTGCCCACAGTGGTGCGGGCGGTCGCGGCGTCGGCGGTCTGCGCCACGGTCAGCGCGGCCTGGACGGCGGTGATCGGGGCGTCCAGGTACCGGGCGTTTGTCTGCGCCATGCCGGGCAACGCCTTGATCTCCTCGAGGTAGGCGATAAGAGCGGTGGCGGCATCCTGCGGGGTGCGGTTGACCACGGCGCTTTCGATCGCGTTCTCGAAGACCACGTAGGCGGTCAGGTGCTGCCCCTGGCTGCCCCGCAGGTTTGACGCGGGACGGGCGGGCCAGCCCGAGACGCCACTGATCGTGCCCGCCGCGCCGCCGGTGGTGGCGTTGGTCCGGACGTTGAGGCTCGCCCGTTGGACCGGCAGTGGACCGGCCATCCGCTGCGCGACGGCGGCGTTGCCGGCCGCCCGTTGCAGCGCCAGCAGCCTCGTCTCCGACGACCGGCCGAGGACGAGCGCATGGGGCACAGCGGGCCGTGTGGGTTGCCGGGCCCGCTCCGCCCGAATGGCCTCCGTCCCCTCGTACGGCACCCTCATCAGCGTCCCCTCCCGATCGAAGTCCATCATCCCAATGTCGGATGGCCGAGGGAACCAGGCACCCGCCAATGTGACGTGTTTGGATGAGGCGGCGGACCCGGACCACATGCGGGGAGTGGGCATGACGCGCTGGACGTACGACGACGCTCCCGACCAGCATGGACGCGTCGCCATCGTGACCGGAGCCAACAGCGGGCTGGGCCTCGAGACCGCGCGGCTGCTCGTCGGCAAGGGCGCACGGGTGGTCCTCGCCTGCCGCGACGGTGCGCGGGGCGCCGCCGCCGTCGACCGGATCCGGGCGGGACATCCGGCGGGTGAGGTGAGCGTCGCCCGGCTCGACCTGGCCGATCTCGACTCGGTGGCCGCGTTCGTCGCCGGGTACCGGGCCGAGCACGATCGGCTCGACCTGCTGGTCAACAACGCGGGCGTGTTGTATCCGCCGTTGCGGCGTACCCGGCAGGGCTTCGAACTCCAGTTCGGCACCAACCACCTCGGTCACTTCGCGCTCACCGGTCGGCTGCTGCCGCTGCTGCTGGCCAGCCCGGCGGCGCGGGTGGTCACCGTCGCCAGCAACGCCCACCGCACCGGCCGGATCGACTTCGCCGATCTCAACTGGGAGCGGCGGCGCTACCAGCGGTTCGCCGGGTACGCCCAGAGCAAGCTGGCGAACCTGCTGTTCACGCTGGAACTGCACCGCCGGCTGACCGAGGCCGGCTCGCCGCTGCGGGCCGTCGCCGCCCACCCGGGCTGGGCGTACACCGGTCAGGGAGGTGGCGGCGACGGTTTCGTCAACGTCGTCGCGCGTCATCTCGCCCTGACTACCCACGACGGGGTGCTGCCCACGCTGCGCGCGGCCACCGACCCGGACGCGGAGAGCGGCAGCTACTGGGGGCCGGCGCACCGTTTCCAGTACGCCGGTCCACCGGTCCGCGTCAGCAGCACGAAGCGGGCGCGGGACGCCGCCGTGGCGCGGCGCCTCTGGGCGGAAAGCGAACGGCTGACCGGGGTCACGTTTTCCCTGCCGCCGGCCGGCTCCTGACCGGAGCCGGCTCAGTCGTCGTCATCGTCGTCGTCATCGTCGGCCAGGATCGCGCCGGTGACCGCGTCCACGTCGACGTCGCGTTCCCGGCCGCCGAGCAGGAACTCGACCTCCCAGATCGGGCCGCCGTTGCGCTCGTCCAACTCGGCTTCCAGGACCCGGGCCCCGACGAACCGCTGGGTGACGATCTCCGCGGCCTGGACGGCGTTGACCGGACGTGGCCCGAACTTCGCGTCCAGCCGCGGGTCGATCTCGATCTCGAAGCTCGCGCCGGATCCGCTGCTGGCGCGCTGGCGGGAATCCTTGGCGGTGGCGAGCGCGGTGCCCGCGACCAACGGGACGGCGACACCGGCGACGGTGACGGCTACCAGCACTGCTCTACGCATTCTGACCTCCGGACAGGTGCATCGGTGCCGGGATCCGATCGTCGGATGACGGATCGGTGTGCACCGGCTGACTACGCCCCGAGGTACGTGCGGCGCGACGGGCAGCGCTCAGCCCACCGCCGAACTCTGGCCCTCCGCTTGCCGATTCCTGGCTTTGTGCCGCCGGCAGGTGTACCACCGCGGTCAGCCCGGGTCCGTCGTGGGCCGTCAACCGGGCCGACCCGCCGCTGGCCTCGGCGAGCTTGCCGACCAGCGCGAGCCCGAGTCCGGTTCCGCCGGGTGCCGCGCCGGGCGCCCGCCAGAACGGCTGGAACGCCTGGGTACGCTGCTCCGCGGTGAGCCCGCAGCCGGCGTCGGTGACCCGCAACTCGACGCTGCCGGCACCGTCGCCGGTGCTCGCGGCGTCGGTGGCCGCGCGGGTGTGCCAGGCGATGGTGACGGTGCTGTCGTCCGGTGCCACCGCCAGCGCGTTGGCCAGCAGGTTGTCCAGGATCTGGTCGACGGCACCGGGGAGGGCGCGGACCTGCGCCGGGTCGGGGCCGCTGGCCCGCAGCCGTACTCCTCGCTCGGCCGCGACCGGCGTCCAGGAGTCGACCCGGGCGGCCACCACGTCGGCCAGCCGAACCGGCTCGGTGCGGTGGACCGCGTGCCCGCTGCGGGTCATCGCCAGCAGCGTGTCGACAAGTCGCGCCAACCGGTCGGTCTCCACCAGCGCGGCGCGAAGATTCGCCTCGCCGGCCGCGCCGATGTCGGGTTCCAGGTTCTCCAGCCGCAGCCGCAGCGCCGCCAGTGGCGTCCTGAGCTGGTGCGAGGCGTGCCCGACGAACGACTGCTGGGCGGCGATCAGCTCCTGCAACCGGGTGGCGGTGGCGTTGAACGTGGCCGCCAGGCGGCGCAGCTCGGGTGGCCCGTACGCCGTCGTCGTCGGCATCTCGCCGTCGGCCAGCCGCCGGGTGGCCCGCTCCAGGGCCCGTACCGGTCGGCCGATCCAGCGGGCCAGCGCCACGGCCACCAGCGCCACGGCGGCAAGTACGACGACGGCCACCCCGCCCAGCACCGACCAGAACTGGTGCACCCGCGTGGTCATCGGCGCGGTGGGGGCACTGAACAGCAGCGCGCCCTGGTCCGGCTTGCCCGGATGCAGCGGCACCGCGACCCACATCGTCGGCACCCCGTCGACGTTGCGGAATCCGCTGCTGACCTCTCCACCGGCCACCGCCGGCAGGTCGACCGCCGGGGCCTGGTCCCACCCGGCGCGGTCCCGGCGGATGGCGGCGAGCACCCGGCCGTCGCCGTCGACGATGTCGACCTCTCCGTCCCACCGGTGGGCCGACTCCCGCGCCAGCAGGTCGATCTGCTCCGGCTCGCCCTGGTCGAGCGCGCTGTCGACGAACGCGGCCAGCACCTCCGCGTCGTGTTCCAGGTGCCCGAAGACCCGCTGCTGCTCGCTGCGCTGATAGACGTAGCCCAGGGGCACCGCGAGCGCGACCAGGATCAGCAACGCGAAGCTGAGATAGGTGACCAGGAGCCGGCGGACCACGGGTCAGGACGCCACGCCGAGTCGGAACCCCACCCCGCGTACGGTCTCGATCCACTTCGGGTCGCCGAGCTTGCGACGCAGGCAGGCGATGTGGAAGTCAAGCGTCTTGCCGCGCCCGAAGAAGTTCGGCGACCAGACCGTCTCCAGCAGCTTCCGCCGGGTCACCACCGCGCCCGGGTCCTCGGCCAGCGCCACCAGCAGGTCGAACTCCTTCGGCGCGAGCGGGACCGGTGCTTCGTGGAGCCGTACCTGGCGGGTGCGGCGGTCGATCACCAAAGCGCCCAGCCGCTGCGCGCTCCCGGTCGACGTCCGCCCGGCGTCCTCGTGGTCGGTGGGCGTCCGCGCGAGGGCGGACGGCCGCGCGCGGCGCCCGACGGCGTGCATCCGGGCCACGAGTTCCCGCAGGCTGAACGGCTTGGCCAGGTAGTCGTCCGCGCCCAGTTCCAGGCCCAGCACCCGGTCGGCCTCGCCACCCCGGGCGGTCAGCATGATCACGGGTGTGTCGCAGTGCCGACGCAACGACCGGCAGACCTCGATGCCGTCGATGTCGGGCAGTCCCAGGTCCAGCAGCACCATGTCGGCCCGGGGCGCGGCCAGCGCCGCCGCGCCGGTGACCACCCGCCGCGCGCGGATGCCGTAGCGGGCCAGCCCGTCGACAAGTGGCTCCGCGATCGAGTCGTCGTCCTCCACCAGCAGCACGTCCACCGTACGGCCTCCTCACGCCCGGCCCGCCCGCGCCGACGGGGCCGTGGGCGCTGCGACCTCGGCAGCCGGGACGAGCAGGAGTACGCGCCGACACCGCCCCGAGGTTCAACCGCGGCCGTGCTCGCGTCGGAGGCCGTTTGTTAACCGGGGCCCCTTCCTATACCGCAGGCGTTATGAAGGGGCCCCTCCTTGCAGTTACGGGTACTGCTTGAGGTAGACGGGCGTGCCGACCCGGTCCATGCCGGCCGCCTCGCCGACGCCGTTGACCACGTGGTCGATGGTGCCGGCGCTGAGGTTCACGGTCATGATGTGGTGCAGTCTGATCCCCGGCCGTACCGGCACCTCGAACCCGTTCTCCGTCCGGATCGACGGATTGTTCTGGTTGAAGACGTAGACGCCGCCGCCGTGCAGGGTGTGGTGGCGGACCCGGTCGCCGACCTTGTATCCGGCCCAGCCGTTGACTTTGCCGTTGCGCCAGTCGGCCTGCGTCGGCGGGTCGTACGGCAGCTCGTTCTGGTAGAGGATCGTGGTGCCGTGCTCACCGTTCCACACCGTGTTGTAGCGCTGGAAGTGCTCGACGAAGAGGCCGGTGGCGGTCACGTGGTCGCCGTTGATCACCGCGCCGTACCGTCCGGTGTTGGTTCGCCAGCGGTCGGTGTCACCGTTGACGCCCTCGGTGAAGCCCTCGACGCCGTGGTCACCGCGCCACACCCAGGTGTGGTCGATTAGGACGTGGTCGCTGTTCACCTCCAGTGCCGTGTCGGTCCGGCCGATGTGCGGGCCGCCGACGCGGAAGTACACGTCGGAGAGCGTGGTCGGGTTCTTCGGCGTGCTCTGGTCCCGGCCGTGCTGCTTGCCGACCCGCAGCAGCACCGGTGACTCCTTGCGGCCGGCGTCGATGGTGACCCCGGCGATCACCACGCCGGGTACGCCGGCGACGTTGAGCGGCACCGCCCCGTCGACCGCGGTGAGGGTGGCGTGCCCGATGCCGAGCACGACGGTGTCGGGCCGGCGTACCTCGATGCTGCGGGCCACGTCGTACCGGCCGGGGGTGAGCAGCAGGTGCTTGCCCCGGGCCAGCTGGGCGTTGATGACGTGCACCGGGTCGGACGGCCTGGCCACGAAGAAGTCGCCGATCGGGATGCTCCGCCCCGGCGTCATGCCCCCGGCCCAGGTGATGCCCCGGGTGTTCTGGCGGGCGGCCGGGACCCGGACCTGGTACCTGCCCTTGCCGTCGACGAAGAGGTACGGCTTCTCCCGGCTGACCGGTGTCCGGTCGAGGGTGGTGTACGGCGGGTCGGGGAAGTCGGCGTCGTCGGGGGCACCGACCACGCCGCTGAACACCTGGTTCCACACCCCGTTGGACCAGCTCTCGACCTCGCTGTTGCGGGTCAGCCACTGCTGCTGGGAGCCGTTCGTGGTGGCCGGCAGCCGGGAGTCGGCGATGAAGCCGCCGCTGGCGTACTGCGGCCCGTTCGTGCAGTAGTCCATAAGCGACAGCCCGCCGCCGGAGATGTCGAGCCGGCGCATCGACACCGCCTGGGAGACCGCCCAGAAGTTGGCCGAGGCGCGGCAGTCGTCCTGGCCGGCGGCGTTGATGCGCAACGACAGGTTGGACAGGGTCCGCCAGAAGTTGACGAGCGCGATGCAGTTGCCGGTGCCGCCCTCGGTGAGGCAGCGGTTGTACGCCTCGATCTTGCCGTTGATGACCACGTCGGTGGGGGAGGCGCCGAGCCCGGAGATCTCGGTGTAGTAGCCCACCTTGATCTGCAACGGCTCCTCGGCCGTGCCGTAGTTGCCCGGCCGGAACAGGTAGGCGTGCCGGGTGGTACCCATCTCGTTGTCGACCTGCGCGGCGTGGGCCGCGTCGAGGACGGCCTGGATCTGGCGGACCGGCATGCTCGGGTCGAAGACCGTGACGTTGGGTCCGAGGTCGGGGTTGGCTGGTCGCGGCGGACCGGCACTGACCGGGGTGTTCGTGGCGACGGCGGTGGTGGTCAGCACCAGGCCCAGGGCCAGTGCCCGACCGAGTCGCCGCTGCGGTGGTGAGGTCGGCATGCATTTGTCCTTCCCGTCGGGCACGACGTGGCGCTCCGACCCGACGACGTGGTGGACCAGACGGCGGGAGAGCGCTCTCTCGCCGAGATGTTTCTACCTCCTGACGCCGCCGCGCGCCATGCTCCCGGGGGAATCGGCTGGTGCCGGCAGCCGATTCGGCGCAACGGCGGGGTCCAGACTGGACGGGTGCCGCCGTCGCGCCGAAACGGTGTCGATCAACCCGCGCGTCGTCTGGCGAGTGCGCCGAGAGCGACGTCGACGACGAGGAAGCCGAGCAGGGTGACGCCGAGCCACGGCAGGGCCCAGCCGACCGCGGCGACCACCGGCACGCCCACCAGCAGCGCCCACCAGGGCAGCCCGCGCAGGGCACCGCGGGCGGGCGGGGCACCGACGGGCGCGCGCCGGTCGCCACGGGTGGGGCGACGCTGCCACCACATGCGGTAGCCCCAGACGATGACGCAGAGCAGGCCGATGGCGAGCGCGGCGAGCAGGATCTGGTTGACCGTACCGAAGAGCAGACCCATGTGGGCCTGCACGCCGAGGGCGCTGAGCTTGGCCAGTAGCGGCCAGTCGGCGAAGTCGTTGCGGGCGGTCACCGTACCGGTGTCCGGGTCGACGGCGGCCTGGTCCAGCCGGACCGGCCAGGTGTTGTCGGTCTGGGCGACCGCCCAGGCCGCGCCGGGCTCACCGGGGCTGATCTCCACCGGCCCGGACAGCCCGGCGTCGCGGGCCACCGCCAGCACCCGGTCGAAGGTGGCCGGGTCGCTCGCCGCCGTCGACGGCGCACCACCATGCTGGTGCTCGCCACCCCCGTCGGCGGGCGCACCGGTCAGGCTGGTGGCGAGCGCCGGCCGGCGGGCATCGAGCGCGTCCAGCCCGGCGGCGAAGTTCCCACCCGCGAAGCGGGACCAGGTCAGGCCGGTCGCGGAGAGGACGAGCAGCCCCACGGCGAGCCAGACGCCGGTGGTGGCGTGCCACCCCCGGGTACGCCGGACGCCCCTGCCGGCCGTCAGATCCGGCACCAGCAGGTGCTTCACCCGGCCGCGTCCGGTGCGCCGGCGACGCCACCACAGGATGATGCCGCCGAGCGCCAGGACCCAGAGCCAACTGGCGGCGATCTCCGAGTAGTGCCGCCCCAGGTCGCCCAGGTGCAGATTGCGGTGCAGATCGTCCAGCCAGGTGGTGGCGGGAGTGGAGCCGAACCAGGTGGTGAGCTGCCCCCGCACCTCGCCGCTGTACGGGTCGACGTAGACGGTGTGCTGCTTGTCGCCCAACTCCGGCAGCGCGAAGACCACCCTCGTGGTCTGCTCGCCGGTGCCGGGCGCCACCGACACGAGGGTGCCGTCCGGGTGGGCGGCCCGCGCCGCGGTGACCTGCTCGGCCAGTGGCCTAGGCTGGTCACCGACGCTGGCCACGGTGAGTTGGTCGCCGTACAGGATCCGGTCCAACTGCGGCGTGACGGTGTACGCCAAACCGGTCAGGGCGGCCACCACCAGGAACGGGGCGACCAGGACGCCGGCGTAGAAGTGCAGGCGGAGCAGCAGGGCGCCCAGCGGCGAGGGGCGCCGTTGGGCGCGGGTCGGCGGCTGCGCGGCGGAGGGCTCCGGGCCGGGGGAGGACTCCGGCGTCGAGGGACCGGAGACTTCGGTCAGAGACATGCATTTTTCCGATCGGGCTAGTGGGTAATCCTGCGACCTGGCCCGTGCCCTTCGGGTCAGTGTTTGCTGCCGTCGCCCGGATGCCCGCCGCTCGAGCCTCTAGTCGGACGGCGGGCCGCTCCGGTTCCCGCCGCCCCACTCCACTCCACTCCGCTTGCGCCCGCACCCGCATTCGCCCGCGCCCGCGCCCGCTCCGCCCGCGCCCGCACCCGCATTCGCCCGCACCCGCATTCGCCCGCGCCCGCTCCGCGCCGCCCGCGCCCGCTCCGCGCCGCCCGCGCCCGCTCCGCGCCGCTTGCGCCCGGACCCGCTGGGCGTTGAGCTTCCGCCCGCACTTGCTGCGCGTTGAGCTTCCGTGCGGTTCAGCCTCGCCCGGAGGGTCCGGGTCGCAGCGCGGCGTCGAGGCCGTTGAGCCGCAGCACGGTCGCACCGCGCAGGTGCGCCAGATCATTGCTGCCGTCGCCGGTGTAGCGGAGGAAGGTCACCTGTTCCGTCCAGTCCAGACGGGTCCCGCCCGTCTCGTCGGCGAGCCGGACGGTGACCAGCGCGGTCCAACGCAACTCGTCGTCGACGATGCTCTCGTAGCCGTACGCGATCCGGTGTCCGCCCGTGATGTCGATGTACCGCGACCGGTACTCCAGCCGCTCGGGCGGGCTGTCCAGGCTGGTGAAGGTGCTGCCCGCCGCCTCACCACCACCGACCCGGAAGTCGTGTTCGTACCAGGCGTCGCTGCCCGGGAGCCGGAACCATCGTCGCCGCAGCGCGGTGTCGGCGAACGCCGCGAAGACCTCGTCCGGCGGCACGTCCAGGTGCCGCGAGATCGTGAAGGTGTCGTGCAGCACCATGCCGTTCTCCCGTGTTAAGAAGGGGCCCTTCCTATGCACGAGACGTTAATAGGGGGCCCTTCCTTACACCTCGGGCAGGCCGACGTAGTTTTCGGCGAGGCTGGTGGCGTAGGAGCGGGAGGTGGTCACGTAGCGCAGGGTCGCCGACTGGAGCTTGGCCGCGTACGGGTCGTCGGCGTCGAGCTGGTGCAGCATCGAGGTCATCCACCAGGAGAACTGCTGGGCCCGCCAGACCCGGCGCAGCGCGGTACGCGAGTAGCCGTCGAGCAGGTCGGTGCTGCCGTCGGCGTACCAGGCGGCGAAGGCGTCACCGAGCAGCGCGACGTCGGCGAGCGCCAGGTTCATGCCTTTGGCGCCGGTCGGCGGGACGATGTGCACCGCGTCGCCGGCCAGGTAGAGGCGCTGCCACTGCATCGGCTCGACGACCAGGCTGCGCAGCGGGGTGATCGACTTCTCCAGGATCGGCCCCTCGTTGAGCGTCCAGTTCGGCACGGTTTCCAGCCGGGTCCGCAGCTCGGCCCAGATCCGCTCGTCCGGCCAGTCGGCGATGTCCTCGTCGGCCGGCACCTGAAGGTAGAGCCGGGAGATCTGCGGCGACCGCATGCTGTAGAGCGCGAAACCCCGCTCGTGGTGGGCGTAGATGAGTTCCTCCACAGCGGGCGGCGCGGCGGCGAGGACGCCCAGCCAGGCGAACGGGTACGTCCGCTCGTAGGTGGTGAGCACGCCCTCGGGTACCGCCGGCCGGCTGATTCCGTGGTAGCCGTCGCAGCCGACCACGAAGTCGCAGTGCAGTTCCTCGGCGCGACCCTGGTGCCGGAAGTGGATCACCGGCGCGCTGTCCAGCCCGGCGAGGCGGTCGGCCGGTGCCTCGAACAGGATCGTGCCGCCTGCGTCGAGCCGGGCGGCGATCAGGTCCTTGACCACCTCCTGCTGCCCGTACACGGTGATCGCCCGGCCGGTCAGCTCGGTCATCGGCACCCGGTGCGACTCGCCGTCGAAGCGCAGCTCGATGCCCTCGTGCCGCATCCCCTCCCGATCCAGGCGCGCGCCCAGCCCGGTCTTCCGCAGCAGGTCGACCGAGCCCTGTTCGAGCACCCCGGCGCGCAGCCGGTGTTCCACGTACTCGCGGCTGCGGCTCTCCAGCACCACCGAGGAGATGCCCTGCCGGTGCAGCAGGTGCGACAGCATGAGACCGGCCGGTCCCGCTCCGACGATGCCGACCTGGGTACGCATCCGTGCCTCCTTGACGCCTGTGGTGGTGGGGCGGCATCCGTCGCCCGGGCATCAGCCTGCCCGCTCGCGCCCCGTCCCGCCGCTGCCGCTTTCCACTCAGTGGAAGGCGGGTTCGAACGAGGCCGGCGACGATGAAGATCACGCTCGATCACGGAACGAGTGGTGTCCCCGCGCTCGGATGCCACTCGTTCGCGGCACGAGCGTGATCATGTGCCGTCTCGGCCAACCGGGCGGCGACCCCGTCGGCCGCCGCCCGCAGCGCGGGCACGAGCCGCTGCGGGACGGCGCCGAGGCTGTGCCCGGCGACGCCGATCGCGGCCACCACGGCCCCGTCGGCGTCGCGTACCGGTACGGCGACCGAGCAGGAGCCGAGGGTCATCTCCTCGTGGGTCCGTGCCCAGCCGCGCTCCCGTACGGTCGCCAGTTCGCGGGCCAGCCTTCCCGGCTCGGTCACCGTGTACGCCGTGCAGCGCCGCAACGGCCGGCTCAGGTGGGCGGCGAGGACCTCCGGCGGGGCGAACGCCAGCAGCGCCTTGCCGACGCCTGTGGCGTGCAGCGGCAGCCGTCCGCCGGCCCGGGAGATGGTCGGCACCGCCTGATGCCCGGTGACCTTCTCCACGTACAGCGCCTCGTCGCCGTCCCAGACCGCCAGGTGCACGTTCTCCCGTACGGTGTTGTACAGCTCCTGGAGGTAGGGCAGGGCCACCTCGCGCAGCCGGGTGTGCAGCGGCGAGAGCAGCCCGGCCTCCCACAGCCGTACGCCGATGGTGTACCTGCCGTCGGCGGCGCGGGCCAACGCCCGGCCGGTCACCAGTTCGGCGACCAACCGGTGCGTGGTGGCCAGCGGCAGCCCGCTGCGCCGGGCGACGTCGCTGAGTGTCAACGCGGGATGGGCCGCGTCGAACGCGCCAAGCACGGCCAACACCCGCGAGGTCACCGATGCGCCGGGGGATCGGCTTCCGCCCGCCACGGCAACTCCCTTCCTCCGCACCCAGGTACGGCGCGGATCAGAACGGGTAACGGCTGATCTTGCCCTGCACGGTCAGCCACTGCGTCTCGGTGAACGCTTCGATGTTCGCCGCCGCTCCGCCGAAGCGGGACCCGGTGCCGGAGGCGCCGACCCCACCGAAGGGCGCCACCGCCTCGTCGCTGACGGTCTGGTCGTTGATGTGCACGATGCCGCTCGGGATCCGTTCGGCCAGCGCCATCGCCTTCATCACGTCCCGGCTGAGGATGCCCAGCGACAGCCCGTACTCGCTGGCCCCGGCCAGTGCGGCGGCCTCGTCCAGGTCGGTGAAGCTGAGCACCGGGGCGACCGGGCCGAAGACCTCCTGCGCGTACGCGGGCGTGTCCGGGGTGACGTCGGCGAGCACGGTCGGCCGGTAGAACAGCCCGTCGTACGTGCCGCCGGCGGCCAGCCGCGCGCCGGCGTCCACGCTCGCCGTGACCAGCGAATGGATCTTGTCGCGCTGCGACTCGTCGATGATCGGCCCGAGCGCCACCTGCTCCTTGGCCGGGTCGCCGACCGGCAGGTGGTCGGCCTTGGCGGCGAGTTCGGTGACGTACCGCTCGGCGAGGCTCTCGTGCACCAGGTGCCGGCCGGTGGTCATGCAGATCTGCCCCTGGTGCAGGAAGGATCCCCATGCGCCGGCCGAGACGGCGAGGTCCAGGTCGGCGTCGTCGAGCACCACCAGGGCGGAGTTGCCGCCCAGTTCCAGGTGGGCCCGCTTCAGGTGCCGGGCGGCGGCCTCGCCGACCTTGCGGCCGGCCGCGCTGGATCCGGTGAAGCTGATCACCCGGACGTGCGGGTCCGCGACCAGCGCCTCACCGGTCTGCACTCCGCCGGGTAGCACGTGCAGCAGGCCCTCGGGCAGCCCGGCCTCCTCGAAGACCCGGGCGATGGCCAGTCCGCCGCAGACCGCGGTGCGCAGGTCCGGCTTGAGCACCACCGCGTTGCCGAGCGCCAGCGCCGGGGCGACCGAGCGGATCGCCAGGATCAGCGGGGCGTTGAACGGTGAGATGACCCCCACCACGCCGACCGGCAGCCGGCGGGCCAGGCTCAGCCGGGGCTGGGCGCTCGGAATGATCTCACCGAGCGACTGCGAGGGCAGCGTCGCGGCCTCGTAGCACTCCTGCGCGGCGGTGCTGGTTTCCAGGACGCCCTTCGGCGGGATCGATCCGGACTCGCGCACCACCCAGTCGCCGACCTCGGCGGCGTGCTGCTCCCAGAGTGCGCCGGCCCGGCGCAGCACGGCGGCCCGCTCGGTGTAGCTGGTGGCGGCCCAGGCCCGCTGGGCGGCGGCGGCCCGGGCGCAGGCCCGCGCCACGTCGTCGGCGTCGGCCACGCCGACCAGGCCGATCTCCTCGCCGGTGGCGGGCGAGCGGACCACGGCGGTGCCGCCGGCCGCCTGGACCCAGCCGTCACTGTAGAGGGTGCCGTGCCAGGTTCCGGTATCGAGCAGGGACATCAGGTTCCTCCATCGGTGGTGAGGGGATTCGTGCGGTGGTACGTCCTGGCCCGCTGGATCTGCGCGAAGACGTGCCCACGAAGCTCGGCGAAGCGGGCCGACGAACGGGTGGCGAGCTGGTCCCGCTCGGCGGACAGGTCGACGGGGACGTCGTCGAGCACGACCGTCGGCGCGGCGGAGAGCACAAGCACCCGCTGGCCGAGATAGACCGCCTCGTCGATGTCGTGGGTGACGAACAGGGTGGTCACGCCGAGCCGCCGCCACAGCGACCGGACCAGATCCTCCAGGTCCGCCCGGGTCTGCGCGTCGACCGCGGCGAACGGCTCGTCCATCAGCAGGATGTGCGGCTCGTACGCGATGGCCCGGGCGATGGCGACGCGCTGCTGCATGCCGCCGGAGAGCTGCCACGGGTACGCGCCGTGCACGTCGCTCAGGCCGACCGCGTCCAGCGCCTGGTGCAGCAGTTCCAGCCGGCGCGCCCTGGGGAGCTTCTTCTGCTTCAGCGGCAGCTCGACGTTGCCCCGTACGGTCAGCCACGGGAACAGGCTGCGGCCGTACTCCTGGAACACCACCGCCATGCCCGGCGGTGGCCCGGTGACCGTCGCGCCCTCCAGCACCACCTCTCCGCTGGTCGGGGCGAGCAGCCCGGCGATGCACTTGAGCAGGGTGGTCTTGCCGGCGCCGGAGGGGCCGACCACGCAGACCAGTTCGCCCTTGCCGACGGTGAAGGTCAGGTCGCGGATCGCCGTCACGCGGCGGCCGGGCCCCTCGTACACCTTGCGCACGGCGCGTACGTCGAGGATGACGGTCCCGGTCATCGGTCTCCTCCCCGCTGGGTCTGTCGCAGGCCGAGGTACCAGTTCAGGGCGCGCCGCTCGAAGATCCGCATGGCGGTGGCGAGCAGGAAGCCGAGCAGCCCGAGCAGCAGGATCCCGGTCCACATCTCGGTGACGGCGAAGGTCCGCTGGAACTGGATGATGCTGAAGCCGAGCCCGTTGCTGGCGGCGAACATCTCGCTGATGACCATGAGGATGATCCCGACGGAGAGCCCCTGCCGCATGCCGGTGACGATCTGCGGGCTGGCCGATCGGATCACCAGGTGCCACAGTCGGGCGGGACCGCGTATGCCGTAGCAGCGCGCCGTGTCGAGCAGGACCTGGTCCACGGCCCGGACGCCCTCGACGGTGTTGAGCAGGATGGGCCAGACGCAGCCGGAGACGATGACGAGGACCTTCATGGTGTTGCCGATCCCGGCGAAGAGGATGAGCACCGGCACCAGTACCGGTGGCGGGATCGCCCGAAGGAACTCCAGCACCGGCTCGCAGAACGCCCGCAGCCGGCGCGACGAGCCGATGGCCACGCCCGCGCCGACACCGAGCAGCACGGCCAGGGTGAAGCCGCCGAGCAGGCGCAGCAGGCTGGGCAGCACGTCGGTGCGGAGTCGGCCGGAGTGCAGCCAGACGTCGTCGACGCTGGCCAGGATCTCCGACAGTGGCGGCAGGTAGTAGCTGTCGCTGTCGGCGGTGAGCACCCACCAGCAGGCGAGCAGCCCGATCGGCAGCGCCAGGGCGGCGACGACGTTCCGTGCCGTCCGGCGGAGCAGTCCCGTCATGCCGGTACCTCCCGACGGATCGACGGATGCCACCGGAGCAGCCGCCGTTCCAGTTGGCGGGCCACTACGTTGACCGCCACCCCGAGCAGCCCGGTGACGATGATCAGCGCGTACATCCGGGGGACGGCGGCGCCGGACTGCGCGACGCCGATCTCATGGCCGAGACCGGGGGCACCGATCACCAGTTCGGCGGTGATGGTGAGGATCAGCGCCACGGCGGCGGCCAGGCGCACGCCGGTGAGCAGGTACGGCAGCGCGGAAGGCCAGGTGACGTGCCGGATCCGGGCCAGCCGCCCGAGGCCGAAGGTACGGGCGGTCTCCTGGGCGACCGGGTCGACGTCCTGCACGCCGTGCAGCACCTGGACGAGCACCTGCCAGAACGCGGCGTAGACCACAAGCAGCAGCACCGATCGCAGGCTGGTGCCGAAGACCAGCACGGCCAGCGGGATGAGCGCCACCGAGGGGATGGGGCGCAGGAACTCGATCGTGGAGGCGGTGGCCTCCCGCAGGATCGGTGCGGTGCCGAGGACGAACCCGACGACGATGCCGAGCGCCACGGCGATGAGCAGTCCGAGGAACCACCCCTGGAGGGTGTCGCCCAGGGCGGTCCAGAAGGCGGGCTCGCCGGCCAGTTCCGCCAGGGCCACCGCGGTGCGGCTGGCCGGCGGCAGGTAATCCGGTGCGACGACACCGAGCCGCGGCACCACCTCGATCAGCGCGAGGAAGGTGGCGAAGCCGAAGGCCCCGAGCAGCGTCGTCTCGCCGAGCAGCCCGGTTGGACGACGCAGGCGGCTCTCCCGCGTCGGGCGGCCCGGCGGGGGACCGGGGTGTGTTCGAGGGATGACCCTTCCGATCTGTTCGCTAGCCGAACGGACGTTCTCATTTAGAACGTTTTCATGTGACCTGGTCCACGTCAACGGGTCGCCGCGAGTTTTCGGCGGCCGGGCCCGCGCTCGGAACGCAACGCAGTTCGCGGCGCGTTGACGGGGCCGCTGTCGAGCATTATGTTCGAGATAAGTACGCGAGTCCGCATACCGAACACAGCTTGCGGACCGCCGATCGCAGGAGGCGGGAGGCCCATGGCGAAGCTCGTCTCGCTGGCCGACGGCGTCGCGGAGCTGGTCCGCGACGGGGACACGGTGGCGTTGGAAGGGTTCACCCACCTCATCCCGTTCGCCGCCGGTCACGAGATCATCCGGCAGCAGCGGCGCGACCTGACCCTGGTCCGGATGACCCCCGACGTCATCTACGACCAGCTCATCGGGGCCGGCTGCGCGCGTCGGTTGGTCTTCTCCTGGGGCGGCAACCCCGGCGTCGGCTCGCTGCACCGCTTCCGCGACGCCGTGCAGAACTCCTGGCCGGTCCCGCTGGAACTGGAGGAACACAGCCACGCGGGGATGGCCAACCGGTACGTCGCGGGCGCCTCCGGCCTGCCGTTCGCGGTGCTGCGCGGCTACACCGGCACGGACCTGCCCCGGCACACCACGAACATCCGCCCGATCCAGTGCCCGTTCACCGGGGAGACGCTCACCGCGGTACCCGCCCTGCGTCCCGACGTTAGCGTGGTGCACGCCCAGCGGGCCGACCGCGCCGGCAACGTGCAGATGTGGGGGATCACCGGGGTGCAGAAGGAGGCCGTGCTGGCGGCGCACCGGTCGCTTGTCACCGTCGAGGAGATCGTCGACGAACTCGAACCCGTGCCGGGGCAGGTCGTGCTGCCCGGCTGGGCGGTCACGGCGGTGGCGCGGGTGCCCGGCGGCTCCCACCCGTCGTACACCCAGGGCTACTCCGTGCGCGACAACGACTTCTACGTCGCCTGGGACGAGATCAGCCGGGACCGCGAGACGTTCCAGGACTGGATCGCCCGGCACGTGCTCACCACGGAGGTGCCGGCATGACGGACTACACCGCCGACGAGATGATGACCGTCGCCGCCGCCCGGCAGTTGCGCGACGGCACCGCCTGCTTCGTCGGGATCGGTCTGCCCAGCACCGCGGCGAACCTGGCCCGGGCCACCCACGCGCCGAACCTCGTGCTGATCTACGAGTCGGGTTGCCTCGGTGCCAGGCCCGACCGGTTGCCGCTCTCCATCGGCGACGGCGTGCTCGCCGACACCGCCGACGCGGTGGTCTCCGTGCCCGAGGTCTTCAACTACTGGCTCCAGCCCGGCCGCATCGACGTCGGCTTCCTCGGCGCCGCCCAACTCGACAGGTACGGCAACATCAACACCACGGTCATCGGCGGCGACTACGCCGACCCGAAGGTACGTCTGCCCGGTGCCGGCGGGGCACCCGAGATCGCCGCCTCCTGCCGCGAGGTGGTGGTCGTCGTCCGGCAGAGCCTGCGTACCTGCACCGAGCGGGTCGACTTCGTCACCTCGGTCGGCTTCGGCTCCGGGCCGGGTGACCGGGAGCGGTTGGGCCTGCGCGGCGGTGGCCCCCGTACCGTCATCACCGACCTCGGCGTCCTCGAAGCGGACCCGGACAGCTGCGAGCTGACCCTGACCCGGCTGCATCCCGGCGGCACCGTCGAGCAGGCCCGCGCGGCCACCGGTTGGCCGCTCGCCGTCTCCGCCGACCTGGTCATCGGTGAACCGCCCACCGCCGAGGAACTCGCCGTGCTGCGCGCCCTGGAAGCGACGAAGAAGTGAGCCGGGACGTCTACCTGCTCGATGCGGTACGCACCCCGATCGGCCGGTACGGCGGCGGCCTGGCCGGCGTACGCCCCGACGACCTTGCCGCGCACGTGGTCCGCGAGATCGTCGCCCGCAACCCCGGTCTGGACCCGGCCCGCATCGACGACGTGCTGCTCGGCGACGCCAACGGCGCCGGTGAGGACAACCGGGACGTGGCCCGGATGGCGGTGCTGCTGGCCGGCCTGCCGCCGTCGGTGCCGGGCGCCACGGTCAACCGGCTCTGCGGCTCCGGCCTGGAGGCAGTCATCGGCGCGTCCCGGGCCATCGCCCTCGGTGGCGGGGCCTCGCCGCGATCTGCATCGGGGTCGGCCAGGGCCTGGCCGTCGTACTGGAAGCCTGACGGGAGCTGACGATGACCCAGGACACCACCGGCAAGCTGGTGCTGCCGGCCTACCGGCGCGACGATGTCGACGCCCACCCGCCGTTGCTGAGTCCCGGCTACAAGTCCACCGTGATCCGGGCACCGCGACAGCCGCTGGTCCACCTGCCGCAGCGGCTCACCGAGATCACCGGCCCGCTGCTCGGCGAGGGACGCCTCGGCGAGTTCGACCACGACCTGACCCGCCAGCACGACGGCGAGCCGCAGGGGCAGCGGATCATCGTGCACGGCCGGGTGCTCGACGGCGACGGCCGGCCCGTGCCGCACACCCTGGTCGAGGTCTGGCAGGCCAACGCCGCCGGCCGATACCGGCACACGCTTGACATCTGGCCCGCCCCGCTGGACCCGAACTTCACAGGCGTCGGCCGGGCGCTCACCGACGAGCGGGGGCGCTACGAGTTCGTCACCGTCCAGCCCGGCGCCTACCCGTGGCGCAACCACGACAACGCCTGGCGGCCCGCGCACATCCACTTCTCGCTCTTCGGCCGCGCGTTCACCCAGCGGCTGGTGACCCAGATGTACTTCCCGGGCGACCCGCTGTTCTTCCAGGACCCGGTCCTCAACTCGATCCGCGACGAGCAGGCCCGGCAGCGGTTGATCGCCCGCTACGACCACGCCACCACCCGGCCCGAGTGGGCGCTGGCCTACGAGTTCGACATCGTGCTGCGGGGCCGGGACGAAACCCCCTTCGAGGACGAGGACGACGATGAGTGAGCGCCTGGGCGTCACGCCCGCCCAGACCGTCGGGCCGTACCTGCACATCGGTCTGCGCTGGCCCGACGGCCCGTACGTGGTGCCGGAGGGCACGCCCGGCGCGGTCTGGATCCGGGGCCAGATCGTCGACGGCACCGGTGCGCCGGTGGTCGACGCGCTTGTGGAGAGCTGGCAGGCCGACCCGGACGGCCGCTTCGACCACCCCGACGACCCGCGTGGCGCCCGACCCGCCACGGTGCCCGGCTTCCGTGGCTTCGGTCGCGCCGAGACCGACGCGCAGGGCCGGTACGCGCTGCTCACCGTCAAGCCGGGGGCGCTGCCGGCCGGCGCGGGGGAGACCGAGGCACCGCACCTGACCCTCTCGGTCTTCGCCCGTGGCCTGCTGCACCGCCTGGTCACCCGGGTCTACTTCGCCGACGAGGCGGGCAACGCCGACGACCCGGTGCTGCGTGGCGTCGACCCCGCCCGCCGTGACACGCTGCTGGCGAGTCCCGCACCGGACGGGTACCGGTTCGACATCCGCCTTCAGGGAGAGCATGAAACCGTCTTCTTCGCGGTCTGAGGTACTGCGGTCTGCGGCGCTGCTGCGCGGGCTCTCCGGCGCGGCCGACGTCGACGCCGAACTCCACGACCGGGCCCTGTTGCAGGCGATGCTGGACACCGAGGCCGCGCTCGCCCGGGCCGCAGCCGACGTCGGTCTGCTGCCCGCGCCGGTCGCCGACGAGATCGCCGGGCACTGCCGCGCCGAGCGGTACGACCCGGCGGCGCTGGGTGCCGCGGCCGAGGCCGCCGGCAACCCGGTGGTCCCGCTGGTGCGGGAGCTGACCGCCGCGGTCGCCGAATCGGCCCGACCCTGGGTGCACCACGGCGCCACCAGCCAGGACGTGCTCGACAGCGCCCTGTCGCTTCTGGTGCGCCGGGCCGCCGGCCCGCTGCTGCGGCACGTCGAGGCCGCCGCCGACGCCGCCGCCGAACTGGCCCGGACCCACCGCGACACCGTCATGGTGGCCCGCACCCTCGGCCAGCAGGCGGCCCCGACCACCTTCGGCCTCAAGGCGGCCGGCTGGTTGCTCGGCCTGCACGAGGCCCGGAACAGGCTGATCCAGGCGCGGGACGCCCTACCCGCGCAGCTCGGCGGCGCGGTCGGCACCCTCGCCGGGTACGGGTCGGCCGGCCCGGCCGTGGTCGACCGGTTTGCCGCCCGGCTCGGCCTGGCGGCGAGCCCGCTGCCCTGGCACACCCGCCGCCAACCGGTGCTCGACCTCGCGGCGGCGCTCGGCGGGCTGCTCGTCGCGGCCGGCAAGGTCGCGCTCGACGTGGGCCTGCTCGCCCAGAGCGAGGTCGGTGAGGTCGCCGAGGGCGGCGAGGGACGCGGCGGCTCCTCGGCCATGCCGCACAAACGCAACCCGGTCGACTCGGTTCTGGTAACCGCCGCGGCCCGGCGCGGCCCCGGGCTGGTCGGCACCCTCTTCGCCGCCGCCGCACAGGAACACGAACGCGCCACCGGCGGCTGGCACGCCGAATGGGAACCGCTGCTCGAACTGCTGCACCTGGCCGGCGGGGTCGCCGAGCGTACCGCCCGGATGCTGACCGGGCTGCGGGTAGACCCGCACCGGATGCGGGCCAACCTCGACGCCACCGGTGGCCTGCTGCTCGCCGAGGCGGTGGCCGCCCGGCTGGCGCCCGCGCTGGGTCGCGCCGCCGCCCACGACCTGGTCCGGCGGGCCGCCGCCCGGCCGTCCTTCCGGGACGCGCTGCTCGCCGAGCCCGACGTCCGGGCCCACCTGTCCGAGCCGGACGTCGACGCGGCCCTGGACCCGGCCGGCTGGCTCGGTGCGGCCGGTCAACTGGTCGACCGCGCTCTCGACCTGCACCGGGACGGAGCCCGGTGAGCGCCCGGTCCCACGTGCGGGCGCTGCACGCCACCGTGGACGGCCCACCGAAGGCACCGGTGCTGGTGCTGGGCAGCTCCCTGGGCACCACCGGCGCCATGTGGCGACCGCAGCTGGCGGCGCTGGCCGCCCGGTTCCGGGTCATCCGGTACGACCACCTCGGCCACGGCGGTTCGGCCGTGCCGGACGGGCCGTACAGCATCGACCTGCTCGGCCGCAAGGTGCTGGGACTGCTCGACGAGCTGGCGGTCGAGCGGGTGCACTACGCCGGGCTCTCGCTCGGCGGCATGGTCGGCATGTGGCTGGCCGCGCACGCGCCCGAGCGGATCGACCGGCTCGCCCTGCTCTGCACGTCGGCCGCGCTCGGCCCGGCCGACGGCTGGCGGGCCCGGGCGGCCACCGTCCGCGCCGGTCGGCTGGACACCGTCGCCGACGCCGTGGTCGCCCGCTGGTTCACCCCCGCCTTCGCCGCCGCTCACCCCGACACGGTCGCGGTCCACCGGAACATGCTGCTGGACACCCCGCCGGCCGGGTACGCCGGCTGCTGCGAGGCCATCGCCGGCATGGACCTGCGCGCGGACCTGGCGGCGGTACGGGCACCGACGCTTGTGATCGCCGGTGCCGACGACCCGGCCACCCCGCCGGAGCAGGCCGCCGACATCGCGCGGCGGATCCCGGACGCGCGGCTGGCCGTCCTGCCCGACGCCGCGCACCTGGCCAGCGTCGAACAGCCCGAGGCCGTGACCCGACTGCTCAATGCGCACTTCGGCCCGGAAGGCGGGGAGAAACCGTGACCGAACAGCAGCGACACGACGCCGGGATGACGGTGCGCCGGCAGGTGCTCGGTGACGCGTACGTCGACCGGGCCGTCGCCAACACCGACGAGTTCACCGCCGACTTCCAGGACCTGATCACCCGGTACGCCTGGGGCGAGATCTGGACCCGCGACGGTCTGGACCGGCGGACCCGCAGCTGCGTCACGCTCGCCGTGCTGGCCGCCCTGCACCACGACGAGGAGTTGGCGATGCACGTCCGGGCCGCCCGGCGTAACGGGCTGACGCCCGACGAGATCGGTGAGGTCCTGCTCCAGGTGGCCGTCTACGCTGGCGTACCGGCGGCGAACCGGGCGTTCAAGGTGGCCCAGGCGACTCTGCGGCAGGAGGCCGAGTGACCGACGCGGCGCGACCCGGCGAGTTCGTCCAGTCACTGGAGCGTGGACTGGCCGTGATCCGCGCCTTCGACGCCGAACATCCCCAGCTCACCCTCAGCGAGGTGGCCCGGGCCACCGGGCTGACCCGGGCCGCCGCGCGTCGCTTCCTGCTCACCCTGGTCGAGTTGGGTTACGTGCACACCGACGGGCGGCTCTTCTCGCTGCGTCCGCGCATCCTCGACCTCGGCTACGCGTACCTGTCCAGCCTGAGCCTGCCGGAGGTAGCCCAGCCGCACATGGAGGCGCTTGTCGCGCAGGTGCACGAGTCCTGCTCGGTGTCGGTGCTCGACGGCGACGAGGTGGTCTACGTCGCCCGGGTGCCCACCAAACGGATCATGACGGTGGGGATCAGCGTCGGCACCCGGTTCCCCGCGTACGCGACGTCGATGGGGCGGGTGCTGCTCGCCGCGCAGCCCGCCGACTGGCTGGACGACTACCTCGCCAAGGCGGAACTGCGCCCGTTGACCCGGCGCACCGTCACCGATCCGGCCAAGCTGCGCGCCACCCTGACGAAGATCGCCGCGCAGGGGTACGCCATCGTCGACCAGGAGTTGGAGGAGGGGCTGCGCTCGTTGGCCGCACCGATCCACGCCGACAACGGATCGGTGATCGCCGCGGTCAACGTCTCGGCCCACGCCAGTCGCGGTTCGTTCGAGATGATCCGCAAGGAGCTGTTGCCGCCGTTGCTGGCCGCCGCGAAACGCATCGAGGAGGACCTGGGCGCCGGCGCCCGCCGCTGAGCCGCCCGCCCCACCGCCCCGGTCTCCGTCGCTGCCCGGTCGTCGCCGCCCGGTCACCGCGCCGCTGTCGCCGGCCCCGCCCGCGTCGCCTCCGCGCGCCGCGTAGCTCCGTCGATCCGGGCTCGCCGCGCCGGTCGCCGTACCACCATGAGTGGGGGCGACGAACGGGGGGCGACGTGAGCGAGCTGTTGCTGATCATCACGCTTGGCGTCACCGTGCTGGTCGGCACCACGATCGGTGGCCGGTACCGGGTCGCACCGCCGGTGCTGCTGATCTGCTTCGGTGCGCTGCTGGCGCTGCTGCCGCCGCTGGCGGACGTGGTGCTGGCCCCCGAGGTGGTGCTGGTGCTGTTCCTGCCGGCGATCCTCTACCGGGAGAGCATCGCCACCAGCCTGCGCGAGGTGCGGGCGAACTTCGCGGTCATCGCCCTGCTGGCGGTCGGGCTGGTCGGCGCCACGATGGTGGCGGTGGCGCTGGTCGCACAGCGGCTCGGCGTCGACCCGGCGGTGGCCTGGGTGCTCGGTGCCGCGCTCGCGCCGACCGATGCCGCCGCGGTGGCCGGCCTGGCCAAGCGGATGCCCCGGCGGCTGCTCACCACCCTGGGCGCCGAGAGCCTGATCAACGACGGCACCGCCCTGGTGCTCTTCGCCGTCGCGCTCGGCCTGCTGGGCGGGGGTGCCGCACCGGGTGCCCTGGAACTCGTGGGCCGGATCGGCCTGTCCTTCCTCGGCGGCATCGCGGCCGGCGTGCTGGTCGGCACGGTGGTGATCCTGATCCGCAAGCGCCTGGACGATCCGCTGCGCGAAGGTGCGCTCAGCGTACTCACCCCGTTCGCCGCCTTCTTCCTGGCCGACAGCGTCCACGAGAGCGGGGTGCTCGCGGTGGTGGTCGCCGGTCTGATGGTCGCCTTCGCCAGTCCTCGGGTGATCCGGGCCCGGTCCCGGGTGCTGGCCCTGTCCTTCTGGGACCTCACCACGTTCCTCATCAACGGCGGACTCTTCGTGCTGGTCGGGATGCAGATCCCGCGGGCGGTCCGGGGTGTCTCCAGCGTCTCGTTGCCGCGTGCGATCGCCATCGCGCTCGTGGTGGCCGGTGTGCTGGTGGCGGTGCGGATGCTCTGGCTGCACCTGACGGCGGCCCTGGCCTGGCTGCTGGACCGGGGCAAGATCAGGCGTGCCCGACGGGTGAACTGGCGGGTGCGTACGGTCGCCGGGTGGGCGGGGTTCCGGGGTGCGGTCTCCCTGGCGGCGGCGCTCGCCGTGCCGCTGAACGCCGACGGCGGACCGGTGCGGGAACGCGATCTGATCATCTTCTGTGTGGCGACGGTGATCCTGGTGACGATGCTCGTGCAGGGCACCACCCTGCCGCTGCTGATGAGCTGGGCCCGCCTCACCGGCGATTCGGAGCGCGAAGACGAGAGCCGACAGGCGCAGGTGCACGCCACCCGGGCCACCCTCACCGCGCTGCCGGAGATCGCCGGGCGAATCGGCGCCCACCCGGAGGCCGTGCAGCGACTCCAGGCCGAGTACGAGAGTCACCTCGGCGCCGTGCAGGAGGAGCCGCAGGGTGAGTCGGCGGTGGCCCGCGAGAACGAACGCCGGCTGCGCCTGGCCGCGCTCGAACACAAGCGACAGGAGATCACCCGCATGCGGGACGCCCGGGAGATCGACGAGGCGGTGCTGCGCGAGTTGCAGGCCAGGCTGGACGCCGAGGAGATCCGCCTGTTGGGGCCGATCTCCTCGGACTGACCGGTGACTCTCTTTGGACTGACCGTGACTCTCCTCGGACTGACCGGTGACCCGCCGGTGCTCAACCCGCCGGCTGGGTGGTGCCGGGCAGGGCCAGGGCGACGGTCAGGTCGAGCAGCGTACGCGGGTCGCTGAGCCGCTCGCCGTAGAGCTGCCGCAGCTGGCCCATCCGGTAGCGCACGGTCTGCGGATGGACGAAGAGGTCGGCGGCCACGTCGTCGCGGCGTCCCTGGTGCAGCAGCCAGGACCGGAGTGTCTCGGTGAGCCGTTCGGCGGTGGCCGCGGGCAGCTCCGCGAGGGGTTGCAGGACCCGGGCCCGCAGGTCGGCGAGGGCCTCCCGGTCGGCGCTGAGCAGCAGCTCGGCCAGGTGGTGTTCGGTGTCCAGCGGCTCGCCGTCCGGTGGGCGGGCGATGCCGATCTCCACGGCCCGCAGGACCCGCCGGTAGGAGGAGTTGGCCCGCTCCCATGGCCGGGCGGGCCCGAGCACCGCGCGGCGTCGGTGCAGTACCCGGGCGAGCTGCCGGCGGTCGCCGTGGGCGTCCGGTACGAGCAGCACGGCCCGCTCCTCGCCGGGTTCGCCGGCGGGCGACTCCTCGCTGCTCTCCAGCGTGTGCTCGCTGAGCAGGGCGAGCACCCCACGCAGGTTGGCCCGGGGCAGCAGGACGACGGTGAGGGTCTGCGGCACCGGCCAGTCCGCCCGTTCGGCGCTGCGCCGCAGCACGTCCTCGGGCTCGCCGGCGAGCAGTTGGTGGGTGAGCCGTTCCAGGTTGCGCCGCCGGGCCCGGCCGACGCTTGCCAACTCGTCGGCGTGCCCGGCCACGCTCGCGGCAGAGAGCTCGTCGATGTAGGCGAACATCAGCTCGGCGAACTCGGCGACGGTGGCGGCCGGCAGGCCGATCGCCACGGTGGCGGCGGCCATCTCCCGCCAGGAGACCCGGGCACCGACCCGGTACGCGGCCAGCAGCGCGTCCATGCTGCGGCCGGAGCGGGCCTCGCCGCTGCCCAGCGCGTACGCTGCCTCCAGCGCCGGGATCAGCGGGGTGCTCGGATCGGTGGCCTCGCAGCGTTCCAGCAGTTGCAGGAAGGTGCCCAGGGCGATCTGCACGGCGTTCTCGATTTTGTCCCGCATCTGCCCGGTCAGGGTGCCTGAGTAGCTGGGCACCTCGGCCGTGATGGCGGTGACGGTCCGACCGGCTACCATCGGTAGCCGGTCACGCAGCTCGCGGGCGACCCGATCGTCCAGTTCGAGGCGCGCCGCCCGATGGGTGGTTCCGGAGGATTCCGCCACGGTTGTTCTCTCCGCACAAAAGGGGTGGATCGCTTTACCTTCGCAGGCCAAGATTCTATGCCAGCCGGCCGCGACCATCGTGTTATGACCACTACCGCCCCGCGACCGCACGCACCGGGATCCCTGCGCCGTCGCCTCTGGCGGCTTGCCGAGACAGTGACCACGCCGGTGCTGCCCGGCGACTACCTGGATCTGGTCGCGCCGCTGCGGGCCGGCGCCGACCTGCGGGGCCGGATCCTCGACGTCCGCCCGGAGACCCCGGACGCGGCGACCCTGCTGATCCGGCCCGGCCGTGGCTGGCGGGGACACCTGCCCGGCCAATACGTGCGGCTCGGCGTCGACGTCGACGGGGTGCGCCAGTGGCGCGCCTACTCGGTCACCTCCCGACCCGGCCGGCACCCCGACCCGATCTCGGTGACGGTCAAGGCGATCGAGGACGGCGTGGTCAGCAACCACCTCGTCCGCCGGGTACGACCCGGCACGATCGTGCAGCTCGACCAGGCACAGGGCGACTTCGTGCTGCCCGACCCGGCACCGGCCCGGGTGCTCTTCCTCACCGCGGGCAGCGGCATCACCCCGGTCGCCGGGATGCTGCGCTCGGGCGTGCTGACCGGCAGCGACGTGGTGCTGGTCCACTCGGCGCCCACCGCAACCGACGTCGTCTTCGGCGCGGAGCTGCGCGACCTCGCCGAGCGTGGCGAGATCCGGCTGGTGGAGCGGCACACAAACGTCGACGGGCTGCTCGACGTCGCCGAACTCGACACCCTGGTCCCCGACCACCTGGACCGCCAGACCTGGGCGTGTGGCCCGGTCGGGCTGCTCGACGCGGCCGAGGCGCACTGGGCGGCGCGGGGCTGCGCCGAACGGCTGCACACCGAGCGGTTCCGGCCCACGATCATCACCGCCGGTGACGGTGGCACCGTCACCTTCACCCGTTCGTCCATCACCGTCGAGGCCGGCGGTGGCACCCCGCTGCTCGACGCCGGCGAGAACGCGGGTGTGCTGATGCCCTCGGGCTGCCGGATGGGCATCTGCTTCGGCTGTGTGCTGCCCCTGCGGCAGGGCGCGGTCCGGGACCTGCGTAACGGGGAACTGACCACCGCCCTGCCGGGCGACGGCGTACGCGTGCAGACCTGTGTGTCGGCCGCCGCCGGCCCGTGTGAACTCGAGATCTGATCGGAGAAAGACCGACGTGACCGTCATCCAGAAGAAGGCCACCAACCCGATCGCCCACCTCACCGCCGAGGATATCGAAACCCTCGGCAAGGAACTCGACGCCATCCGCCAGCGGGTGATCGACACCCGGGGTGAACGGGATGCCGCGTACATCCGGAAGGTCATCTCGACGCAGCGCAAGCTGGAGGTCGGCAGCCGGGTCGTGCTGCTCTTCTCGCTCTTCCCGCCGGCCTGGCTGGTCGGCACCGCCGGACTGTCGGTGGCGAAGATCCTGGAGAACATGGAGATCGGGCACAACGTCCTGCACGGCCAGTGGGACTGGATGCGTGACCCGAAGATCCACTCGACCAGTTGGGAGTGGGACCACGCCACCCCGGCCGACCAGTGGAAGCAGTCGCACAACGAGCTGCACCACCGCTACACCAACGTGGTCGGCAAGGACAACGACCTCGGCTACGGCATCATGCGCGTCGACGAGGACCAGCCCTGGCACCCGGCGTACCTGGGCCAGCCGTTCTACAACTTCCTCAACGCCTGCTTCTTCGAGTACGGCGTCGCCGCGTACGACCTCGAACTGGGGAGGCGGCTGAAGGAGAAGGGCGGGCTCAAGGACCCGGAGTTCCGGGCCAAGGCCCGCGCGGCCGGTCGGAAGATCCGCCGCCAGGTGCTCAAGGACTACCTGCTCTTCCCGCTGCTCTCCGGCCCGTCGTTCTTCCACACCATGGCCGCCAACTTCACCGCGAACCTGATCCGCAACCTGTGGAGCCACTCGGTGATCATGTGCGGGCACTTCCCGGAGGGCGTCGAGACCTTCGAGAAGACCTCGATCGAGGGTGAGACGCGGGGCGAGTGGTATCTGCGGCAGATGCTCGGCTCGGGCAACATCAGCGGCAGCCGGCTGATGCACATCATGACCGGCAACCTGTCGTACCAGATCGAGCACCACCTCTACCCGGACCTGCCGAGCAACCGCTACCAGGAGATCGCCCCCGAGGTGCGGGCGCTCTTCGACCGCTACGGCCTGAAGTACACCACCGGTTCGCTGCCCCGCCAGGTCTTCTCGGCCTGGAAGAAGGTCTTCCGGCTCGCCCTGCCGAACCGCCGCCAGCGGGCCACCCCCGTCGACGACCAGCCGACCCCGGCACTCGTCGCCGCCTGACAGTTCGGATCCTGGTACGAAACCGGTGGTGCGGTCTCGTACCAGGATCCGCGCGGCTCAGCGGCGGCTGGGGTAGTTGCGGGCCGACTGACGGCCACGGACGAAGGCCAGCACGACCACTGCCACGAACGCGATGATCCCGATGATGACCAGCCAGCGGACCGCCTCCAGCAGCAGGCCGAGCAGGACGAGTATTCCGGCGACCACGCCGACGACCCAGAGCAGGGCGCGCATCTTCACCTCCCGAGCACCGGCCGTCCGGCGGATCCGGACGGCCTGCCGCTCCAGCTACCCGCTTCGTTCTGGATCATGCCGACTGGGCAGGTCAGCGGCGTCTGGGCTGGGCGGCGGTGACGCACGGTTCACGGGCTGCTGACGCAGCGCCTATCCTGTGCCCCGACCGTACTCGCGGAAGGGGTGGCATGCCGTCGCGGCAGGACCAGCTGCACTCGTACCAGTTCACCATCCAGCGGGTGGTGGCCGCCCTGGTGATGCGCGAGACCGACCCGGCGCAGGCACCGTTCCGCCGGCTCGCCGGTGCGGCGCTGGCCAGCGTACTGGTGGCGGTGATCGGGCTGGGTGGGTTCGCCCTCTACGGCCTCTTCATCGGCGGCGGCGTGAAGTGGCGCGACGGCGGTGCGGTAATCGTGGAGAAGGAGTCCGGCGCCCGGTTCGTCTACCGCGAGCAGCGGCTGCACCCGGTGCTCAACTACGCGTCCGCGCTCCTGATCCTCGGTGCCGACCGGCCGAAGACCGTACTGGTGTCGCGCCGGTCGATCGAAGGCGTCCCGCGTGGCCTGCCGCTGGGCATCGCCGACGCGCCCGACTCGCTGCCGGCGGCGACCCGGCTGGCCACCGGGGCGTGGACGGTCTGCTCGGTCGGCACCGAGGGCGGCGGTCAGCAGTCGCGGTCGGTGCTGCTGATCGGCACCGGCGGGGCCGGCGGCCGGCCACTCGGCGCGGAGGCGCTGCTGCTGCGCGCCCCCGACGGTCGGCTGCACCTGCTCTGGCAGCAGCGCCGTCATTTGATCCGCGACACCGACCGGGTGCTGGCCGCGCTGGCGGTCACCCGCGCCCGGGCCGTACCCGTCGCGGCAGCCCTGCTCAACACGGTGCCGGCCGGGCTGGACCTGGCGCCGCTGGAACTGCCCGGCCTCGGCGGGCCATCCGCCCGGATCGCCGACGCCCGGATCGGCGACGTGCTGGTGGTGAGCAACTCCGGTGGTGGCCGACAGTACGCGGTGGTCCAGCGCGACGGCCTCGCCGGCATCACCGAGCTTCAGGCGGCGCTGCTGCTCGCCCGCACCGGGCAACGCGAGCCGGACCAGATCAGCCTCGGTCGCTTCGCGGCCCTGCCCCAACTTGACGACCTCGCACCGGCCGGGCCGCACGCGCCACCGGGCGCACCGCCCCGGCTGGCCACCATGGACTCACCGGCGCTCTGCGCCCGGGTCGCTGACGAGTCCGGACAGGTCGAGCTGCGGCTCGGCGTCACGTTGCCGGAGCCGACCGCACCGAGCGCCGAGAGCCGGGCGGCCGGCCCGGCGGTCGCCGACCACGTAATCGTGGAGCCGGGGCGCGGCGCGCTTGTCGAGTCCGTGGCCGCACCGGGCGCGACCGGCGGGGCGATCTCCGTGGTGACCGACCTCGGCCGCCGGCACGTCCTGGCCGACGCCGGGGTACCAGCCATGCTCGGCTACGGCGAGGCCCGCCCGGTCCGGCTCCCGGCGGGCGTGGTCAGCCTGGTGCCCGCCGGTCCCACCCTGGACCCGGAGACCGCTCGCCACACGGCCGCCCCCGCATGACGCCGCCGAGCTACGCGCCGGACTCGCCGACGGCGGGCCGGACATCAACGCCGAGGCCGCCGAGCCGCCCGACCGGCCACCCTCCGATCAGCATCGTGAACGCCTGCCTTCGCGGCGACCACGGCGGCAGTCCCACGGCCGTGGTCGACGACCCGGTCCCGACCATGTTCACTGATGCCGAGCGCCGTCGCGTCCCGGCCCGCTGCGGCACGTCACACGCCGTCTTCCTCACCGGCCGGCAGCCGTACGACCCGCGGCGCGCCCAGCACCGGAACCCGGCCGACGAGCCTCCGGTACGACTGCGCTTCTTCACCACCGAGGGGGAGTTGCCCGCCTGCGGCCACGGTACGGTCGCCGCCCTCGCCGCCCTCGCCGAGCGCGTGCCGGAGGACGTCGCAAACGTCAACAGCACCGCCTGTCTCGCCGCTCACCTGGCTGGCCGGGATCTCACCGTCGACATGGGCGACGCCCTCGGCCACCCGGCAACCATCACCGCCACCGCCCGACCGGGTGCCACCGGGCCGCAGATCCTGGTCGGCGGCATCGCAACAGTCACCCACACCCGCTGAGCCGGCTGTTGCGATTACCGGGTGTGTCGGTGGATGGTGATCGTTGACGCTCTGGCTACTGGTTTCTGGGCGTGTCGAGTCGCTCCGACGTCAACGATCATGAGGGGTGCCCACCCTTTACCTCAAGGGGCGACGATGGCGGCCAGTCGGGCCACGTCGGCCGGTGCCGGTCCGCGTTGGGTGATCTCGGCGAGGAGGGTACGGGCGACCGGTCGGCGTGTAGGAGGGTCTGTCCGGCTGTGGTGGGGTTGCCGGTGTCGAGGTGCAGGCGGGTGGCGTCGTTCGGCGGCGAAGGTCTCCGCGCTGTGCTTCTTCGGGTCGCTCGCGTTGTCCACCGGATCTCCAACTGTCGTCTGACAGCAGGCTACTTGCGGGCAGATTGCGACATGGATCGGGTCTAAGGGATCAGGCAAACTCCTCTGATTCTCTCCGGACGCTAGCCGCCGAACTCAAGGAACGTGCGGGATGCCGGGGTGGGTTTCACCGGTTGCGGCATGTCGGGCTATCCGGACCTGCTGGAAAGCCCCAGATGCGGTGTCTTGCGCTACGTTGAGCGGCGGCCACCTCGCCGGGACGCCCTATTTCCGGTCTTACTCTGACTTGGCTGAACAACAGCTTGGCGCAACTGGCCCGTCGGAATGCGCGTGGGTGCGATCGGCGCTACTCGATGTGGCGGTGATGCCGCTGGTCATCGGTCGGGCAGTAATGGCCGGACGGCCCGAGCCTGTTGCGGGGGTGCGGCGGTCGGTAGGGTCAGCGCGTGGATCTGGACGACATCGCGGCCCGGCTCGGGGTACCCGTCGAGGACATCGATCGCGTGCACCGGCTCGCCGGTGACCGGCCGTCGGCTCCGCTGCCCGTCAAGGCCGACGCGCCCGCGCTCCTCGACCGGCTCGGGGTACGGCCGGACGACGCTGCGGAGATCATGGCGGGCTGGCCCGACCCCGACTCCCCATTGTGGACTCCGGAGCTGCGCTGGCTGCTCGACCGATCGATCGCGCTGGTCCGCGCCGATCTCGGGGGCCACGAGTGGATGGCGCCCGGTCCGGAGCTGCCGCGCGATCGCGGCCTCGCCTGGCGGCACCTCTACGTGTACGCGTACCTGGCGCTGGTCGACGTGGTCCGGGGGTACCACCGCGAGCATGACGTCCCGGACGACGTGTCCTGGCTGACCCTCGCGGACCTGGGCCGCAATCTCGCGATCGACCGGCGGATGAACCGCGAGGGCTGGCCGGTCATGCAGAGCTGGCTGACGTTGCACGCGCGGGGCGGCGTCTACGAGTTGGGGCGGCTGCAACACCATCGCGGTGACACCGCCATCAGCCTGCACATACCCGACGCGGGGCCGCTGACTCCGGAGGCGATCGAGGCGTCGCTCGACAAGGGTCGCGCCTTTTTCCCGCGCCATTTTCCGGACGAGCACTACACGGCGTTCGCCTGCGCCTCGTGGCTGCTCGACCCGCAGTTGCTGGAGTACCTGCCGGAGGACTCCAACATCGCCCGGTTCCAGCGGAGGTTCGAGCTGGTGCCCTACGACGAGACGGAAGGGCCGGATGCCGACATCGAGGTGCTGCGGTTCGTCTTCCGCACCCTGACCACACCGCTCGACCAGCTGCCGCGTGACACAGTGCTTCAGCGCGCGATCATCGATCACCTGAAGGCTGGCCGCCACTGGCAGTGGCGGCGCGGCCATTTCCCGATCTAGCGCCGCTGGCCGTTGTGGCCAACCACCATCGCCATCGTGCCCGGTTGGGGGGCGGCACTGCTGCCACATTAAGGTCAGGGCCCTAGATCATCCGGCGGCGTACCCGCCACACCACCACCCCGATCAGGATCGCCGCGACGGCGATGAACAGGGCCGCCTCGATGAGCTGGAACGGCCAGAACCGGTCGGCCGGGTGGTAGACCTCGAACTGCTGGATGCCCCGCGCGTGCAGGAACTGGTTGACGTTGCTGCCGGCCCGGTTGGCAGCCTCCTCCAGCTCGGAGTAATCGGTCCAGCTCAGCCTGCGCCCGGTGGCGTCTGCGTAGCCGTGTTCGATCATCCAGTCAGCGATGCTGTGCACGGGCCGCTGCCCCGCCTGGTCCTGCGAGCCGCCGACGGGGACCGGCTCCATGGTGGTGAGCGGCGTGGCGTACGCGGGACGGGCCAACAGCGCCACCGACATCCGGGCGGCGAGGAACGCCCCGAACGCGACGCCGAACGCGGGCAGGCTGCGCCGCAGGATCGCCCCTGCGGCGGTGGCGACGCCGAACGCGAACAGCGCGTACGCCATCGGAACGAGTCCCTCCAGGTCGAAGGCGTCGTACTGGAACCGCCCTTCCCACGCGTCGAATGGCCGGCGGAACCAGGTGAGCACCGCGGTGAACATCCCGGTGAGCGTGACGGTGACACCGGCCAGTGCCGCGAGCTTGGCTGCCAGCCAGCGCATCCGTGGCACGGCCTGCGTCCAGGCGAGCTGCCAGGTGCCGTCCTCCAGTTCGCGTGCCAGCAGCGGCGCACCGAGGAACGCACCGATGACGACGGGGACCAGATAGAAGGCCGCCAGGAGGTTCTCGACGTACCCGTACTCCTCGTCGAGCCGGCGGAAGGCGGCCGTGCAGGTCTCGTTGATGCCGGCCTCTCCCGCGCATCTGGCGGGGTCGCCGGGGAACAGGTCGTGGGCCTGCGTGCCGAGCACCAGCAGGGCAATGCCGAACATGCCGACGAGCAGACCCAGGACGCAGACCTCCGTCCGGTGCTGTCGCCAGATCAACCACGTCATGCCGCCACCCCCGACCCGACCGTGGCGCTCGGCTCGGACGGCCGGCGCAGGTACGCCAGCACCAGGTCCTCCAGCGCGACCGGCTGGGCCTGCCACCCGGGCACGACCGGGATCGCGCCGTCGCGTACCAGCAGGGTCGTGTGCCGGTCGCTGTGCACGGCCTGCACGACGGTGCCGGCCCGGTCGAGGTCGGTGGCCGTGCGCGGGCCGAGGAGCAGCCGGTGCTCGGCGAGGAGGGTGTCGATGTCACCGGTGAGCGTGACCCGGCCGTGGTTGAGCACGACCAGGTGGTCGCAGACGCGCTCCAGCTCGTGCACGACGTGGGAGGAGAACAGGACGGTCACCCCGCCCTCGGCCACCGCGCCCATCAGGACCTGGAGGAATTCGTGCCGGGCCAGCGGGTCGAGGCTGGCCACCGGCTCGTCGAGGACGAGCAGGTCCGGCCGCTTCGCCAGGGCCAGAGCCAACGCGACCTGGGCCTGCTGCCCGCCGGAGAGCGTACCGGCCCTGCGGTCGAGCGGGATGCCCAGCTTCGCCAGCCGGCGCTCGGCCAGCCCCTGGTCGAACCGCAGGTTGCAGGCCCGGCCGAAGCGGAGCATCTCGGCGACGGTGAAGCGCTTGTACAGCGGGTGGTCTTGGGCCAGGAACCCGACCCGGGACAGAGTCTGCGGGGTGCTGGCGGTGACGTCGTGGCCGAGGACCTCCACCGTGCCGACGCTCGGGGCCAGCAACCCGACGACCATGCGCAGCAGCGTGGTCTTGCCCGCGCCGTTCGGCCCGACCAGGGCGATCACGCCGCCCGCCGGCAGGGCCAGGGTGCAGTCGCGCAGCGCCCAGCCCTTCCGGTACCGCTTGCCCACACCGTCGGTGCGCAGCGCGAACTCGGTAGCTGTCACGCCACGTCCTCATTTCTCGTCTGCTGGTGGACGGATGTGAAAAGCGCGTTGACCGCCTGCTCGTCGAGGCCGGCCGCGTAGGCGCGGCGCAGCCAGGTCGACAGGCCACGGCGCAGCGACGTGTACGTCGATGCCGGCATCACGGCCGACTGCTGTTCGTTGACGAACGTGCCCTGACCGGGCCGGCCGGTGACCAGGTTCTCCTGCTCCATCTGCCGGTACGCCTTGGCGACGGTGTTCGGATTGATCGCCAGGTCCTCGACCACCTCGCGGATGAGCGGGAGGCGGTCACCGGGTTGGAGAAAGCCCAGCAGCACCGCCTGGCGGACCTGCTGGACGAGTTGCAGGTACGGCGGGACGCCGGAGTGGGTGTCGAGCCGAAAGACGAACACGGTAGCCCCTTACTGCTTTACTAGGACCATAGTAAAGCAGTAAATCGGCGGTCAAGAGAGCAAGATGCGAGTCCCGGTCCCGGTCCCGGCGGCGGCGTCGAGCAGTGCGGCGGTGGTCGCGGTGACGGTGTGCTCCGTGCCTGGCGCGGGGCGGGTGGCGCCGACCACGGTGATCTTCATCGGTGGACCCTCTGCTTGGTGATCTTCGAGGTGGTCGTGGTGCGGTTCGGGCTGGCCTGGCCGGCGACGATCGCGGCGAGGCAGAGCGCGAAGCCGACCAGTTGGATCGGGGTGAGCAGCTGGCCGAGGAACACCGCGCCCAGCACGGCGGCCACCAGCGGCGACAGCAGGGTGAGCACGGCGACGGAGGTGACCGGCAGCGTGCCGATGCCGCGGAACCAGAGGGTGTACGCGAGCAGGCCGCCGGGCAGGCCGAGCCAGAGGTAACCGAGGGCGGCGTTCCCGTCGACGGCGGGCGGCGCCCCCTCGAAGAGGAACGTCACCGGCAACAGGAACAGGCCGCCGGCCGTGAGTTGCCAGCCGGCGAGGGTCGTCGGGCCCACGTCCGGCGGGCGTCCCCAGCGTTTCGTCAGCGTCACGCCGAGCGCCATCGCGCCGGCACCGCCGAGACCGGCCAGGATGCCGACCGTGTCGAAGGCCGCGTCGGGGCCGACGACCATCAGCCCGACGCCCAGCACACCTGCGGTTCCCCAGCCGAAGCTCCAGGCCGACGGGTTCTGGCGCAGCACCGTCACGGCCAGGATCGCCACGGCCAGGGGCTGCACCGCGCCCAGCGTGGCGGCCACCCCGCCGGGCAGCCGCTCGGCGGCGACGAACAGCAGCGGCAGGAACACGCCGATGTTGAGTACGCCCAACGCCGCCGCCTTGAGCCACCAGGAGCCGCGCGGCAGCGTACGGGCGAACGCCAGCGCGAGCAGACCCGCCGGCAGCGCACGCATCAGCCCCGCGAACAGCGGGTGGCCCGCCGGCAGCAGCTCGGTGGTTACCACGTACGTCGTCCCCCACACCGCAGGGGCGAACGCGGTCGCGGCGGTGGCGGCCAGCCGGCCGGTGCCGGTTGGTGTGGTCGCGAGGTTTGTCACGCGACTCAGGATCGGTGCCGGGACAGCAATGAGTCCAACACATGTTTGTCAGCTGATCTATCGTGGTTCACGATTGATCGGTGGAGCTTCAGCAGATGCGGTACGTCGTGGCGGTGGCGGAGACGCGCAACTTCACCCGGGCCGCCGAGCGGTGCCGGGTGGTCCAGTCGGCCCTCAGCCACCAGATCGCCCGTCTGGAACGGGAACTCGGTGCCCGGCTCTTCGACCGCACCAGCCGCCGGGTGCGGCTGACCCCGGCCGGCGAGGCGTTCCTCCCGGCGGCCCGGCAGTGTCTCGACGCCGCCGAGCGGGCGGCGGCCGAGGTGGCCTCAGCCGTCGGCGAGATCCGTGGCCGCCTCACCGTCGGCGTCATCCCCACCGTCGCGGCGGTCGACATCCCGGCCGCGCTCGACGCCTTTCGGCAGCGCTATCCGCAGGTCCGCATCAACCTCCGGGTCGCCGGTAGCGAACAGCTCATCGACCAGGTGAAGGAGGGCGCGATCGACGTCGGCTTCCTCGGGCTTCCGGTGACCGCCCGGCCGGAAGGGGTCACCGCCAGGCAGTTGGCCCACGACCGGCTGGTCGCCGTGGTGGCACCCGAGCATCCGCTCGCCGGACAGGACGAGGTCGACCTCGCCCAACTCTCCACCGAGGTGTTCGTGGACCTGCCGGCGGGAACGGCCGGACGCGCCCAGTCCGACCAGGCCTTCGCCGCCGCCGGAGTGCACCGTGAGGTCGCCTTCGAGGTGACCACGGTGGACATCCTGATGACCCGGCTGATCCGCCGTAACCTGGGCATCGCCCTGCTCGCCTCGAACTTCACGCCACACCTGGCTGGCGTGGTCACCATCCCGGTGCGGGACGCGCCCGCCCGGATCGAGTACCTGATCTGGAACCGGGCCGCCCGAACCCCTGCGGCGAGCGCCTTCCTCGCGGAGTTGGGCGTCCCGGTCGACAGTGCGGCCGAGGAGCGGTGAACGCCGGCCGAGGAGCGGTGGTCGCCGGCCGGGGAGCGGTGGTCGCCGGCCGGGGAGCGGTGGCCGCCGGCCGAGGTCAGGCCGGGAGGGGCCGGGTTCGTCGGGCGTCGGCCAGCACCTCGGCCCACCACCGCAGCTCGGCCAGGCTCGCGGCCAGGCCGCGCGAGACATCGGTGTCCGGCGCGTACCGGCCCCGGTCGTCGAGGCAGGTCCACGGCACGCGCAGGCCCATGGCCCGGCGGGTCGTCACGACGCTGAGTTCGGCCAGCACCCCGCGCAGGTGCTCGATCGCCGCGTACCCGCCCTGGACGCCGTACGCGACAACAGTCGCAGGCTTGACGCGCCACTCGGCGTAGTGCCAGTCGATCAGGCGCTTCAGCGAGGCGGGATAGCTGTGGTTGTACTCGGGCGTGACGAAGACGAACGCGTCGGCCGCCGCGATCCGGTGGGCCACCTCGCTTCCCGGCCCGCCGCCGGGATAGAGCAGGCTGTCGTCGGGCAGCGTGATCTCGGCGATGTCGATCAGGTCCGCCTCGACCGACTCGTCAAGCGCGGCGACGACCCAGCGGGCGATCGCCGGACCCATCCGTTCGGTGCGGACGCTTGCGGAGATCACGGCGACGCGTAGGCCGGTTGCGGCGGCGGGGTGGCTGTGCGGTTCGTTGGAAATGGTCACGCCCGAGACCGTGCCGGTTCAACATTGGTTGAAGTCAAGTCCCGGGGCGCTAGTCTGCGGTCATGTCCGCTCTCGCGCACTCCACCCGGACGCTCGGTGTCGGCGAAGTCGCCGTGGACAGCGGCGTCGCGCCCTCCGCGGTGCGGTTCTACGACAACCACAGGGTCATCAAGGCCGTACGGACCTCGGGCAACCAACGGCGCTTCGACGAGTCCGCCGCCTGCCGGATCCAGGTGGCCAAGCTCGCCCAGCGGGTCGGCCTGAGCGTGCGCGAGATCGCCGACCTCTTCGCCGACCTCTCGGACGACCCGACGCCCGAGGAGTGGGGGCGGGTCGCGGAGCGGCTGGTGACCGAGGCCGAGGAGCGGGTGCGCCACCTCAAGGCGCAGCTCGCGGCGGTGGCGTCCGGCGCCAAGCTCTGCGAGATCGGGCGGGACGACCCGACCCGCTGACCCGTACCCGCTCGCGGGCTTGACTTCAACCTATGTTGAACCCCGATCGTCGGGGGCATGGAGCATCCTGAAGCGCACCGGCTCGCCGCCCTGGTCGAGACCGCCACGATCGTCGGGCTCGGCACCAGCACCCGCGCGGCTAACGAGACCTTCGGGCTGGTCGAGCAGACCACGCACGCGCTGATCCGGCGCGGGTTCCGGGTCGTCGCGCTGCTCGACAACGAGCGGGTCGGCGACCGCTACGACCGGTACGTCCGGGGCGAGGACGTCGACCTGGACGCGACGCTCGCCCAGGCGTGGGGGCCGTGGCGGACGATCGAGATGCGCGACGCGCTGGTCCGGTTGCGCCGGCACAACGAGCGGCACCCGGACGATCCGGTACGCATCATCGGCATCGCCGGCCCGCGTACGCTCCCCGCCGACTACGACCGGGTGGTGGAACTGCTCGCTTCGGTGGACCGGGCGACCGCGACGCGGGTCGGCGAACGCTTCGAGGTCATCCGCACCGCCCACGACAACGGCGAACACGTCCAGCGCCTGTACGGCACCCATCCCGGCGTACCCTTCGTCGAGCTTGCCCGCACCGCCCGCGACCTGGTCGCCCGGCTCGACGGCGGCCCGGGGCACGACGAGGCGCTGCGGCTGGTCGACGCGATTGTCGACTTCCACGCCACCGCCCCCGGCAGCAGCGGATACGACGCCGAGCGGGAGGAACGTGCCGCAGCTGAGCGGCTCCTCGATCACCAGCGTCGCAGCGGTGGCCGCGTCGTGCTCTGGGAGGGCAGCGCACACGTGGCGAAGCACGGCAACGTCATGCTGGGTGCCCACCTCGGGGCGGCCCTGGGGGACCGGTACGCGGCCGTGCACATCGCCTTCGGCCGGGGGCGGATCCTCGGCACGGAGATCCCGTACCCGAGCCCGACCTCGCTGGAAGCCCGGCTGCTCGACGGCGACGACGAGAGTGCCGGCGACATGAGTGGCGCACGGATCGTCGACCTGCGCTCGGCGGCCCCCGGGGACGGGTTCGACCAGCCCTGGCGAACCCGGCTGATCTCCGGCATATATCAGCCGGAGCGCGACGACGAGCACTACTACGAGTTGCCCTCGCCGGCCGGCAGCTTCGACGCGATCGCCGTGATCCCGACGATCACCGCCGCCAGTCCGCTCACAGAGCCGGCCGGCCGCGACTCGTAGCGCGACGATCAGGCGGGGCGGCGCAGGACGCTGACGGCGAAGTCCGCGTCGTCGCGCCAGGGGCGCAGGTCCCAGGTGGCGAAGCGGTGTTCCAGTCGCAGGCCGGCGGCGGCCAGGTCGGCGTCGAAGTCGGCCAGCGGATAGCCCCGGTCGGTGCCGAAGCCGACCGCGAGCACCCCGTCCGGGCGCAGGTGCGCGGCGACCCGGCGCAGCACCGCCACCTCGGTGCCCGGGGCGACGAAGGTCATCACGTTGCCGGCCAGCACCGCCGCGTCGAACGGCTCCGGCTCACCGGCAGCCGCGAGATCCAACTCCGCCAGGTCGCCGACCAGCCAGCGGGGTCCCGGGTGGTCGGCGCGGGCCGCCTCGATGAGCACCGGGTCGGCGTCCACCCCGAGCACCGTGTGCCCCCGGGCGGCCAGTGCGGCACCCACCCGGCCGGTGCCGCAGCCGGCGTCGAGGATCCGTGCTCCCGGCGGTACCAGCGTGTCCAGCAGCCGGGCCTCGCCGGCCAGGTCGGCACCCTCGGCGGCCAGTTGGCGGAAGCGGTCCACGTACCACTGGGAGTGTTCCGGGCCGGTGTCGGTGACCCAGCGGGTCGGGCTGCCCGTGCCGGCGCTGCGTTCGCTCATTCGACCACCGTATCCAGCCCTGATCACCGCGCAGTGGGAAGCACGATCCGGCCGGTGCTGCCGTCCACCTCGACGGTCGCGCCGTCGGGCAGGGCGGTCATCGCGTCCGTCACCGCCAGCACGGCTGGCAGGCCCTGTTCCCGCGCCACGATCGCGGCGTGCGAGAGCAGGCCGCCGGTCTCGGTGACCACCGCCGCGACGACGCCGAACAGCGGCGTCCACGCCGGGTCGGTGGTGCGGCAGACGAGCACGTCGCCGGGGCGTACCCGGGCGAAATCGTCGGGGCCGCGGACCAGGCGGGCGGGGCCGGCGGCGACCCCCGAACTGCCGGGCGTACCGGTCAGCGCGGTGCCGCCGCCCGCAGGGGAGGGTGGCACGGCGGCCGTGATCGGCCGGGCCTGGAGCAGCCAGATCCGGCCGTCGGCGAGCGCCCATTCCACGTCCTGCGGACCGCCCAACAGCTCCGCTGCCTGCTGGCCCAGCCGGGCGAGCCGGTGCAGGTCGTCGTCGGTGAGGCAGAAGCGGTCCCGGTCGGCCGGCGGCACGGCTCGGGTGACGAGCCCGGTGTCTGCGCGGTCGATGCGCTGCTGCTTTCCGCCGAGCGACCGGTGAGTCACCGTGTCACCGGAGAGCACCCATGAGTCCGGGGTGACCCGGCCGCCGACCACGCTCTCGCCCAACCCCCAGGACGCCTCGATCCGCACCTCTGGGCCGGCGAACAGCACCCCGGCGACGTCGGCGTCGACCAGCCGCTGCACCAGCACGGCGGTCGTCGGAGCTGCGGGCGGCGCGCCCGCCGCCCGCCGCCGGTACTCGACGGCCCGCGCGGACCAGAGTGAGGCCCAGCACCCGCGTACCGCCTCGGCCACCCGGTCGGCCCCGCTGACGCCCAGGAAGGTGTCGTACTGTCCGGCCGCCGAAGCCTCGGCGGTGTCCTCGCCGGCCGCCGAGGAACGCACCGCGACGTACGCCTCAGTCGACGGACCGGCGAGCCGGACCAGTGCGTCGGAGATCGCGTCGGTCAGCGCGGGGGAGAGCGGCACCCGCTCGACGAGCCGGCGTGCGGTGGCCACCCCGGCGAGATCGAGCCCGGCGACCGCCTGCTCGTACGCGGCGCTCGGCACCACGAATCCGGGCGGCACCGGCAGCCCGGCCCGCAGCAGCCGGGCGAGTACGGTGGCCTTTTCGCCCGACGTGGCGGCGTCGGCGTCGGCCAGGGCGATCAGCACCACGCTCTCCTGCCCCACGACGGTCCGTGCTCTGCATCGCGAACCCTACGCGACCGGGCGGGCGTGCCGGCGTTGACGGCCGAGGAAAGAGCCTGGATGCTCACTGCCGTGCCGCACTCCTCGACGCCGGGTCTGCTCGTCCTGCATGCCGTTCGGGTGGCCGGGATGGCCGACGACATGGCGGTCGCCCGGCGTACCGGCCTCGACCAGCCCACCGTCTCCGAGCTGCTGGAAGACGACGAGGCGTACGGCTGGGTGACCCGGGTCGGGTTCGCCGGCACCAACGGCTGGACGCTCACCGAGCGGGGCCGCGACCAGGACGCCCGCAGTCTCGCCGAGGAACTCGACCGCACCGGGGTCCGGCCCGACATCGAACGGGCGCATCGACGGTTCGAGTTGCTGAACGGGCGCCTGGTCAAGGCGTGCACCGACTGGCAGTTGCGGCCCAGCCCGGCCGACCGGCTGGCCGCCAACGACCACACCGATCCGGAGTGGGACGCCCGGGTGCTTGCCGAACTCGCCACCCTCGCCGCCGAGCTGCGGCCGTTGGTCGACGGCCTGTCCACAGTGCTGGCCCGCTTCGGCGGCTACGACGAGCGGTTCGCCGCGGCCCTGGCCCGGGCGCGGGCGGGGGAGACCCGGTGGGTGGCCGGCGTCGAGGTCGCCTCGTGCCACGCCGTCTGGATGGAGTTGCATGAGGATCTGCTCTCCACCCTCGGCATCGCCCGCGACGGGACCCGCTAGGTTGCCCGGGTGGCGACCCGACACCTCTATCTGGCCCGGCACGGTGCGGCGGACGCGTTCGGCGAACTCACCGACGTCGGCTACCAGCAGGCGCGGCTGCTGGGCGAACGACTCGCCGACCTGCCGATCGACACGGTCTGGCACTCGCCGCTGCCGCGTGCCGCGGCGAGCGCCCGCGAACTGGCCCGGCAGCTGCCCGACGTGCCCGCCGCCGAGGCCCCCGAACTCGTCGACCACGTGCCGTACGTGCCAAGCGCCGCCGAGCTGCCCCGATCCTGGGCCGGTTTCTTCGATCGCTGCGACGAGGCCGAGACCGCGTCGGGCCGCCGCCTCGCCGAGGCGCTTGTGACCAGGTTCGCGCGGGCACCCGAGCCGGGGCAGCCGGACACGTACGAGGTGCTGGTGACGCACGCGTACCAGATCGCCTGGCTTGTCCGCGACGCGCTGGCCGCCCCGCCCGCGCGGTGGCTCAGCCTGGGCAGCGCCAACACCGGCCTGACGATGATCGAATACCGTACCGGTCGAGCGCCTGTCCTGATGATGTTCAACGACCTGGGCCACCTGCCGGCCGACCTGCGCTGGACCGGGTTTCCGGCCGCCGCCCGCCCCTGAGCGCGGGGCGCCGAGCTAGCTGGAGACGAGTGACTGCTCGGCGGCGAGCCGTGCGCAGCGGGCCGTGCCCCATTCGCCAAGCGCGCGGAGGGCCTCGTTGAGCGACGTGCCGTGCTCGGTGAGGGAGTACTCGACCCGGGGCGGGACCTCGCGGTAGACCTCGCGGTGGACCAGCCCGTCCTGCTCCATCTCGCGCAGCTGCTGGATAAGCATCTTCTCGCTGACGCCGGGCAGGCCACGCCGTAGCTCGCCAAAGCGGCGGGTGCCGTAGTTGTCGAGCTCCCACAGGATCAGCGACTTCCACTTGCCCGACACCACGTCCATGCCGGCGTCGATGCCGCAGATGTACGGCCCACGCCGCGCGCCCGCTGCCATCCGAATCCTCCCGAAGTCGCCTGTCGCTCCAATACTTACCACGAGGTGAGTATTGAACAAATAAGTAGGTACTTGCCCGGAGGAAGGCGTCGGCGGAAGCATTGCCCACGGCGCGCCAGTGAACGAAGCATTCGACCGACCAGAGGACAGAATTGTTAACCAGCAGCACGTTCCTTGGGCTGGGCGCGATGGGCGGTGCGCTCGCGACCGCCGCGCTCGACGCCGGCAGTGCCGTCACGGTCTGGAACCGCAGCGCGGACCGGACCCGACACCTTGGCGAACGGGGTGCCGCCGTCGCCGGCACCATCGAGGAGGCGGTGGCCGGCGACGGGGTGATCGTCGCCTGCCTGCTCGACCACCGGTCGGTGCACGACGTACTCGACCCGGTCGCCGCGCGACTCACCGGACGTACCCTCGTCAACCTCACCACCACGACGCCGAACCAGGCACGCGACCTCGCCGGCTGGGCGGCCGCGCACGACATCGACTACCTCGACGGCGCGATCATGGCGGTGCCGGCGATGATCGGTGCCCCCGGATCGGTGATTCTCTACAGTGGCTCGGCCACCGCCTTCGACACGTACCGGCCACTGCTCGACCGCTGGGGGCAGAGCAGCCACCTCGGCACCGACGCCGGCCTGGCCTCCCTCTACGACCTGGCGATGCTCTCCGGGATGTACACGATGTTCGCCGGCTTCACCCACGGCGCGGCGATGGTCGGTGTGGACGGCGTCTCCGCCACGGAGTTCGCCGGCCGGGCCGTGCCGTTCCTCGCCGCCATGACCGGGGCGCTGACCCACGCCGCCGCAGTCATCGACGCCCGCGACTACGCGGGCGAGGGCCAACAGAGCCTGGAGTTCACCCGGAGCGCGCTCGACACGATCACCCAGGCGAGCCTCGACCAGGGAGTGGCCGCCGAGGTGTTGCGCCCGATGCGCGACCTGGTCCGCCGGCAGATCACCGCCGGGCACGGCAAGCAGGGTTCCGACCGCATCTTCGAGGAACTGAGGAGCGTCCGATCAAGGCGCCAGCTGACCAGTTCACGCGACCAGGCCCAGGCGGCGCAGCGCGCACCGTGTCCGGGTGGGCGCGGTGCGCGGTGCTACCGTGATCTGACTGATGGTGAGCGGAATGGTGCCGGCCACACCGGACGATGACGAGCTGTGGCGGTTGGCCGTGCGCACGCTCGACGGCAACTGGGAACACGACCACACCGTGCCGTCGCGCACCCTCTACCCGCACCAGTGGAGCTGGGATTCGGCGTTCATCGCGATCGGCTGGGCGCATGTCCGTCCCGATCGCGTCTGGAGGGAGCTGAGCAGCCTCTTCGCCGCCCAGTGGGCCGACGGGCGGGTGCCGCACATCGTGTTCAACCCGGCGGTGTCCGCTGACGCGTACTTCCCGGGGCCGGGGTTCTGGGCCTCGGCGACGGTCGCGGGGGCACCCCGGGTGGCCACCTCGGGGCTGGTCCAGCCGCCGGTGCACGCCCTGGCGGCGTGGCACGCCTACCGCCGGGCACCGTCCGAGTCGGGCCGCGCCGCGCTGGGGCGGCTCTACCCGCGACTGGTGGCGCAGCAGCGCTACCTCGCCACCCGCCGCGACGTCGGCGGCGCCGGGCTGGCCAGCATCGTGCATCCGTGGGAGTCCGGGTTGGACAACAGCCCGGCCTGGGACGAGCCGATGGCCGCCGTACCGGCCGAGGTGGCGGCGCTGCGCGCGTACCGGCGGCGGGACCTGGCCCACGCCGCCGCCGCGCATCGGCCCACGGACCTGGACTATGCCCGGTACGTCGCGATCGTCACCGCATACCGCACGGCCGGCTACCGCGACGACGGCCTGGCCGACCGGCACCCCTTCCTGGTGGAGTGTCCGCTGTTCAACGCGGCGATGGGGGCCGCCGAGCACGCGCTCGCCGGGATCGCCGGTGAGATCGGCGCGGATCCCGGCCCGCACCGGGAGCGGGCGGCCCGGATCACCGCCGCCCTGGTGGACCGGCTGTACGACCCGACGACCGGCACCTTCCACCCGCGTGACCTGCGTACCGGCCGCTGGACGCCGGCCCGTACGGTGCTCGGCCTGGCACCGTTGATCCTGCCCGACCTGCCGGCGCGCCAGGTCGAGGCGATCCTGGCCGAGGCGGGTTCGGCCCGGTTCGGTCTCGCCGCCCGGATGACCCGGCCGCTGCCCAGCCACGACCGCACCGCCACCGACTTCGAGCCGCTGCGCTACTGGCGCGGCCCGAGCTGGATGAACATCAACTGGCTGGTGCGGCACGGTCTGCTCGGGCACCGGCGTCCGGAGTTGGCGGCCGGCCTGCGGACCTCGATGATCGAGTTGGCGGCCCGGGCGGGCTGCCACGAGTACTTCCATCCGGAGACCGGCGCCGGCCTCGGCTCCCCGGCCTTCGGCTGGACCGCCGCGTTGCTGCTCGACGTGCTGGCGGCCGACGGCGGGTGACCCGCAGGCGAGGGAGAGAGCGATGGCCCGGGACAGCTACGACGAGCAGCTCGACCGGCTGACCGGGATGCTGGCCACGATGAGCCGGGACGCCGGGGCGGCGATCCGGGGTGCCAGCACGGCCCTGTTCGACGTCGACCGGGGCGCGGCCGAGGCGGTGTTGGCCGGCGACGCCGCGCTGGACCGGTGCCGGGCCGAGGCGGAGGCGCTGATCCCGCAGGTGCTGGTCCGGCACCAGCCGGTCGCCTCCGACCTGCGGCTGGTGGTGTGCGCGCTGCGTATCGCCGCCGCCCTGGAGCGGATGGGGGACCTCGCGGTGCACATCGCGAAGGTCGTCCTGATGCGGTATCCGGTGGGCGTGGTCCCGGAGCCGGCGGTGCCGGTGCTGACCACCATGGCGGAGGCGGCGGCCCGGATGGCGGAGAAGACCGCGGTCGTGCTGGCCACCCGGGACCAGTTGGCCGCCACCCAGCTCGGGCTCGACGACGACGAGGTGGACGCCGCCGAGAAGCGCCTGCTGTCGCTGCTCGTCTCCGGCTGGCCGTACGGCGTCGAGTCGGCGATCGACCTGGCCCTGGTCGGCCGCTACTACGAGCGGTACGCCGACCACGCGGTGAATGTCGCGCGGCAGGTGGTGTTCCTGGTCACCGGAACGATCCGCCTCTGACCGCCAAGTTCATTTTTCGTTCACCTGGAGCCGGGAGTCCGGCTACCTGCGCCTCCTAGCTTGACTCGCGTACGGCCCGTACGGGCTGATGCACCCCGATAGAGAGGCTTACCTGGTGAACCGCAACGTGCTTTCGCGGCGCGTCCTCGCTGGCGTCGCGCTTGCCGCGCTCGCGCTTACCGGCTGTGGTAGCAACGACAACAGCAGCGCAGCGTCGGGCGCGAGCGGCGGCGACAGCGCCTACGCGAGCCTGTCCGGCGAGTTGAAGGCGTCCGGCGCCAGCTTCCCGGACGCGTACTACCAAGAGGTGATCGAAGCCTTCAAGGCCGAGGCCTCCGGCGTGACGGTCACCTACAACGCGACCGGCTCGGGCACCGGCAAGAAGCAGTTCGGTGAGGGCCTGGTCGACTTCGCCGGCACCGACAGCCTGGTCAAGGAGTCCGACGGCGTGGCCGCCGGCTCGTTCCTCTACGTGCCGACGGTGGCGGCGCCGATCACCGTCTCCTACAACCTTCAGGGCGTCGACAAGCTCCAGCTCAGCCCGGAGACGCTCGCCAAGATCTTCCAGACCGACATCAAGACCTGGGACGACGCGGCCGTCAAGGCGGACAACCCGGGCGTCGAGCTGCCGAACACCCCGATCGTGGTGGCCCACCGCTCGGACGGCTCGGGCACCACCAGCAACTTCACCAAGTACCTGGAGGCGGCCGCCGGGGGGACCTGGAAGCTCGGCAGCGGTGACACCGTGGCCTGGCCGGCGAGCACCCAGGGCGGCGAGAAGAACACCGGCGTGGCGCAGATCGTGCAGCAGACCAACGGCGCCGTGGGTTACGTGGACCTGAGCGACGCCAAGGCCACCGGCCTGAAGTTCGCCGCCATCAAGAACAAGGACGGCCAGTTCGTCGAGCCCACGCTGGAGGGCACGACCGCGGGCCTGGAGGGTGCCGAGATCGCCGACGACCTGAGCTACAACCCGCTCAACGCCGCCGGTGCCACCGCGTACCCGATCACCGCGCCGACCTTCATCATCGTGCAGACCTCCTACGGTGACGCCGCCAAGGCGGAGCTGGTCAAGGGCTTCCTCACCTACCTGCTCAACGACGGCCAGGAGCTGGCCAAGGAGATCGACTTCGCGCCGCTGCCCGCCTCCCTCAAGGAGAAGGCGCTGGCCCAGATCGACAAGATCCAGGGCTGATCAGGATCAAGATCGCTAGGGCGGTCCGGCTGGGGACGGGATCACGTCGATCCCGTCCCTAGCGGGGTCCCTGAGCTGGAGTGAAGATGACCTTGACGAACAAGTCTCCCGCCTCCCGGTCGACGCTGACCCAGCGCGACGGCAGCGCCGTCGGCGACCGCGTCTTCTCCTGGTGGACGCTCGGCACCGGCCTGCTGGTGCTGGCGATCCTCGGGCTGATCCTGATCACCACCGTCCGGGAGGCGTGGCCCGCGTTCGACGCGATGGGCCTGCGCTTCCTCACCGAGCGGGTCTGGGATCCGAACCCGGCCACCGGCGACGCCATCTTCGGCGCGCTGTCGTTCGCCTACGGCACGGCGATCTCGTCGCTGATCGCCCTGCTCTTCGCGGTGCCGGTCTCGGTGGGCATCGCGCTGTTCCTCACCGAGCTGGCGCCGCGCCGGCTGCGCGGTCCGGCGGTGACCGTGATCGACCTGCTCGCCGCCGTGCCCTCGGTGGTCTTCGGGCTCTGGGGCATCCTGGTCGTCGCACCCGCCATGGTCCCGGTCTACAACTGGTTCCACGACATGTTCGGCGGCATCCCGGTGCTGGGTAACCTCTTCGGTCCGGTGACCAGCGGTCGCAACTTCATGACCGCCGGCCTCATCCTGGCGATCATGGTCACGCCGATCATCACCTCGATCACCCGCGAGGTGTTCAGCACCGTCCCGCGCGCCGACAAGGACGCCGCCCTCGCGCTCGGTGCCACCCGCTGGGAGATGATCCGGGGCGCGGTGTTCCCGCACAGCTTCGGCGGTGTGGTCGGCGCGGTGATGCTCGGCCTCGGCCGGGCCATGGGGGAGACCATCGCGGTGGCGCTTGTCATCGGCGGTGCCACCAACATCACCGGCAACCTCTTCGCTCCCGGCAACTCGATGGCCGCCGTCATCGTGCAGCAGTTCGGTGAGTCCACCGGCACCTTCACCGCGGCCCTGATCGGTCTCGGCGTCGTGCTCTTCGCGATGACGGTGCTGATCAACGTGCTCGCCCAGACGGTCGTCCGTCGGGCCGAGGCCCGGATGAAGGGAAGCATCGCGTGACCGTCGCCGCACCAGCCGCCACCCGCCCGGCCGCCGGTCGTCCCGACCTGACCCGGGCGGCCCTCTCCGGCCGTCGCCGCTTCACCAACCACCTGGCCACGGCCGCCATCTGGGGTGCCGTGCTGCTCGCCGTCGTTCCGCTCGCCCTGGTGACGTACACCGTCATCGGCAAGGGCGGCGGGGTGCTGAGCCTGTCCTTCCTGACCGAGGACATCCCGAACTCGTACCGCCGCGAGGGCGGTGGCATGGCACCGGCGATCGTCGGCACCCTGGTCATCACCGGGATGGCCGCGCTGATGGCCATCCCGCTCGGCGTCTTCGGCGCGGTCTACCTCAACGAGTACGGCAAGCAGCGACCGCTGGCCCGGGTCATCCGGCTGATGGCCGACGTGATGACCGGCGTGCCGTCGATCGTGATGGGTCTGTTCATCTACATCTCCTGGGTGCTGCTCGTCGGCGAGCAGACCGGTTTCGCCGGTGCGCTGGCGCTGGCCTGCCTGATGCTGCCGGTGGTGATCCGCAGCAGTGAGGAGATGCTCCGGCTGGTCCCGGACGAGCTGCGCCAGGCGAGCATGGCGCTGGGCGCCCGCAAGTGGAAGACCACGCTCACCGTGGTGCTGCCGGCGGCCATCTCCGGCATCACCAGCGGCTCGCTGCTGGCCGTCGCCCGCGCGGCCGGCGAGACCGCGCCGATCATCATCGTCACCGGCATCGTCTTCGCGCCGAACTGGAACCTCTTCGCCGGCTCCAACACCGCGCTGCCGGCGCAGATCTTCCGCAACGCCAGTACCTCGTTCCCCGCCGCCCAGGATCGGGCCTGGGGCGCGGCCCTGACGCTCATCGTGATCGTACTCAGCTTCACGATCATCGCCCGATTCATCTCGAGCCGGTTCGCCATCAAGGAGCGCTGACATGGCCAGCAACGACACCGATCTGACCACCCGCCCGTCCGTCGCGGTGCACGCGGCCGGCACCACCGCCTCCGGCGTCGAGACCGCCGGCGCGCCGGTGATGCAGCTGCACGACGTAAGCGTCTACTACGGCAGCTACGAGGCGGTCCGCGGCACCACCATGCCGATCCAGCAGAACCAGGTCACCGCGATGATCGGGCCCTCCGGCTGCGGCAAGTCCACAGTGCTGCGGGCGTTGAACCGGATGAACGACCCCATCCCGGGGGCCCGGGTCAGCGGCGAGGTCCTCTTCCACGGCCAGGACCTCTACGCCCGGGACGTCGACCCGATCCAGGTCCGTCGCCGCATCGGCATGGTGTTCCAGAAGCCGAACCCGTTCCCGAAGTCCATCTTCGACAACGTCGCCTACGGGCTGCGGATCAACGGCATCAAGGGCCGCCTCGACGACCACGTGGAGGAGGCGCTGACCCAGGCCGCGCTCTGGGACGAGGTCAAGGACAAGCTCCGCAAGAGCGCCCTGGCGCTCTCCGGCGGCCAGCAGCAGCGGCTCTGCATCGCCCGGACGATCGCGGTCAAGCCCGAGGTCATCCTCATGGACGAGCCCTGCTCGGCGCTCGACCCGATCGCCACGGCGAAGATCGAGGACCTCATGTTCGAGCTGACGAACGACTACACGATCGTGATCGTCACGCACAACATGCAGCAGGCCGCCCGGGTCAGCCACTACACCGCGTTCTTCACCGCCGAGGTGGACGAGCAGCAGGTGCGGCACGGCCGGTTGGTCGAGTTCAGCCAGACCGGCAAGCTCTTCACCAACCCCGCCGACAAGCGTACGGAGGACTACATCACCGGCCGCTTCGGCTGAGCCGGAACCGGAGCCGGTACGCGATGAACAACCTCGTCGGGGCCGCCCCGGGTGATCGTCGGTCCGACGGCCGTTTCGTGCTGCTCGTGGTGGACGACGACGAGGCCGTCGGTGCCGCGCTGGTCACCGAGCTGGCCGAGCACCGGGTACGCGGACACCACTACCCGTACGCGGCCGAGGCCCTGCTTGCCGCAGGCACCCTGCAACCGGACGCGGCGGTGGTCGCCGCCGGGCTGACCAGCATGAGCAGCGCCGAACTGGTGCGCCTGCTGGCCTGTCGGGCCGGCATCCCGACCGTGGTCGGGGTCGGCGACGACGACGGCGGGACCGCCGCGGCCGGCCTCAAGGCGGGTGCCACGGCCGGCGTACGGCGACCGTACCGGGCCGAGGAGGTGCTGCCGATCCTGCGGGCGATCCGCCCGGAGACCGCCGCCGCGCTCGACCCGCCGATCGAACTTGGCGGGCTGCGGGTGGACCCGTCGACGTTCGAGGCGCACCTGCGCGGGCGGCCGGTGGCCCTGCCGATGAAGGAGTTCCGGCTGCTCTACTTCTTCATGAGTCACGCCGAGCGGACGGTCACCCGGGAGCAGCTGCTGGCCGCCGTCTGGGGTGGGGTCGCCGACGACGCGTCGAACACCCTCACCGTGCACATCAAGCGGCTGCGGCGACGGCTCGCGCTGGACGGCGGAGCGCCGCCGATGATCGTTACCGTACGCGGCCTGGGTTACCGGTTCGTGCCGGCCGCGTCGAACTCAGCCGAGCAGGACGAAGATCGGGGCGCCGACGAGCGGACCGAGGATCGCACCCGCGACCACCTGGCCCACGGTGTGGGCGCCCAACCGAACCCGTGACCAACCCACCAGCCCGATCAGGGCCAGCAGCGGGGTGACCGCCGGGCCGAAGAGGTAGCCCAGGGCGGCCACCGAGGCGGCGCAGATCGCCGCGTGGGCGCTCAACTTCCAGACCTGGTTGACCCCGCCGATGGCGGCCACGATTGCGAACATCGCCACCACCAGGGCCACCAGTGGGCGGGGCGCGCCGAGTGCCACCAGCACCGCCAGCCCGGCGAGGACCGAGACCAGCCCGTGCAGCAGCGGCCGGCGGCGCTGGGTGCGTACCCCGATGTGGTGGTCGGTCAGCTGGCCACGTCGTACGCCCAGCCAGATGATCCCGTACGGGATGACTGAGCAGAACAGCACGGCCAGGGCGCCCCAGCCGAGCCCGACCGCGACGGCCGGCGCGGTGCTGTGCACGGCGACCACCATGGGCAGTACCGCGGCGAAGACCGCGGGCGCGAAGACCTCGGTGGTGAGCCGGGCCAGCCGGTAGGCGGCGGAGCGGGTACTCCGCTCGACAACGGTGGGCACGGGCCCACGGTACGGGTCCGCGTTGCGCCTGTGGGTCCGGTCCGTTTGTCGGCTCCGGGCGGGGGTAACCAGCGCGGCGCTGACGAACGGAGGGCGGCGTGCGGTTTCCCCTTTTCGTCGACGCGGTGTCGCGCCGCTCGGGCCTGCCGCCCGAGCTGGCCGCGACGGTCGTGCGGGCGGTGTTGCAGACCATGGCGGAGCGGACGACCGGCCCGAGCACCGACCCGACGGGTTACCTTCCCGCCGAACTCGGCGGCACGTCGGCCCCGCATGCCCCCGAGGACTTCCTGCGTCGGGTTGGCGAGCGGGCCGAAGTCGACGAGCGGACCGCTGGGACCGGCGCGGCAGCGGTCTTCGCGACGCTGCGCGAGGCGGTCACGGTCGACGAGTTCCAGGAACTGCTCGCCCGGCTACCCGCCACCGGCGACGGCACGAGCCACCCACTGACCGGCCCGGACGAGGTCGGGCCGTAGCCGGACCGGGCGGAGGTCCCTGCCCCTGCCGGACGAGAGGTTGGCGACGGCGGTTAGGCTGCCCGCCGTGGCAGGTCTGTTGCGGAGCATGGCGGCCCGCGTCGGCGCGGCGATTCCGACCCCCCGGCGTGCCGGGCCGACTCCGGCCCGGGTCGCGCGGCCTCGTCAGGTCAACGCGTTGCAACGCCGCGAGTTGTCGTATGCCCCGGAGCCCGACGGCCAGGCCGACCCGGGCGAGATCGTCTGGACCTGGGTGTCCTACGAGGACGATCCCCGGCAGGGCAAGGACCGGCCGGTGCTTGTGGTGGGCCGGCAGAGTCGGACGCTGTTCGGGCTGATGCTTTCCAGCCAGCGGGATCGCGACGGCGAGCGGCACTGGCTGGCGCTGGGCCCCGGCGAGTGGGATCGGGAGAAGCGGCCCAGCTGGGTGCGGTTGGACCGGGTACTGACGATGCGCGAGGACGGCATCCGGCGCGAGGGCGCGGTGCTGGACCGGGCCCGGTTCGACCGGGTCAGTCAGGCGTTGCGCGCCGGCTACGGCTGGCACTGAGCGAACAGCGGGCGGCCCTGGGCGGCAGCCGCCCCCGGCCGGTCTCTCAGCACTCGGCGAGGTGGGCGGTGTCGCGTAGGGCCCGGCCGCTGCGGCCCGACCCGAGCCCCTTGGCCTGGTACATCGCCGCGTCGGCGCGGTCGAGCGCCTCGGTGAGCTGGGTCCCCTGCACCGGCGCGAGTCCGACCGAGGCGGTCACCCGCAGGGTGAGCCCACCCAGCGGGATCGGCGCGGCGAGCATGTCGTAGAGCCGCCGGGTGGCCTGGTCGATCCACCTGTGGTCGAGCGTGGGGCTGGCCAGCAACCCGGCGAACTCGTCACCACCGAGTCGCCCGACCGGGTTGTCGCCGGCGAAGGCGGCCAGCCGCTGGGCGACGTGGATCAGGACGTGGTCACCGGCCGAGTGCCCGTACCGGTCGTTGATCTGCTTGAAGTCGTCCAGGTCGAGCACCACCGCGACCAGCGGTCGGCCGGTGCCGTCGGTGAGCAGCGCCGCGGCGAGACGGTAGAAGGCCCGCCGGTTGGGCAGGCCGGTCAGCGGATCGTGGCTGGCCGCGTGCCGTTCGGCGGCTAGTTCGGCGCGGAGCCTACCGATCTCGGCCTCGGCGCGTACCGCCCGGCGGCCCAGCTGCCAGGAGGAGAGCAGGGCACCCGCGGCGCAGATGCCGGACGCGACGGTCAGCGGATCCGGCACCGACCTCTCCCTTCGCCCCCGCCGCAGCGCCCAGCGCGGCCAGACACCTCGTTTCCCCTGGTGGCGGCCAGGTTCACGTAACAGAATGTGAGCGGATGCGCACCGCTCACATGCGCTATCATGCTCGCTGTCCATTGCAGATGCAATAGCAGATGCACGTGCAGAATCATCGAGAGTCGACACCGTCCCCTCATGCCGCTACCGCTCCTCCCCACGGCACCGGCGCCTACCGGAGAGAACCACGCACACATGCAGCAGCCGCCGAACGGTGTTCCCGTACCCCAGTTGCCTCCTCTCGCCTGGCAGAAAAGCCGGCGCAGCAATCCCAGTGGAAACTGCGTCGAACTGGCGGAGTTGCCCGGAGGTGCGGGGATCGCGATGCGCAACTCCCGGCACCCGGAGGGGCCGGCGTTGATCTACACCGTGGACGAGATCGCCGCGTTCGTGCGCGGTGCCCGGGACGGAGACTTCGATCATCTGATCAGCTGACCCCACATCCCATCTGCGGGAATCGCCGCGCACGGGATGGAGGTTCACCTCACTGATGGTTCATGGCATGCTTACAGGTCGGTCGGGCCGGTTCACCGGTTCGGCCCACCGGATGACATGCGGAGGACGGCAGGTGACCATGGTTTCCGCCGAGCAGGGCCCGGCGGCAGGGCCGACCGTGCTGCGGATGCTGCTTGGCGCGCAACTGCGCCGGCTGCGCGAGTCACGCGGGGTCACCCGGGAGAGCGCCGGCTGGGAGATCCGGTCCTCCGAATCGAAGATCAGCCGGATGGAGCTGGGCCGGGTCGGCTTCAAGGAGCGCGACGTCGCCGATCTGCTCACCCTCTACGGCGTCACCGCCGAGCAGGAGCGCGCCGCGCTGCTCAAGCTGGCCCGGGACGCCAACAGTCCGGGCTGGTGGCACCGCTACGGTGACGTGCTGCCGTCGTGGTTCCAGTCGTACCTTGGCCTGGAGGCTGCGGCGGTGCTGATCCGCAGCTACGAGGTCCAGTTCGTGCCGGGGTTGCTCCAGACCCGGGAATATGCCCGGGCCGTGGTGCTGCTCGGCCACTCCGGGGCCGACCCGGTCGAGGTCGATCGCCGGGTGGACCTGCGGATGCGGCGTCAGGAGCTGCTGCACCGCCCGCGCCCGCCCCGGCTCTGGGCGGTGGTCGACGAGGCGGCGCTGCGCCGGCCGATCGGTGGTCCACAGGTGATGCGTGGCCAACTGGAGGCGCTGCTCGAAGCCACCCGGACGTCGAACGTCCGGTTGCAGGTGATCCCGTTCGCCGCCGGTGGGCACGCTGCGGCCGGCGGTGCCTTCACAATTCTCCGCTTCGGTGACCAGGACCTGCCGGACATCGTCTACATCGAGCAGTTGACCAGCGCGCTCTACCTGGACAAGCGCGAGGATCTCGACTTCTACGCGCTGGCCATGGAACGACTCTGCGTCGAGGCCGAGCCGCCGGAGAACACCCCGGACATCCTCAAGCGGATCATCGCCGACATCGACTCCGTGTGACTCTCCGGCCCCGCTGACCTGCGCAGACGGCGCGGGGCAGCGGGGCCGTCAATCATCTGCGTTGACATCCTTCGCTCTCTGCGGCTAATCTCTGGATCGATCCAGTCTGAATCGATCCAGAAGAGAGGGCGGGCCGATGAAACCGACCCTGCGAGCCGTCGCCGAGGCCGTCGGTGTCTCGCGGAGCACCGTCTCCAACGCCTACTCCCGCCCGGACCAGCTCTCGGCTGAGCTTCGCCGACGGATCCTCGACACCGCCCGCGAGATGGGCTATCCGGGTCCCGACCCGACCGCCCGCTCGCTGCGACGCGGCTTCGTGGGCGCCATCGGCGTGCTGTTCACCTCGCAGTTGTCGTACGCCTTCACCGACCCGTTCGCGCTGCGGTTCCTCACCGGGGTCTCCGAGGCGGCCGAAGGGCACGGCAGCAGCCTGCTGCTGGTCCCGCTGCCCACCGACCCGGCGGGTGCCCGCAAGGCGGTGGAGAACGCCGCTGTCGACGGTTTCTGCGTCTACTGCGCCGGTGACGAGGAGGACATCCTCGACACCATCCGGGGTCGCGGGTTGCCCTTCGTCACCACCTCCTCGCGTCCCCGGGCGGGCGACCGGTGGGTGGGCATCGACGAGCGCGCCGCCGCCCGGTCGGTCGCCGAACACCTGGCCGGTCTCGGCCACCGGCGGGTCGCCCTGCTCGGCGACGACGTCCTGCCCGACGCCGCCACCGGCCGGCTGCGGGTGGCGGACGTCGCCGACGTACCGCACCCGACCACCCGCGACCGTCTCGCCGGCTTCGCCGACGCCTTCGCCGTGGTCGGCGTCGGCTGGCCCGAGCTGACGATCCTCTCCGCACCCGGCAACAGCCGGGCCGCCGGTGCCGCGGCCGTACGCGGGCTCGACTCCCTTCCCGAGCCGCCGACCGCCGTCCTGGCCTGCTCCGACGTGCTCGCCCTGGGCGCGCTCGACGCGCTCGCGGCGCCCGGCGGGCCGGGCCGGACGGTCTCGGTGACCGGCTTCGACGACATCGCCGACGCCGCCACCGCCGGACTGACCACCGTGCGCCAGCCCGGTGAGGAGAAGGGCCGCTCGGCGGCCGGCCTCCTCTTCGACCCGCCCACGGAGGCCTCGGCGGGTCAGATCCTCCTGCCCACCACACTCGTCGTCCGCACCAGCAGCGGACCAGCCCCGAGGAGTTGACCATGGAACAGCCCACCGGCTTCATCTTCGCCGTCGACGCCGTCACCCGGCACGTCACCTCCGCGCGACCGGACGCGCCGGTCCGCCCCGACCCGCCACGCGCCACGCCACTGGCCGGCGTCCGTCGCCTCGCCGCGACCGCCCTGCACCACCTCGCCGACCAGATCCAACCCACCCCGCTGCCGTGCAAGGAAGGGCCCCTTGCTAACGCCTAGCGTGGTAAAAGGGCCCCCTATTAACAATCGGTAGCCGGCCGGGGCGGGTGGTGGACCGCCCGGGCGACCAGGCAGACTGGATGCCGATGTCGCCGTTAATGCCGAACCTACGGTTGCACGACCGTTACGTGCTGCACGACCGCGTCGGCCTCGGTGGGATGTCCGAGGTGTGGCGCGCCGACGACGACGTGCTGGGCCGACCCGTCGCGGTGAAGGTGCTCGCCGGCACGTTCGCCGTCGATCCGGAACTGCGGGCCGTGATCCGGCGGGAGGCCCGCGCCGCGGCCCGGCTGGCCCACCCACACGTGACCCAGGTGTACGACTACGGCGAGGCGACGCTCGACGGCGGCACCGTGCCATACCTGGTGATGGAACTGGTCGACGGGCGCAACCTCGCCGACCGGTTGGCCGAGGGCCCGCTGCCCTGGCCGTCCGCGCTCCGCACGGCCGCCGAGGTCGCCGCCGCGCTTGCCGCCGCCCACCGCATCGGGGTGGTGCACCGGGACATCAAACCGGGCAACGTCATGCTTACCGACACCGGTGCCAAGGTGCTCGACTTCGGCATCGCCGCGCTCGCCGGTCCGCAGTCCGCCGGCACCGGGCGCAGCAGCGAGCCGATGATGGGTACGCCCGCGTACACCGCGCCGGAGCGGTTGCACGCCGGGGCACCGAATCCGGCCAGCGACGTGTACGCGCTCGGCGTACTGCTTTATCGCACCCTGACCGGTGACGTTCCGCTGCCCGTACGCAGCTGGGAGGAGGCCGTGCTGGTGCACGCCCGCCGGCCGCCGGTGGCACCGCCGCAGGTGCCGGGGCTGCCCGCCGACGTCGCCGACCTGGTGCTGGCCTGCCTCGACCCCGAGCCGGCCCGGCGGCCCGGTGCCGCGGAGTCGGCCGCTCGGCTGCGTGCCGCCACGGCCGGCACGGCGGGACCCTTCACCGCCCTGCTGCCGATCGTCGCGCCGGCCGGCCAGGGAGACACCGTGAGCCGGCCTGCCTCCGTCCAGCCGCCGACCCTCGTGGACCGCGCCGGCACCTGGCCCGCCACCGGCCCCACCGCCCCGACCGCCATCGGCCCGACCGCCATCGGCCCGACGACCGCCACCGGCACCGCGACCGCGCCCGGTGGTTCCACCTTCGCTGGTCCCGGTTCCGCGCGGGCCGCAGCCCCGCCCTGGTCGGCGTCCGCGCCGGTGACGGGTGCTCTGGCCCGTGGGGTCGGCCGCAACGGGCGTGGTTCCGGTCGGTCCCGGCGGCGGTACGCCCCACCGACAGGCGCGCTGGTCGCGGCCGGCCTGGCGCTGCTCGTCGGGCTCGGTGCGCTGCTCGCCCAGGGCAACGGCGACGGCGACGGCGGGGCGGCACCGGGGGCGGCGGCCAGCAGCGCGCCGGCCGCTCCGGCTGCGGTGCCGACCTCGGCCACCCCGGCGGCACCGCGTCCCGACCCGTCGCCGGCCGACCCCGAACCGGTCAGCCTGCGGCAGACCGCCACCGAGTTCGTCACCCTGCTCGCGGAGGCGCAACTCGTCGGTGACATCGACCGCAAGGCCGCCGATCGGCTCCGCAAGGACCTCACCGATCTCGCCGGGGGCAAGCCCAAGGACCGGGAGAAGCGGATCGAGAAGCTACGCGACCGCATCGAGGACGAGGCCGAGGACGGTCGGCTCCCCGCCGACTTCGCCGACCGCCTGGACGACCTGCTCGACCGGCTCGAAGCGACGCTGCCCGAGGAGGACTGACCGGCCTCGTCAGGTCAGCGTCACCTGCACGTACTCGCCCGGCGCGCTGCCGGCCCGGGCGAGCAGCCGGCCGTCCGCCGCCCAGATCGCCGACTGGCCGGCGGCCTCGGAGTAGCCGCCGCCGGTCGAGCCGGCAAAGCTGGCGACCGCCGCGACCACCCGGTGGGTGCTGACCACGCGCAGCGCCCGCTCGTCGGAGAGTTCCGCTTCGTCGGCCTGGTGGAGGATGGCGCCGACGTAGACGTCGACACCGAGGGCACAGGTCCGTGCCGCATGCTCGACGACGCCGGTGTCCTTGCAGATCGCCAGGCCCAGCCGCCAACCGTCGACCGTCAGCACCACCGGCTCGCGCCCCGGTGTGAAGCGGTGGACCTCCGGCGCGCCCAGCCACATCTTGCGGTACGCCACCCGCGCGCCGGTGCCCTCCACGGCCAGGGTGGCGATGTGGTCGCCGGCCACGGGCGCGCCGACCAGCGCGACGGTCCCCGTCTCCGCGCACGCCTCGACCAGCGGTGCCAGTCGCGGGTCGGCCGGGTCGACCGGTGCGGCGTCCAGTTCGTAGCCGGTAAGCGAGAGTTCCGGGAAGACCACCACCCGGGCCGCCGCCGCGCGGACCAGCGCCACGTGCGCTGCCACGTTCGCGCCGACGTCGTACGCTTCGCAGGTTGGCTGGGCGACCGCGAGCCGTAACGGAGTGCGCACCGACATCACCTCCACGCCTGCGCAGCGTAGAGTCTTCTCGTTCCGGAAGTCGATACCGACTGAGCGGTTCCCAGGATCAGTTCGTAGCGTAGGGGCCATGATTCTCCTGCCGTACGCCGCCGAAGAACCCAGCCCGTCCGGGCCCCCTCAGGACGGCCTGGTCGGTTTCGTCACCGACCTGGTGGAGCGGCTCGGCGGTCCGGGAGCAGGGCTGGCGGTGGCGCTGGAGAACCTCTTCCCGCCGATTCCGAGCGAGGTCATCCTGCCGCTGGCCGGGTTCGTCGCGGCGCAGGGCCGGATGAGCGTCGTCGGGGCGATCTTCTGGACCACCCTCGGCTCGCTGCTGGGCGCCCTGGCCCTCTACTACATCGGTGCGGGGCTGGGACGGGAGCGGACGCGGGCGATCGCGGCCAAGCTGCCGCTTGTGAAACTCAGCGACATCGACCGGACCGAGGAGTGGTTTCTCAAGCACGGCGTCAAGGCGGTCTTCTTCGGCCGGATGATTCCGATCTTCCGGAGCATGATCTCCATCCCGGCCGGTGTGGAACGCATGCCGGTGCTCACCTTCGTCCTCTACACCACGCTGGGCAGCCTGATCTGGAACACCACGTTCGTGCTGGCCGGCTACCTGCTCGGAGACAACTGGCACCTGGTCGAGGGGTACGCCGGGATCCTCCAGAACCTGGTAATCGTCGCCTGCGTGATCGGGTTGGTCTGGTTCGTGGTGACCCGGCTGCGCAGGTCCCGGCGCTCCGGTGGCCTCAGGTCCAACGACAGCGGCGCGGGACTGGGCGACGTCACGCAGGCCGGGGTGCCCGACCCGGACGGCCGGGGCACCATCTACCGCAGCGCCTGGGCCGACGACCAGCGCCGCCCCGACCAGCACCCACCCCGCTGAATCCGCCGCCCGACCTCGTCCGTCGCCGGCAGGGGCGGTCCGGCACCAGGATTCGCGAAATACTACGCCGATGGACGGGGAACTGGGCTGGGCGGACGCGGTCGGGGTCGTCGAGCTGCCCGGCGGGGTAAGGGTACGGGGACGGCGCATCGCGGACGCGGCGTCGCCGGCCGACTTCAGCCTGCTGCTCGCGCCCGGTCCGACACCAGGCTGGGAGTACCGGCGGGTACGCTGGCCCGACTTCTGGGTGCCGGTGGACCGGGCGGACGCCCTGGACGCCCTGCGCGAGGCGCTGCGCCGCGGCTACGCCGGCCAGCGGGTGGAGGTGGCCTGCCGGGGCGGTACGGGCCGGACCGGCACCGCGCTGGCCGCGCTGGCGATTCTCGACGGGTTGCCCGCCGACCGGGCCGTCGACTGGGTCCGTGCCGCGTACCGGCCCCGCGCGGTGGAGACCCCCTGGCAACGTCGCTGGCTGCGTCGGCTGGTCTGAGACCGGGGCCGGCTCACCGGGGGAGGACGAGCCGGCCCGCCGCTCAGCGTGTGACGTACTGACGCAGGTGCTGCGCGGTCAGGGTGTCGCCGTGGGCGACCAGGTCGGCGGGGGTGCCGGTGAAGACGATCCGGCCGCCGTCGTGCCCCGCGCCCGGCCCGAGGTCGATAAGCCAGTCCGCGTGCGCCATCACCGCCTGGTGGTGCTCGATGACGATTACCGTGTTGCCGGCGTCGACGAGCCGGTCCAGCAGCGCGAGCAACTGGTCGACGTCGGCCAGGTGCAGGCCGGTGGTCGGCTCGTCCAGCACGTACGTGCCGGCCCGGTCGGCCATGTGGATCGCCAGCTTGAGCCGCTGCCGCTCGCCGCCGGAGAGGGTGGTCAACGGCTGGCCCAGGGTCAGGTAGCTGAGCCCGACGTCGGTCATCCGGTCCAGGATGGCCCGCGCGGGTCCGCTGGGGAAGAAGTCCCGGGCCTCGGCCATGGACATGCCGAGCACCTCGCCGATGTTCCTGCCGCGCAGCCGGTAGGTGAGCACCTGGTCGGTGAAGCGCCGGCCCTCGCACTGCTCGCAGACCGAGGCGACGCCGGCCATCATCGCCAGGTCCGTGTAGACCAGCCCGATGCCCTTGCACGTCGGGCAGGCGCCCTCGGAGTTGGCGCTGAACAGCGCCGGCTTCACCCCGTTGGCCTTGGCGAAGGCGGTGCGGATGGGGTCGAGCAGACCGGTGTAGGTGGCCGGGTTGCTGCGCCGCGAGCCGCGGATGGGGGACTGGTCCACCACGACCACTCCGTCCCGGCGATGCAGCGAGCCGTGGATCAGGGAACTCTTGCCCGAGCCGGCCACCCCGGTCACCACGGTCAACACACCGAGCGGGACGTCCACGCTTACGTCGCGCAGGTTGTGCAGGTCGGCGTGGCGGATGGCGAGCTGGCCGGTGGGGGTACGGACCCGGTCGCGCAGCCGTACCCGGTGATCCAGGTGGCGGCCGGTCAGGGTGTCGGAGCGACGCAGCCCGGCCACGTCACCGGTGTAGCAGATCGTGCCACCGGCGGTGCCCGCGCCCGGTCCCAGGTCGACCACGTGGTCGGCCACCGCGATGGTCTCCGGCTTGTGCTCGACGACGAGCACCGTGTTGCCCTTGTCCCGCAGCCGCAGCAGCAGGTCGTTCATCCGGGCGATGTCGTGCGGGTGCAGGCCGACGGTGGGTTCGTCGAAGACGTACGTGATGTCGGAGAGGCTGGAGCCGAGGTGCCGGACCATCTTGACCCGCTGCGCCTCGCCGCCGGAGAGGGTGGCGGACTCGCGGTCGAGGCTGAGGTAACCCAGCCCGATCTCGACAAGCGAGTCGAGCAGGTCCCGCAGGTTCCCGGTCAACGGGGCGACGGACTCGTCGTCGATGCCCCGGACGAACTCGGCCAGGTCACTGATCTGCATGGCGGAACACTCGGCGATGTTGCGCCCGGCGATCCGGGCGGAGAGCGCGGCGGCGTTGAGTCGGGTGCCGCCGCAGTCGGCGCAGGTGGTGAAGGTGACCGCCCGGTCGACGAAGGCCCGGATGTGCGACTGCATGGACTCGCGGTCCTTGGCCAGGTACAGCCGGCGCACCTTGACGATCAGACCCTCGTAGGTGATGTTGGTGCCACCGATCTTGATCTTCGTGGCCGGCTTGTGCAGGAAGTCCGCCCACTGCTGCGGGGTGAAGTCCTGGAGCTTGACGTCCGGGTCGAACAGGCCGGAGCCGACGATGGTCTGCCAGTACCAGGTGTCGACGCCGAAGTTCGGCACCGTGATGGCGCCGTCGTTCAGCGACTTCTCCACGTCCACCAGTTCGTTGACGTCCAGGTCGGAGACCCGACCCAGGCCCTCGCAGGCGGGGCACATCCCCTCGGCCAGGTTGAAGCTGAACGCTCCGGCCCCGCCGACGTGTGGGGTGCCGAGCCGGCTGAAGACGATCCGTAGCATCGCGTACGCGTCGGTGGCGGTGCCCACTGTGGAGCGCGAGTTGGCACCCATCCGCTCCTGGTCGACCACGATGGCGGGGGTGAGGTTGCGCAGCGAGTCGACGTCCGGCCGGGAGCGGCTGGGCATGAACGACTGGAGGAAGGCGCTGTAGGTTTCGTTGATCAGGCGCTGCGACTCGGCGGCGATGGTGCCGAAGACCAGCGAGGACTTGCCGGAGCCGGAGACCCCGGTGAAGACGGTGAGCCGGCGCTTGGGAATGTCGACCGAGACGTCGGCGAGGTTGTTCTCCCGCGCCCCGCGTACCTCGATCAGATCGTGGCTGTCGGCGGCGGACTGTGCTGGCTGCTGCATGCGAACCCTTCGCGAGATCGTGGACGGACCGCCACCCGGGACACCGGGTGGGGGATTGGCCTGACCACTTCAAGTGTCTCATTCACGCGCCTGTAGAGACTTTTGCCGCATTTATCGCGTGGGCTGATGAGCTATCTGACCGAAAGTCTCAAACGACGCGTAAGCGGTAGGGTGATCGGGTGGCGGGTCCGACGAGCAACCGCCGACTGCGCGCGGTCGACCTCGCCGCGACGGTCGGCATCTCCGTGCAGCAGGTCCGCAACTACGTCGATCTCGGTGTGCTGCCGCCGGTCGAGCGCACCCCGAGCGGCTACCGGATCTTCACCGATGCGCATGCCCTGGCGCTCGCCGTGGTGCGGACGATGGCCGAGGGGCACGGCTGGGCGCGTACCCGGGAGGTGATGGCGGCGGTGCACCGCGGTGACCTGCCGGCGGCGCTGGCGGCCCTCGACGCCGGCCACGCCGAACTGGACCGCGAGCGCGCCGAGATCCGTCGGGTGCTCGGCGCGTTCGAGACGGTGGTGACCAGCCCGCCGGTCGCCGCGCCGCGCCGCGCGGTCCGCATTGGCGCGGTGGCCGATCTGGTCGGGGTTCGCACCTCACAGCTGCGTCTCTGGGAGGCTCGCGGGCTGCTCCGACCGGTCCGCGAGCGGGGCACCGAATACCGGGTGTACGACGAGAGCGAGGTGCGCGCCGCCCAGGTGGTGGCGCTGCTGCGCCGAGGCGCCTATCCGTTCGAGATCATCACCGCCGTGCTCGACGAACTGCGGACCACCGGCAGCCCGCAACGGGTCCGCGCCGAGTTGGCCCGCCGGGAGCAGGACCTGCACCGGCGCAGCCTGCGACGGCTGGCCGCGTCGGCGGCTCTGCACGACTACCTGGGCCGCGCCGCGCCGTGACCGCATTGCGGCGTTTCTAACCGCAGGGTGACCGTCCGGTCAACCAGTTGTGATCTGGTGCGCAGCGCGGTGGGCGGTGGCCCGAGGCCACCGCCCACCGTCGATGTCTCGCGGGATCAGCGCACCGTGCAGGGCGACGCCAGGTTCACCAGGTCGGCGGGACGGTTGCCGTTGACCCGGCCGATCGCGGTGGCGATCCGGTTGATGGCGGCGACCCGCCGGTCCACCAGGGGACCGACGATGGCGTTCTGGACGAAGTTGGCGCCGCCCTGGGGGTTGGCGGCCTGCTGGGCGAGGCGGGCGTTGGCGTCGGCGATCTGCGCGTCCAGGTTGGCCAGTTCCCGCTGCACCTCGGCGGCGGCCTGGGCGGGCACGGCCGGCAGCCGGTCGGCCACGCTCGGGCAGCTCACGGTCTGGGCGACACCGGCGTTGCCGTTGTTCCCCGCGTTGCCGTTACCGGCGTTGCCGTTGTTGCCCGCGTTGCCGTTACCGGCGTTGCCGTTGTTGCCGGCGCCCGCGTTGCCGTTGACCGCGCTGGGGGTGCCGGCACCGTTCAGCCCGCAGGTGGCCAGGGCGGCGAGGTTGGGCCGCTGCCCGCCGACCCGGTTGATGTTGATGCCGATCCGGTCGAGGGCGGCGGTGCGCTTGCTGGCCAGTGGGCCGAGGATGGCGTTCTGGATGAAGTTGGCGCCGCCCTGGGGGTTGGCGGCCTGTTGGGCGAGGCGGGCGTTGGCTTCCTCGATCTGCTTGTCGAGGTTTGCCAGTTCCTGCTCGACTCCGGCCTGTGCGGCGGCCGGTACGTTGGCCAGCTTGTCCCGCACCGTCGGGCAGTTGACCGTCTGCGCTCCGGCGGCGCTCGAACCGCCACTGTTGCCCGCGTTGCCGTTACCGGCGTTGCCGTTGTTGCCGGCGCCCGCGTTGCCGTTGACCGCGCTGGGGGTGCCGGCGGCGTTCAGGCCGCAGTTCGCCAGGCTGCTCAGGTCGGGCCGCTGCCCACCGGCGCGGTTGATGTTGATGCCGATCCGGTCGAGGGCGGCGGTGCGCTTGCTGGCCAGTGGGCCGAGGATGGCGTTCTGGATGAAGTTGGCGCCGCCCTGGGGGTTGGCGGCCTGTTGGGCGAGGCGGGCGTTGGCTTCCTCGATCTGCTTGTCGAGGTTTGCCAGTTCCTGCTCGACTCCGGCCTGTGCGGCGGCCGGTACGTTGGCCAGCTTGTCCCGCACCGTCGGGCAGTTCGCCGTCTGCGCCCCGGAGCCGGCGCTGTCGTCGGCCGAGGCCAGCGTCAGACCGGCCCCCAGCAGCGCCACCGCGAGGACGCCGACCCCGCCGAGCTTCAGCGCGGCGTGCTTCTGGAGCTTTCGCGTACGCCTGACCATGCTTTCTCTCCTCATGATTGACCGCCCGACGGGGTCGGACCCCGCCGGCTGATGCGCCGTGGATGCCGGGAGGGTGACCGACGGCGGCGGCCGGCCCGCCGTACGTCCCCTCCGCGGATGCTGTCGGACCGGCGGCGGGAGCGCTCCCGTTGCTGGTCCGGAAGGTTGCGATGGTTCGGTCGTGGATACGCGGCGGCCCGGGCTGTCGGTTCAACGCCGACGCGGAAAGATCGCCGTTCGCTTCCTCCTCGATGGACCGGCGTCGGTACGCGCGGTCGGAGATCTTGCGGTTAGGCTGCGTCTTCATGACAGTCCGGGCTCTGGTGACCGCTCCCGTCGTCCTCGCGCTCGCGACGATTCCCGCGACCGGGAGTGTCCTGCCGGCCACCGAGCGTGTTTCCGGCGAGGTGTCGGTCGCCGCCGGAGCTGCGCCCGCGACACCGGTCACCGCGCCGCCGGCCGTGCCTGCGCCGACCGGCGGCGCTACGGCGCTGCCCTGCCCGAAGGCGGTGGCGCCGAAGGTGAAGCGGTCGCCCCGACCCACGCCACCGCCGTCCACGCCGGAGCATCTGGTCGTCGGCGGGGACGCGCTCGCCACTCCCGGGCTGATCGTGCCGCCGAACGTGCCGGCACCGCCGCAGGTGACCGCCACCTCGTGGCTGGTGGCCGATCTGGACAGCGGCGAGGTGCTGGGCGGCTGCGGCCCGCACGAGTACGCCACCCCGGCCAGCGTGCAGAAGCTGCTGCTGGCCGCGACGATGCTGCCCCGCCTCGACCCGGACGAATTCGTCACGATTACCCGGGAGGACCTGGACATCGCGCCGGGCAGCTCGGCCGTGGGGCTGCTCGTCGGCGGCCAGTACCGGGTGCGGACCCTGTGGCTGGGACTGCTGTTGCAGTCCGGCAACGAGGCGGCGAACGCGCTGGCCCGGCTTGGCGGGGGACCGGACGGTGCGGCCGGCGGGGTGCGGGCGATGAACGAGCAGGCCCGCCGGCTCGGCGCGTTGCAGACCCGCGCGGTCACCCCGTCCGGGCTGGACGCGCCGGGTCAGTTCACCAGCGCGTACGACCTGGCGCTGATCGCCCGGGCCTGCTTCGCCGATTCGGCCTTCCGCCGGTACGCACTCACCGAGCGGACCCGGATCCCGGCGCAGAAGGCGCTGCGCGCCAAGGGCTTCGAGATCCAGAACGAGAACCAGCTGATCTACCAATACCCCGGTGCGTTGGGCGAGAAGACCGGCTTCACCGACTATGCCCGACACACCTACGTCGGTGCCGCCGAGCGCGACGGCCGCCGGCTGGTGGTGACGCTGCTCGGCGCCGAGCCCCGGCCGCAGCGCGGCTGGGAACAGGGCGCCGCGTTGCTCGACTGGGGATTCGCGCTGCCGCCGGGTGCCACGGTCGGCCGGTTGGTGGAACCGGGGGAGCTGGACGCGCCGGAGGCGGCCCCATCGGCCGCGCCGCAGCCGGGCGACGCGCCGTCGGCGGACGCCACCACCTCGGCCGCGCTCGACGACGGGCCGGGCGCCGGCACGCTTGTGGCGTTGGCGGTCGGTCTGGCCGCGATCGGGCTGGCCGTGCTCGCCGCCCGACGGCGTTGATCGCCTCGGCAGACCGGGAACCCGCGTGTTGGTCGATTCGCCAGACTGGCCGGAAATCACCCGATAGTGTCGCTGGATGTGAGAGTCAACCGCCTCGCCGCCGCGGTGACCGCGGCGTTCATCACGGCGCCCCTGCTGCCCGCCGCCGCACCCACTCGGACTCCCACCCACCGCGAATGAGCGCCCCGCCGACGGGTCGCGTCCGGCTGACCGTGCCGCTGCTGGGAGTCCTGGCCGCAGTGGGTGTGGTGGGTGGGTGCGTACGGCCACCGCAGCCTGCGCCGCAGCCGTCGCCGTCGGGGCGGCCGGGCCTCGTGCTGCTCTCCGAGGTGGATTCACGGATCCACACCGACATCCGGTACGCCACCGCGCACAACTTCGTCGGCCGGCCCGTCGACGGCTATCCGGAACCGCTCTGCCTGCTCACCGCCGCGGCAGCGGCGGCGCTGCGCCGGGTGCAGGACGCGGCGTTGGCCACCGGGCACAGCCTGAAGGTCTACGACTGCTACCGGCCCCGGCGCTCGGTGGCGGACTTCTCGACCTGGGCGCGCCAACCCGACGCGCAGCAGATGAAGGCCGAGTTCTATCCCCGGGTGGCCAAGTCCGACCTGTTCGACCAGGGTTACCTGGGCGCGCCCAGCGCGCACAGCCGGGGCAGCACTGTCGACCTGACCCTGATCGACGTGCCGGTACCCGAACAGCCCGATTACGTCCCGGGTCAGCCGCTGGTCGCCTGCACCGCCGCGCGCGAGCGACGCTTTGCCGACAACAGCGTCGACATGGGCACCGGCTTCGACTGCTTCGATCCGCTCGCGCACGTCGACTCGTCCCAGGTCGACGCCCCGGCCAGGCGGAACCGGGAACTGCTCAGGCGGCTGATGACCGACGGCGGGTTCGTCGGCTACGACCGCGAGTGGTGGCACTTCCGCTACCGCGACGAACCCTGGCCGGACACCTACTTCGACCTGCCGGTCGCCCGTTCCTCGGCGGGTTGAGCCGCGTCGAGGGGTACGCGGCTGCGGTGGCCGGCACCACAGCGCGACCCGTCGAGATGTGTGCCGCGCTCATGTCGTCGGTGACCCAGCTCACGCTAGCGTCGCCGTACGCCGACACCACCGCCGGCGCTCACCACCACCAGGGAGAGCGTCTTGACGAAAACTCTGCTGCGGATGCTCACCGGCGCCGTCGCGGTGCTGCTGCTGACGCCCGCCGCACCCGCCTCCGCCGCCACCATCCCGCACACCAAGACCCCCGTCTCGGGGACCCTGTCGACGTACCGGGTATCCGGCGTGTACGTCGCCGGTGTCTCCTCCGGCGCCTACCTGGCCACCCAACTCCAGGTGGCCTACTCGCAGCGGATCAGGGGAGCGGCACTCTTCGCCGCCGGCCCCTACTACTGCGCGCAGAACAACGTCGCCCAGGCGCTCTACGGCTGCGGCGACAACGTCTACCCCACCCACCTCAGCGCGTTGCAGACCTACACCCGCAGTTGGGCCGCGAGCGGCTGGATCGACCCGGTCAGCGGGCTCTCCGGCGAGCCGGTCTATGTGTTCCACGGTGGAGCCGACCAGACGTGAAGCGGTCCGTAAGCGACGACCTGGTCCGCTACCAGCAACACTTCGGCGCCAGCGTGCAGTACGACAGCGGCTCCTCGGCCGGGCACGGTTGGGTCACGCCGTACGGGACGGCCGGCTGCTCGGCCACGGCGGCGCCCTACCTCAACGACTGCGGCACCGACCCGCAGGGCACCTTCCTGCGCAAGCTGCTCGGCTCGGTGCAGCCGCCGAACACCGGGCCGCTCGGCGGCACGCTTGTGCGGTTCAGCCAGAACACGTTCGCGGTCAACGGCTGGGCCAACGGGTTGAGCATGGACGCCAACGGTTTCGCCTACGTTCCGGCGTCCTGTGCGGCGGGGGCGAGCTGTCGTCTGCTGGTGGCGCTGCACGGGTGTCTTCAGGGTCACAGTCGGGTCGGCACCTCCTTCGTGGACCGCGCCAATCTCAACCAGTACGCCGACACCAACCAGATGATCGTGCTGTATCCGCAGGCCATCCCCGTGGCGAGCAATCCGAACGGCTGCTGGGACTGGTGGGGTTACCTCGGCGCCACCAACTATCCGATCAAGGGCGGTGCCCAGATCGAGACCGTCATGAACATGGTCCGTCGGCTGGGTGGGTGATGTCCTAGATCCTTTCCCCGTAGGCTGTCGTCCATGATTGCCGTACGTCAGCGTCCTGACGACGCACGGTGGGCGCCCTCGCCGGCCCCGGTCACCCCACCGGGGCCGGCCGGGCGGTGAGCTGGACCCGCATACCGGCCCAGCGGGATGATCGGGCCCGCCCCACGGGTGGCGCCCGGTTGGTCGCGTTCTGCGCCCGGATCTCCGCGTCCCGTCCGTTCGAGCTGGTGATCATCGCGGTGATCATCGCCAACGGGGTCGTGCTCGGCCTGGAGACCTATCCCAACCTGGGCTCGGCCGGTTCCGCGCTGCACGCCGTCGAGTGGTTCTTCCGGGCCGTGTTCGTCCTCGAGATCGCCATCCGGATAATCGCGTACGGTCGCCGGCCGCAGGACTTCTTCCGGCACGGCTGGAACGTCTTCGACTTCCTGGTGATCGCGGCGATCTTCGTACCGGCCCTGCACGGCGACTCGGCGCTGCTGCGGGTCGTCCGGGTGCTGCGGATGTTGCGGCTGGTGCGGTTCTCGCCCGGCCTGCGGACGATCGTCACCGCACTGTGGCGCAGCCTGCCCGGCGTCGGCGGCTTCTTCGCCCTGGGCGTGGTGACGCTCTACGTCTACGGCATGGCCGGCTGGCTGATCTTCGGCGAGGCGTACCCCGAGGACTACGGTGACATCGGCCGGTCCCTGCTGACGCTCTTCGTGTTGCTCTCCCTGGAGACGCTGCCCGACCACATCGCCGACGCCATCGATTTCGCCCCGTGGACCCTGCTCTACTACGTCAGCTTCGTGATCCTCACCGTCAACGTGCTGCTGAACATCCTGATCGCGGTCATCGTCAACTCGATGGAGGAGGCCCGCCGGCTGGAGATGACCGAGGGGCTGGCACCGGGGTACGACGAGGACGGTGACGGCATACCGGACGAGGTGGACCGGATCGCGATAAGTCAGCGGCTCGACGATCTACGCACCCTCATCGTCGAACTTGAGCGGGAGCTTCGCATCGACCGCGATGACGGACGGAGCCGCCGAACCGGGAAGGATTGAGTACACTAACCCCACCCCACCAGGCCCGCGTCACTCGGTGCGTCCGCGTTTGATCAGGATCACGACGGATGCGGATAACGGTCGGCACCAGATAGGGTCGTTACACCGACTGATGATCTCTGGGGAGGGTGTGTGCTGGCACTGGTGGCGGTCCATGCGCTGACAGCCGTGATCGCCCCGGCGCTGGTGCGGCTCTGGGGCAGGCAGGCTCTCTATCTGGTGGCGTTGGCCCCCGGCGCGACCCTGGTCTGGGCGTTGACCCAGACCGGCGGGGTGCGCTCCGGCGAACCGGTGGTCGAGACGGTGCCGTGGGTGCCGCAGCTCGGCCTGGAACTCGCCCTGCGGATGGGCACCCTGTCCTGGCTGCTGGTCGTCCTGGTCGGCGGGGTCGGCGCGCTGGTGCTGGCGTACAGCGCCCGCTACTTCCGCTCCGACGACCCCGGGCTCGGCCGCTTCGCCGCCGTCTTCGTCGCCTTCGCCGGTGCGATGCTCGGCCTGGTCGTCTCCGACGACCTGCTCCTGCTGTACGTGTTCTGGGAGCTGACCACGGTCTTCTCCTACCTGCTCATCGGCTACGACCCGGCCAAGCGGGCCAGCCGGCGGGCGGCCATGCAGGCGCTGCTGGTCACCACGCTGGGCGGCCTGGCGATGCTCGCCGGGTTCATCATGCTCGGCCAGCACGCCGGCACCTACCGCTGGTCGGAGGTGGCCGAGAACCTGCCCGGCGGCGGTTACCTGGCGGTGGCCGTACTGCTGATCCTGCTCGGTGCGCTGAGCAAGTCGGCGATCTTCCCGTTCAGCTTCTGGCTGCCGGGCGCGATGGCGGCACCCACCCCGGTAAGCGCCTACCTGCACGCCGCGGCGATGGTGAAGGCTGGCGTCTTCCTGGTCGCCCTGATGGGGCCCGCCTTCGCCGGCCTCACCCCGTGGCGGCCGGTGCTGCTGGTCACCGGCCTGATCACCATGTTCCTCGGCGGCTGGACCGCGCTGCGCCAGGTGGACCTGAAGTTGCTGCTGGCGTACGGCACGGTCAGCCAACTCGGTCTGCTGATGGTGATCCTCGGTGCCGGCACCCGGGACACCGCGCTGGCCGGCGCCGCGATGGTGCTGGCGCACGCCCTGTTCAAGGCGACCCTCTTCCTCACCGTCGGCGTCATCGACCACGCCACCGGCAGCCGGGACCTGCGTGAACTCAGCGGGGTGGGCCGCAAGGCGCCGGCCCTGGCGGTGGTGGCCGGTCTCGCGGCGGCCTCGATGGCCGGTCTGCCGCCGATGGCCGGGTTCGTGGCGAAGGAGGCGGCGGTCGAGGCGCTGCTGCACGGCACCGCCGCCGACCTGGCCGTGCTGGCCGGCGTGATCTTCGGTTCGGTGCTTACCGTCGCGTACACGCTGCGCTTCCTCTGGGGTGCCTTCGCCGACAAGGCCGACACCCCGAGCACCGTGGTCAAGCCGATCAGCTGGCCCTTCCTCGCGCCCGCGGCGGTGCTCGCCGTCGCCGGTGCCGCGGCGGGTCTGCTCGCCCCGGCGGTGGACCGCCTGCTCGCCCCGTACGCCGATCTCTACCCGACCGGCAGTGACCCGGGCTATCACCTGGCGTTGTGGCACGGGCTCACGCCGGCGCTGGGACTGTCGGTGCTGGCCGTGGCCGGTGGTGTCGGGCTCTTCCTGCTGATGCGTCGCGAACGCGTACGGGCCACCCTGCGACTGCCCTTCGACGGCGCTGCCGCCTACGGCAAGGCCATCGCCGGGGTGGACCGGCTTGCGGTGGAGCTGACCGGTGCCACCCAGCGTGGTTCGTTGCCGTTCTACCTGGGCGTCATCCTGGTGGTGTTGGTCGTCTTGCCGGGTGGCGCGCTGCTGGCCGGCAGCCCGTGGCCGCAGCGCTTTCACCTGTGGGACACCCCCCTGCAGGTGGTGGCCGGAGCCGTGGTGGTCGTCGCCGCCGTGATGGCGGCCCGCGCTCTGCGCCGGCTCACCGCGATGATCCTGGTCGGCGTCGCCGGCTACGGCATCGCACTGTTGTTCGTCCTGCACGGCGCCCCGGACCTGGCCCTGACCCAGTTCCTTGTGGAAACCGTCACGATCGTGATGTTCGTGCTGGTGCTGCGCCGGCTGCCAGAGAAATTCTCGGAACGACCGATCCGGTCCAGCCGCCGAGGGCGGGTCGCCATCGGCGTCGCGGTCGGCGCGGTCACCGCCGGCATGGCCTACGTCGCCGCCGGGGCCCGTCAGGCCATTCCGATCTCCGTGGACTTCCCGGACGAGGCCGTCTCGTACGGCGGCGGCAAGAACGTCGTGAACGTGACCCTTGTCGACATCCGGGCCTGGGACACCATGGGCGAGATCGCGGTACTGGTGGTGGCCGCCACCGGCGTGGCCAGCCTGATCTTCCGCCATGCCCGCGACCTCGACCGGCGCGGCGACATTCCCGGCGGGGTCCGGGCGGAGTCCCGGCCGCGTTGGTTGACCACCGGTGCCACCGCCCGCGCCCAGTCGGTCATCCTCCAGGTGGTCACCCGGCTGCTGTTCCACGCGATCATGCTGTTCTCCATCTACCTGCTGTTCAGCGGCCACAACGCGCCCGGCGGTGGTTTCGCCGCCGGCCTGGTCGCCGGCCTGGCGCTGGCCGTGCGCTACCTGGCCGGCGGGCGGACGGAACTCAACGGCGCCGCGCCGGTGGACGCCGGCGTGGTGCTCGGTGCCGGGCTGTTCGTGGCCGTCGGCACCGGCGTGGCCGCGATGCTGCTCGGCGGGGAGTTCCTCCAGACCGCCATGCTCGACTTCCACCTGCCGGTACTGGGGCACATCCACTTCGTCACCTCAGTCTTCTTCGACGTCGGCGTCTACCTGATCGTCGTCGGCCTGGTGCTTGACATCCTGCGCAGCCTCGGCGCGGAGATGGACCGCCAGCAGGAGGAGACCGAGGACGTCGAGGTCCGGGAAAAGGAGCTGGTGTGACACCCAACCTCACCTACGTCATCGTGGTCGGCGTGCTTGTCGCCGCCGGCGTGACGTTGCTGCTCGAACGCAGCCTCACCCGGGTGCTGATGGGCGTCATCCTGCTCGGCAACGGCGCCAACCTGCTGCTGCTGACCGGTGGTCGGGCCGGCGGTCCGCCGATCGTCGGCACCACCGCGCAGGAGGAGATGAGCGACCCGCTGCCGCAGGCGATGATCCTCACCGCCATCGTGATCACCCTCGGGATGACCGCGTTCCTGCTCGCCCTGGCCTACCGCAGTTGGCACCTCAACGGGCACGACGAGGTGCAGGACGACGTCGAGGACCGCCGGATCATGGACCTCGCGGAACGCGATGAGGGTCCCGGCACGGAAGACGACGGGGACGGCGAAGCCGACGGCGACGACGTGACGACCGAGGGCGAACGGCCGGTTCCCGCCTCGACGAACGCGGGGAGGCCCGAGTGACGTACCTCGTTCCGCTGCCGGTGGTGATGCCGCTGCTCGGCGCGGCGCTGACGCTGCTGCTGCTCGGTCGGCCCCGCGCCCAGCGCTGGGTCAGCCTCACCGTGCTCACCGCCACCGTCGCGGTGGCCGCGGCGCTGCTGGTCCGCTCCAGCCTGGACGGGCCGCTGGTGGTGGAGGTCGGTGGCTGGGGCGCGCCGCTGGGCATCGTGCTGGTGGCCGACCAACTCGCCGCGTTGATGCTTGTCGTCTCCGCCACGGTCACCCTCTGCGTGCTGGTCTACTCCATCGGGCAGGGCATGGCCGACGGCAACGAGGAGACGCCGCTGTCGGTGTACCACCCCACCTACCTGGTGCTCACCGCGGGCGTGTGCAACGCCTTCCTCTCCGGCGACCTGTTCAACCTCTACGTCGGCTTCGAGATCCTGCTGGTCGCCAGCTACGTGCTGCTGACCCTGGGCAGCACCGAGACCCGGATCCGGGCCGGCACCACCTACGTGGTGGTCAGCCTGCTCTCGTCGGTGATCTTCCTGGTCGCCATCGGACTGGTGTACGCCTCGACCGGCACCCTGAACCTCGCCCAGCTCGTGGAGCGGTTGGACGCCCTGCCGGACGACATGCGGTTGGTGCTTCAGGGCATGCTGCTGCTCGCCTTCGGCATCAAGGCGGCGGTCTTCCCGCTGTCGGCCTGGCTACCCGACAGTTATCCGACCGCGCCCGCCCCGGTCACCGCCGTCTTCGCCGGCCTGCTGACCAAGGTCGGCGTGTACGCGATCATCCGTACCGAGACGCTGCTCTTCCCCGGCGGCCGGACGGCCACCCTGCTGCTGGTGACCGCGGTGCTGACGATGGTGGTCGGCATCCTCGGCGCGGTCGCGCAGTCGGACATCAAGCGGTTGCTCTCCTTCACGCTCATCAGTCACATCGGCTACATGCTCTTCGGCGTCGGGCTCACCTCGTCGCTCGGCCTCTCCGCAGCGATCTTCTACGTGGTGCACCACATCACCATCCAGACCACCCTGTTCCTCGCCGCCGGTCTGGTCGAAAGACGTGGCGGCAGTACCGCGTTGGATCGCCTCGGCGGTCTGGCCCGGTTGTCACCACTGCTGGCCGTGTTGTTCTTCGTACCGGCGCTCAACCTCGCCGGCATCCCACCCTTCTCCGGGTTCCTCGGCAAGCTCGGCCTGGTGCAGGCGGGCATCGACGACGGCGGCGTGCTGGCCTGGATCCTGGTCGCCGGTGGTCTGATCACCAGCCTGCTCACCCTGTACGCGATCGCCCGGGTGTGGAACCTCGCCTTCTGGCGGGCACCGCATCCGGAGATGCCGCGGGAGGACGACGCGGACCGGGCGGCCCGTGCCGACGGTGCGATGCAGCCGGGCCAGGGCGTCGCCGTGGCGCAGACCGGTGCCGTGATGCCCGGGCTGATGATCGCGCCGACCGTCGCGCTTGTGGCGTTCGGCCTGGTGCTGACCCTGGTCGCCGGGCCGCTGTTCGACCTGAGCACCGACGCCGCCGACGACCTGCTGCGGCGCACTCCGTACGTCGAGGCCGTCTTCCCGGGAGGTACGCCGTGAATCCCGACCCGATGACCCCGGCCGACCCGACCGACGCGCCGGACCCGCCCCTGAGTCGGGCCGCCCGGCGCCGCAACCAGATTGTCGCGGTGATTGCCCTCGTCGCCGTCTGGGTGCTGCTGTGGGGGACCTTCTCCTGGGCGAACGTGATCGGTGGACTGGTGGCGGCGGCGGTGTTGCTGGCGGTCTTCCCGCTGCCGCCGGTGACCTTCGCCGGCCGGATTCATCCGGTGCCCACGCTGCGCTTCTGGGGGCGGTTCCTGCGGGACCTGGTGGTCGCCTCGGTCCAGATCGCCTGGCTGGCGCTGCGACCCGGGCACATTCCGCACAGCGCCATCATCGCGGTGCAGCTGCGGGTGAACACCGACCTCAACCTCACCCTCACCGCCGAGGCGTTGTCCCTGGTGCCGGGGAGCCTGATCCTCGAGGCGGATCGGACCACCGGCACCCTGTTCGTGCACGTCATCAACCTGAAGAGCCTGGACGAGGTCGAACAGTTCCGCAGTGGCGTGCTGGAGCTGGAGGCGCGGATCATCGCCGCCATCGGCTCGCCGGACGAGCAACGCCGCGTCCGTGAAGACGCCGACCTGGAAGGAGCCACCACATGACCGTCGTCGCCGTGATCGTCACCGTGCTGCTCGCCGCGGCCGGCGGGCTCACGCTGACCCGGATCATCCGCGGTCCGTCGATCCTCGACCGGGCCGTCGCCACCGACGTGCTGCTGGCCGTCATCGTCGCCGCCATCGCCACCGAGGCCGCCTACAGCCGGGACGCCACCGCGCTACCCGTGCTTGTGGTCCTGGCCGTGCTCGGCTTCGTCGGGTCGGTAAGCGTCGCCCGTTTCGCCGCTCGGAGAAACAGCAAATGAGTCTCGACGCCGTCCTCGACATCGTCGCCGCCGTCTGCCTGATCAGCGGCGCGCTGCTCAGCCTCGCGGCCGGGGTCGCCCTGGTGCGCTTCCCGGATCTGCTCACCCGGATGCACGCCGCCGCCAAGCCGCAGGTCCTCGGCCTGCTGCTGGTGCTGGTCGGTGCCGGGCTGCGGCTGCGTACCGGGGTGGACATCACCACGCTGGTGCTGGTCGGCATCTTCCAGCTCGCCACCGCACCGGTGGCCGCGCACATGGTCGGCCGGGCCGCCTACCCGCACGACGACATCCGCACCGACCTGCTGCTCACCGACGAACTCGCTGCGCACCTGGACCGGGTGGCCCGCGAGCAGGGCGACCCGGCCCGCGCCTGACCGCGCAATATCAATTGCGACCGCCTCCGGTCGTCAATACTCTTCTCCGCATCAGGTCGAACCCGACTGGAGCCGGAAGGAGTACGCCGTGTCAGAACCGCAATATCGCCAGGCCAGTTGGCCGTTGCCGGGTCGCACCGCCGTGCCCGCCGGCATCTCCCGCAGACTTCCGGCCCTGACCAGGCCTCTCCAGGACCCGGCCCCGCGCCCCTAACCAGCGCCCCGGCCCCCTCACCCCCACCCCCACCCCCCTCACCCTCACCCTCACCCCGCGCCCACCCGCGGCCGTCGATCATGCACTTTTCGTCCCCGCAAAAGGGCGAAAAGGCGCGTTCCGGCGACCGGAAGTGCAAGATCGGCGGGGCTCGTTCGCAGGTCAGGAGAAGACGACCATGGGATTCAGCATGCTCGCGGGTACCCGGGCGCCGGTACGGGTGTGGACCGACCCGTACGGCATCGAGGCGCAGGCCGCCAGGCAGCTGCGCAACATCGGTGCGCTGCCCTGGGTGCAGGGTGTCGCGGTGATGCCGGACGTGCACTTCGGCAAGGGTGCCACGGTCGGCTCCGTGATCGCGATGCGGCAGGCGGTCTCGCCAGCGGCGGTCGGGGTGGACATCGGTTGCGGCATGTCGGCGGTACGCACCTCGCTGGCCGCCGCCGACCTCCCCGACGACCTGGCCGGACTGCGTCGGGCCATCGAGGACGCGATCCCGGTCGGCTTCGCCCAGCGCGCCGAGCCGGTCGACCCGCGCCGGGTGCGGGGTCTGGAGCAGCGCGGCTGGGACGACTTCTGGCGGCGCTTCGGCGACCTGGACCGGCGGGTGGCGCAGTTGGAGACCCGGGCCCGGCGGCAGCTGGGCACCCTCGGTGGCGGCAACCACTTCATCGAGGTCTGCCTGGAGCAGGGCGGCACCGACGCCGGCCGGGTCTGGCTGATGCTGCACTCCGGTTCGCGCAACATCGGCAAGGAACTGGCCGAGCGGCACATCGCGGTGGCCCGCCGGCTGCCGCACAACGCCGACCTGCCCGACCGGGACCTGGCGGTCTTCCTCTCCGGCACGCCGGAGATGGCCGCCTACCGCCGGGACCTCTGGTGGGCGCAGGAGTACGCGCGGCGCAACCGCGCGGTCATGCTCGCGGTGTTGATGAACGTGGTGCGGAACCGATTCCCGCAGGTCGGCTACGACGAGCCGATCAGCTGCCACCACAACTACGTGTCCGAGGAGCACTACGAGGGGGTGGACGTGTTGGTGACTCGTAAGGGAGCGATCCGGGCGGGCTGCGGTGACCTGGGCATCATTCCCGGGTCGATGGGGACCGGTTCGTACATCGTGCGCGGCAAGGGCAACGAGTGGGGCTACTGCTCGGCGTCGCACGGGGCGGGACGTCGGATGTCCCGGGCCCAGGCCAAGCGGACGTTCGACACCGCCGACCTGGTGGCGCAGACGTCCGGGGTGGAGTGCCGTAAGGACGCCGGGGTGGTCGACGAGATCCCCGGCGCGTACAAGGACATCACCGAGGTGATGGCCCAGCAGGAAGACCTGGTCGAGGTGGTGGCCCACCTCAAGCAGGTGGTCTGTGTCAAGGGCTGAGGGACGCGACAGGCGATCCCCGGCTCGAATCCGGCCGGTCCGACCGCCGCCGTGACAGATGCGTTCTCCGGAACGCATCTGTTACGGTCGGTGTTCAGGAGCCCATCCGTAACCGTCAATGCCGTGAAGGGCGTGGTCGGCGGGGAGGAGCCGGATGAGTGCACTGTTCAACGCCTTGCGCGAGCGGGTGGAGGTCAACGCCCGGCAGGCGGTCGAGACGTACACCAGCGAGGTCGGCGAGTACCAGGCCATCCCGCCGGGCACCGACGAGCGCATCGGGATGTACGACTTCGCGGTCCTCATCCGGCGCCGCTCGCTCGACCTCGCCGCGGCCAGGCTGCCGCTGACCGAAGCCGACCTGGCCGGCATCGGCGCGATCGGTCGGCAGCGGGCCGAGATCGGGCTGTCCGTGCCGTCGCAGCAACAGGTGCTCGGCCTGCACACCTCGCTGATGGTGCGCGAGGTGCACGACCTGGCCCGCCCCGAGGACGTCACCGACTTGCTGGGCATCGTCGGCTGGCTCGGCACCCAGGGTGTCCCCGCACGCAGCGCCTACCTGCGCGGTTACACCAGCGGCGTGGGCACCGCACGGATGCTGTCGACACGGCTGGAGCTCCTGGCCCGGGCGCTGCTGGCCGACGAGCCGGCGGAGCCGTTCGTCGCCGGTCTGCGCCTCGCCGGGCGGTACCACGTCACCGTCGTGAAGACGACGCGGCCGGTGCCCGCGGAGACGCAGGCCGAGGTGGTCGCCGCCTTCGCCGTCGACCGGCTCCCGATGACCTGGCTCGCCGATGACGAGGTCGCCGTGCTCAGCCCGGCCTTCGACGCACAGGCGAAGATCCTGCAACGGGTACGGACCGCGACAGCGCTGATCGGCCAACCGTGCGGCATCGGTGCCGCGCAGGGCGAGGTGGGTGGGTTGGCCGAGGCGCTCGCCTGGGCCCGGGAGGCGAGCCGGGTGGCCCCGCCGCAGGAGCGCCCGGACCGGTTGCCCGGCATCAGCGACCTGTTCGTGGAGATGGCGGTGGCGCGCGCCCCGGCGGTCGACGGGTGGCTGCGTAGTTACGCCAGGGCACTCGCCACCGGCCCGGACCTGGTGGCGACGCTGCGCGCCTACTACGCCCACGACATGAACCGCACGAGCACCGCCACCGCCCTGCACATCCACCCGCGCACGCTTGATTACCGGCTGCGCCGCGTGCGGGAGGTCACCGGCATCGACCCCGGCTCGACCGCCGGCGTCCGGCTGCTGAGTGCGACGGTAGCCCGAACGCTCGCCGTGGACCACTACGCGGACTGACAAACGTCACCGAGCGATTGCGCACGGTTGACGAAGACGCGTACACACCGGTGTCGAGAGACTCCCGTGCATGGCGGCCGCCAGGAGTTCCGCCTGGCTGGCCAGCAAGGCAACCCTCGAGATCGGTAGGAGACCTCCGTGCGAAGAGGACTACGCAACTGCCTGATCGCCGCCGGCCTGGCGGTGGCCGTCGCGGTGGCACCGACCGCCGCACCGGCCCAGGCGGCACCCCGTACCGGTGACGTGCAGGTGATGTTCTTCGACTGGACCAGCCTCGTGGTGGCCGCCGCCGGGCACCTGCTGGCCGGCGGCAGCTCCGACGCGCCGTCGCTCCAGGCGGCCGTCGACCAGATCATCGCCGCTGTGGAGCAGTCGGAACGGAACATCATCGCCCACACCGACCTGATCGCGGCGGCCGATGTGCAGGCCTGCGCCCGCCAGCACACAATCGAACTCAGCGACATCGACACGATGAGCCCCACCGTGCGGCAGCTGTGGGCGCAGAGCGCCACCGGCTGCGCCACCCTGGCGACGGCGTACGTCAACACGCTCACCACCCCGGCGGCGGTGGACAACATCGGCCATGTGCTGCCGTCGCTGTTCGCGATCGTGATCGCCGCCCGCACCAGGGCCGGCCTGACCAACGGCATCAACCTCGTCATCCAGGACCAGATCCGCAGCTACGAGGCGGTCGTCGCCAAGCTCACCCCGACCGACTGCGTGAAGAAGCGCGCCCGCGACCCGGGTTATCCGGTCGAGAAGTGGTGGGAGTGCACCGCCTACAACGGTGACCTGGGTACCTCCGAGTCCGTCGTGGGCGACCTGCGCGAGCCCAACCGCGCCCAGGCCGAGGATCGCGCCGCCCGTAATACCAGCCGCCCGGTCGCCAAGGCGGCTCTGCCTCAGCTGCGCGCCCTGGGCGTCTGAGTCACCCCCAACCGGGGCCGCACGTCCGCCCACCGGCGCCGTGCGGCCCCGGCTGCTGCCGGCGCTCCCCGCCCGGCCTGATCCGGCCCGGTCAAACGCTGTCGAGCAGCGCGTCGAGCGGTCGTGGCAGGGTGCCGCGGCCCACCGCCGCCTCGACGAGCAGACGCACGTAACGCTGATTGCGGCGCGAGCTGCTGCGCAGGAACCGCCACAGCTGCGCCTCGGGCTCCCGGCCGCGCCAGGCGGGCTGGGTCTGGAACGAGCGGAACGACCGCAGCTCGCCCTGCGCGTCGAAGAGCGCCTCGACGTCTGCGACGCCGAGCGCCCGGATCAACTCCTGCTCCAGGTCGTCCAGGCAGACGTGGAACCCGAGACGCTCCATCTCGGTGCGGGTACCCGGTGAGCCGAGCTGTGCCATCGCCAGCCCGCGCCGGAAAATCTCCTCCTCCCGCAGGTCGCAGAGCCCGGCGAGGCGTACCCGGGTGGCCAGCGGGCCCAGGCCGGCGAGGAAGCGGCCGATCGCGTGCGCCCCACCGATCGGTACGACCACCACCCGCTCCGCTTCGAGATCCCGACCCTGGCCCAGCGCGGCCGTCTCCAGGGCGATCTGGTCGCTGATGCCCTCGACGAGCACCACCGCCTCGGCGTACTCGACCTTCGCCAGGGCACGGGCCGTCGCCTGGATCGAGGCGGCGTTGCCACCCAGGGGGCCATCGAGGGTCACGAGCGCAATCATCGGTGACACGCCTGCCGGACGGCGACCCGATTAGGCGCGAGCGGCGGCTGACCAGGCAACCGTCCAATGTGGTTACTCCGCGCGTCCGTCCTGTCCCGGGATGTCATAGGCTGCCGTCCGGTTGTGAACCGGTCGAGGAGATCCATGTCGAGCGCTGTCCGTAGTCCGCTGCGTCGGTTCGCCCTACGATGCCAGGCTCTCGTCGAGGCCAACTGGTTCAACCTGGCCAGCTTTGCCGTGGTCATCGTCAACGCGACAGCGCTGGGCCTGGAGACGTACGGGGGCGTGGTCGCGGCGGTGGGCGGCACGTTGCGGGCGGTCGAGTACGCCTGCCTGGCCCTGTTCGTGCTCGAACTGCTGGTCCGGTTCGGGGCGCACGCGCCGGCGCCGGCCGGTTTCTTCCGGAACCCGTGGAACGTCTTCGACCTGATGATCGTCGCGGCCCCGCTGCTGCCCGGCGTACGGGAGAACGTGACGCTGCTGCGACTGCTTCGGCTGGCCCGGATCGTGCGCGCCTTCCGGCTCTTCCCGAGTCTGCGGGTGATCCTGGTCGGTATCCGGCGCAGTCTGCCCGGCCTCGGCAGCTTTCTGCTGGTCACCGCGCTGCTGCTGTACGGGTACGCGATGCTGGGCTGGATGCTGTTCGGCACGTCCTATCCGGCGGAGTACGGCACGGTCGGGCAGGCCATGCTCACGCTCTTCCTGCTGCTGTCGCTGGACGGCATCACCGACACGCTTGAGGCCGGTCGCGAGGTCACCGAGTGGGCGGTGCTCTACTACGTCTCCTACATGGTGGCCGCCTGTTATCTGCTCACCAACCTGCTGGTGGGTCTGGTGCTGACCGCCCTTCAGGAGGCGCACCAGGACGAGCGGGCCGCTGCGCGGCGCGGCACCGGCCCGGTGGGTAACCACGCCGAGGACGAGCCCTCGGTCCGCGAGCAGTTGGCCCGGGTGCAGGCCATCATCACCGACCTCGAACGACGGCTGCCGGACCGGGAGCTGACCGGCCCGGCCAGCTCCGCTACGGCGCCGGCTGCCGCTGGCGGGCAGCCGACCGGCGGTCCTGCGCCGGTCGGCGACGGCGGCACGCTCGCCCTGCCCAGGCCCCGGGTGGCTCGCCGCGCCAACCCGAGACGACGCCGTCGACGCAGGTGACGGCGGTACCGGAACCGGCTCGACCGACACCAGCACCGGGGGAGCAGCCGGTGCCCGGCGCGTACCAGGTCACCTGGCCGGAGCCAGGACGACCGGCACGGCGACCAGGTTCGTGCGGGACCCGTCGGCGGCGGAGACCTCGTACGCCTCGACGGTGCCGGGCTGCTCACGGTCCAGGCGGTAGCCGATCGCGATCCGGTAGCCGCCCCGGCAGCCGGTGCCGCAGGTGGCGGTGGTGAAGGCGGTGGCGAGTTGCCGACCGGCGGCGTCGAGCAGCCGGACGATGACGGTCGCCTCGAACACGTCGGCGGTGCCGGCGACGGTCACCGGGCTGGTCACCCGTTCGCCGATCACCGGGGCGGTGACCACGACCGGCGGTAGCAGGTCGAGGTAGTCGGCGCGGTCGGCCGGCGGGTCGGCACCGAAGGCGACCCGCGCGACGGTGGGAAACTGGGTGAGCGTGTACACCACCTGGGCCTCGCGCAGTCGGGCGACGGCCGGGTCGGCTGCCGCGGCCAGCCGGACCCGGGCGGTCCCGGAGTCGATCCCGCTGACTTCGGCGCCGTCGGACACCAGGGTGACCAGGCCGGCGCCGGACTCCGCCGGGCTCGGGCCGGCGGCCAACTCGGTCAGGGCCAGCCGGGAGGTGGCCACGGTGGCCGGGCGACTGCGCCGGGTCGGGGCGAGCCGCCCGTCGCGGACGTACCAGAGCTGGAGGGTGAGGGTCGCGGGGCGGCTGCCGCCGGTGGCGCCGGTGGTCGACGGTGGCGGCGCGGTGGCGGTGCGGGCGGGCGGGCGGGCGGCGGTGCCGGTGGGTGCGGCGGGGGAGGTCGGCCCGCTGCGGGTGGGGCCGGCGGAGGTGGGCGTCGATGCGGTCGGTGCCGGGCCGAGCGATCCGGAGCGTGTCGGGGCACATCCGGTGGCCAGGAGCAGCAGCACGGTGACGGTGGCGGTCGCCCGGCGGCTCATCCGGCCCGCCCCGCGCCGGCAGCCTCCGGTTCGTCGGGCAGCAGGAGCCGGAACCGGGTGCCGGTGTCCGGTGCGCTGCGCACCGTCAGCCGGCCACCGAGCAGCCGGGCGTTCTCCTGAGCGATGGCCAGCCCGAGGCCGCTGCCACCACGGGCCGGGTCGACCTTGTGGAAGCGGTCGAACAGTCGCGGCAGGTGCTCGGCGGGGATGCCGGGGCCCTGGTCGCTGACCTCGAAGGCCACCCGCCCGGGGGACCGGGCGACGGCGGTGCGGACCTGACCGGCGCCGTGCTGTACGGCGTTTGCGATCAGGTTGCTCAGCACCCGCTCCAGGCGCCGCGGATCGGTGCGCAGCCGTACCGGTTCGGCGTCGACCGCGACCCGCTGCTGCCAGCCGCGAGCGGCGACGATGGCGTGCAGCAGGGCCGGCGCGTCCACGTCCGTGACGGCCACGGACTCCTGACCGGCGTCGAGCCGCGAGATCTCCATCAGATCCTCCACCAGCCGGCGCAACCGGACCACGTCGGTGAGCAGCAGCTCGCCGGCCCGGCGCGCGTCGGCGGGCAACCGGTCCAGGTGCTCGCGCAGCAGCGAGGCCGCGGCGACCAGGGCGGTGACCGGGGTACGCAGCTCGTGCGCCACGTCGGCGGTGAACCGCCGTTCCCGTTCCCGGGCCCGGTTGACCCGGCCCATGGGTTCCAGGGTGCGCCGGGCGAGGGTGTGCCCGACCGCGGCGGCGAGGAGCACCACCAGGACCCAGCCCGCGACGAGGGCGGCGCGCAACTGCTCCAGCTCGGTGGCCAGGTCGTCCTCGTCGGTGATCACGTACAGTTCGGCGGTGGAGCCCGGGATCCGGCCACCCACCACGAGCAGCCGGGTTCGGCCGGTGCTGCGCTGGTAGCCGAGCTGTCCGGCCGCGACGGTGCGGCGTAGCCGCTCACCCAGCGGTGGCGCGTACGCCGGGTGTGACGGCCGGTTCTCCCCGGCGACCAGCACCACGTGCCGTCCGCTGCCCTCGAAGCTGGTCAGCAGCGCGGTACGGTGCGCCTCGGTGAGCGGCAGGAACTGTCCGGCCAGCACCAGCTGGTAGCGGGCGTCGGCCGCGGCGGCGTGCAGCGAGGCGTCGTAGCGGGCCTGCCGCAGCGGTAGGTACGAACCGGCGGCGAGTACTCCCGCCGAGACGCCGGCGACGAGCACGAAGGCGATGGTCAACCGACGGCGCAGCCGACCGGGGCTCATGGTGTCCGTGCCCATCGCCGCCACCGGGGGTCAGCCGGCGACGAACTTGTAGCCGGCGCCGCGTACGGTGCGGATCAGTCGTGGGGCGGCCGGATTCTTCTCGATCTTGGCGCGCAGCCGCTGCACCGCCACGTCGACCAGCCGGCTGTCGCCGAGGTAGCTGTGGTTCCAGACCCGGTCCAGCAGCAGTTCGCGGGTGAAGACCTGCCCGGGTCGGCTGGCCAGCTCCAGCAGCAGCCGGAACTCGGTGGTGGTCAGCGGCAGCTCCCGCCCGTCGCGGCGGGCCACGAAGGCACCGGGGTCGATCTCCAGCCCGCCGACGCGTAGCGGACCCGGCTCGGGTACGAGGACCGTGCGGCGCAGCACCGAACGGACCCGGGCCACCAGCTCCGGCAGGTCGAAGGGCTTGCGCAGGTAGTCGTCGGCACCGCACTCCAGGCCGACCACCACGTCGATGGTGTCGGTGCGGGCGGTCAGCATGAGGATCGGCACCGCGCTGGTCCGCCGGATCTCGCGGCACACCTCCAGGCCGTCGAGCCCGGGCAGCATCACGTCCAGCACGATCAGGTCGACCGGCCCGGCCCGCCAGGCGGTGAGGGCCTGCCGGCCGTCGTTCGCGGTGTCCACCCGGAATCCGGCGCGGCGCAGTCCGAGGGCGGTGACCTCCCGGACGGAGGCGTCGTCCTCGACCACCAGCACCCGGCCGTCCACGATGCACCCAGGGTAGTGCGCGGTGGCCCGGTCGTCGCTCGGCGTGACGGTCGGGGACGGAGACCGGACGGTGTCGGATCCCCGTCCCCGTGGTCGGCGACTCCTACCACTGGTGTGCGACGTCGAGCACGATCCGGCTGTGCGTTCCCGGGCCGGCCAGGACGGAGACCTGGAACGGCAGCCGGGCCCGCACGCCGACGGCGAAGGTGGTGTAACCCTCGAAGCTGCCCCCGAAGACCACGTCGCGCAGGGTCGGCTGGCGCAGCACGTTGGCCACGTGGTCACCTACCCGGTACGGCACGGTGGCGACGTGCTCGTCGTCGTACGCCGGCGCGCGCAGCGAGACGCGCAGCACCGCGCCACCCGCGGTGTACGGCGACAGCGCCAGCCCTTCCCCGTCGGTGTACGTCTCGCCGTAGCCGATCGAGTAGCCGGTGACCGGGCCGGCGAACTCGAAGACCACCCGGTCGTGACAGTCGTGCCGGCCGTTGCGTACCGCGATCAGGGGCGCGCCGCTCAGCGCTCCGGCCGTCTTCTCCGCGCTGCCCCAGGTGATCCCGCAGTACGGTGCGTCGGCCGTCGCCGGGCCGGGCGCGGCGGCGGCGGTCCCGGCGAGCAGTGCGCCGACCGCCACGACCAGGGCTGCGATGCTCCTGCTGATCCTCATCGTTCTCTCCTTCTCGATTCCGCTCCGCCCGCCGGTGCTCGGTGGCCCGGCGGGCTCGGCGTTGACCTCGTTGGATCCAGCGTCGGTACGGTCCGCAACCGCGGTCTCACCGCGGCGTAACACCCGGGTAACAGGACCCGGCGGTATGACACTTCCGTGATGACGCCGACGGAAGTCGACATATTAATATTCACGCACATCAATCGCGGCGTGTCGGTGCGTCGCGGAGTCCGCAGGGGAGTGCGTGATGATCCGACGAAGACTGCTGCGCCTGGCTACCGCCACGTTGGCGGCGCTGCTGGCGGCGACCGGGGTGCAGGTGGTGACCGCCAGCGGCGCCTCGGCAGCCCGGACGGTCTACTACGACGCCAGCCGGGCCGGTGAGTTCCGGACCAACTTCGACCAGGCCGCCCAGATCTGGAACAGCCGGGTGAGCAACGTCCGGTTGGTGGCGGGCACCCCCGCCAACGTCACCATCCTGGTCGACAACGGCTGGCCCCGGGCGCAGGTCACCGGGCTGGGTTCCGGCCGGATCTGGATGGGCTGGGAAGCGGTCAACCAGGGCTACCACCGCACCCGGATCGCCACCCACGAGTTCGGTCACATCCTCGGCCTGCCGGACCGGCGCACCGGGCTCTGCTCCGACCTGATGTCCGGCAGCAGCGCCCCGGTCTCCTGCACCAACGCCAACCCCAGCGCGGCCGAGGCCAGCCGGGTCAACCAGCTCTTTGCCGGCAGCCGCAGCGCGTCAAGCGTCGCCGGGACGTACACCTGGACCTCCGACGGTGACGTCGGGACGTTCGTCGTCGGCGGCCGGCCCGCCACCGAGAACTACCCGTGGCTGGTCTACACCTCCGGCTGCACCGGCACCCTGATCAAGGCCAACTGGGTGGTCACCGCCAAGCACTGCTCGACCCCGTCGTCGGTGCGGGTGGGCAGCATCAACCGCAGCAGCGGCGGCACCGTGGTCGGGGTGAGCCGGGCGGTCAGCCACCCCAGCATCGACGTCAAGCTGTTCCAGCTGTCCAGCTCGGTCAGCTACGCGCCGGCGCCGATCCCGACCTCGTCGGGCGCGGTGGGCACCGCCACCCGGATCATCGGCTGGGGCCAGACCTGTGCGCCCCGTGGCTGCGGCTCGGCACCGACGACCGCGCACGAGCTGGACACCTCGATCGTGGCGGACAGCCGGTGCAGCGGCATCAACGGCCCGTACGAGATCTGCACCAACAACACCAACGGCAACTCCGGCGCCTGCTACGGCGACTCCGGCGGCCCGCAGGTGCGTCGGATCAACGGCGTGTGGAACCTGATCGGCGCGACCAGCCGCTCCGGCAACAACAACTCCACCTGCGCCACCGCCCCGTCCATCTACGGTGACCTGCCCTCGATCCGCTCCTGGATCAACACCCAGGTCGGCGGTCTGCCCGCCTGATTCCGGTCGGACCCCTCCCGCGCGACGGGCGCGTGCGGGAGGGGTCCGGCGGCGTGCGATAGTGGCTGCTCGTGAAGCGGTATGGGATGTTGATCCTGCCTTCGGCCAACCGGGTGTACGCCGGTGCCGCCGTCGAGTTGACCCGGGCCGAGCTGGAGATCTTCGGCACCACGGTGCTGGGCGGGCGGATCGGGGCGGTGCAGACCGCCACCGTCGGCGGGGTCCGCTACGTCACGTTCGACGTCGACGGTGGGCTCAGTGAGCGGGACGCGGCGCTGCTGGGCAACCTCTCCAGCGCGTACGCGCTCTTCGAGTTCGTCGGCGACCTGCTGCGACCGGTGCCGCTGACCCGGCTGGACCGCTTCGACGACGACCTGATCACGATCCAGAAATATCCGGGCAAGACCAACGAGCAGTTCACCAAGCTGCTGCTCAACGTGACCCTGCTCGCCTCGGACTGGGCCGGTGACCTGTTGACCCGGCGGTTCCGGGTGCTGGATCCGCTCTGTGGCCGGGGCACCACCGTCAACCAGGCGATCATGTACGGCTTCGACGCCGCCGGCCTGGACCGCGACAGCAAGGACTTCGAGGCGTACCAGGCGTTCCTCACCACCTGGCTCAAGCGCAAGCGGATCAAGCACCGGGTGCTGGAGTCCGGCCCGGTCCGCCGGGAACGCAAGGTGGTCGGCCGTCGGCTGCGGCTGGAGGTGGCCGCCTCGAAGGAGGCGCACAAGGCCGGCGACGTGCAGTCGGTCGACGTGGTCAACGCCGACACCACCCGGGCCGGCGAGTTCTTCCGCCCGGGCAGCGTCGACCTGGTGGTGGCCGACGCGCCGTACGGCGTGCAGCACGGCAGCCGTACCGCCGAGCAGGGACTGGCCCGCGACCCGCTGGCCCTGCTCGCCGCCGCCGCGCCGGTCTGGGCGCGGCTGCTGCGCCCCGGCGGCGCCCTCGGCATCTCGTGGAATACGAACGTGGCCCGCCGCGAGGCCGCCGCCGAACACCTGACCGCCGCCGGCCTGACCGTCCAGGACCAGACCCCCTGGCGCTCCCTGGCCCACCGCGTAGACCAGGCCATAGTCCGCGACATCCTGGTAGCCCACAAACCCACCCCCTAACCCCGCTCGCCCCCCACCCCCCACCCCCCCGCCCCCGCCTCCCTTGCTCCCGCGATCTTGCACTCTTGGTCGCCGGGATGTGTCTTATGCGGCTTATGCGGGGACACAAAGTGCAAGATCGCGTGAGTGAGCGGGGTGAGCGGGGTGAGCGGGGTGAGCGGGGCGAGCGGGGTGTGGGGGAGGGGAGGTTGACTGGGGAGGGGGTGGGTGGTGAGATTGATCTGTGTGAGTGTTAACGCTCACAGGGGTCGGCGACAGGAGTGATGATGCGTACCAGGGCACGATGGCTCGCTGCGGTCGCCGCGCTCGGTCTGGTGGTCGCCGGCCTGGCGGCACAGCCCGGTACGGCCAGCGCGGAGTCCAACGGCGGGGTGCGGGTGATGCCGCTCGGCGACTCGATCACCGAGGGCACCCAGATCCCGGGCGGCTACCGGATCGGTCTCTGGCAGCGCCTGGTCAACGGGAGATACACCGTGGACTTCGTCGGCTCGCAGTTCAACGGGCCGGCCAACCTCGGCGACCGCGATCATCAAGGACATCCCGGCTGGCGCATCGACCAGATCGACGCCAACATCGTCGGCTGGCTGAACACCCAGCGGCCGCAGACCGTCCTGCTGCACATCGGCACCAACGACATCCTGCAGAACTACAACGTGAGCACCGCACCGAACCGGCTCTCCACCCTGATCGACCGGATCACCAGCACAGCTCCCGACGCGGAGGTGTTCGTCGCGCAGCTCATCCCGCTCACGAACACCAACCAGGCGGCGGCCGTACGCACCTTCAACGCGGCCATTCCCGGCATCGTGCAGAGCAAGGTGAACGCCGGCAAGCGGGTCCATCTGGTGAACATGCACAGCGCCCTGACCACCGCCGACCTGATCGACGGCATCCACCCGACCGCCACCGGCTACGACAAGATGGCCGCGGTCTGGTACAGCGCGCTCCAGGCGGTGCCCGGCAGCATCGGCACCCCGGGCAACGGCGGCGCACCGACCACCGCGATCGTCGGTGCCCAGTCCGGTCGCTGCCTCGACGTTCCCGGCTACAGCACCGCCAACGGCACCCAGCTTCAGTTGTGGGACTGCCACGGCGGTGCCAACCAGCAGTGGACGCACACCGCCGGCCGGGCGTTGACGGTGTACGGCAACAAGTGCCTCGACGCCGAGGGCTACGGCACGTCCCCGGGCACCCGGGTCACCATCTACGACTGTCACGGTGCGACGAACCAGCAGTGGCAGCTGAACGCCGACGGCACCATCACCGGTGTGCAGTCCGGGCTCTGCCTGGACGCCAACGCCGCGGGTACCGCCAACGGCACCCGGCTCGTCCTCTGGACCTGCAACGGTCAGGCCAACCAGCGGTGGAGCCGGCGGTAGCCGAAGCTACCGCCGGCTCGGGCGGACCCGGACGCGATCGGTGTTCAGCGGCCCTTGGCCTGCGGCCGATCCGGCGTGGGGCCGAAGGTGGTGAGGAAGCGGTCCCGGAAGGAGTCCATCGGCCAGACCGGGGCGGTGGCGTCGGGCGTGAGGCCCTCCTGCCAGTTCCAGTCGGCGACCCGGTCCAGCACGGCCGGGTCCTTGGCCAGCAGGTGGATCGGCACGTCCGGGCTGGGGTTGTCGCCGGTGACCACCGGTGCGGGCTGGTGGTCACCCAGCACGATGAGCACCGTGTCGTCGTTGCCGTACTTCTCGACGTAGGAGATCAGGGTACGCAGCGTGTAGCTGATCGAGTGCCGGTAACCGGTACGCGCCTGCGCGGCCGGGGTGCCGATGATGCCCTGCCGGAACACCTCCCCGTCGTCGATGTCGTCCCAGTCGACAAGCGAGGGCACCTTGGTCCACGGTGAGTGGCTGGAGACCAGCGACAGCTCGGCCATCACCGGCCGGTCCCGGGAGCCGGCGAGTTCGCGCTTGTGGAACTGGTGCAGGGCGAACTGGTCGGGCATCGGCGCGAAGGCGAACTTCGGCCCCTGGTAACCCAGGTCCGGCCCGCCGTAGAACTGCTCGTAGCCGTAGAACGCTCCCTCCGGCCACGCCTGGTTCACCGCTGGCATCACCCCGACCGTACGCCAGTCGGCGCGCCCGAAGGCATCGCCGAGGGTGAACCGGTCGCTGGCGAGCAGGCTCTTGTGGCGCTGGTTGTTGTCGATCCACAGGCCGGAGAGCAGCGTGGCGTGGGCGAGCCAACTGGCCCCGCCCACCGTCGGCGAGGTGAGGTACCCGCTGCGGGTGGCGAAGCCGGCCGCAGCCAACCGCTGGCCGCCCTCGTCCAGCACCCGCTGCACTGAGGCGAACTCGGGGTCGGAGACGGCGTCGCGGCCGTAGCTCTCCACGAACGCGATGAGCACGTCCTTGCCGCGCAGCCCGGTGAGCAGCTGGTCGCCGGGCACGTCGCGGAACGGGTCGACCCCGACCTCGGTTTCGAACGCCTTCCGGTCGGCGAGTCGCTCGCGTACCTCGCTTGCGTGTTCGTAGGCCAGGGTGCTGGCGTTGCTGTCGGCCACCAGCACGCCGGGCACGATCCGGGCCTGGAACGTGGCGAGCAGCGCCCAGACCACCACCAGGGTGGCGGTGACCCGGGTGACGCCCGTGCGGTGCCGGACCAGCAACCCGGACAACCGTACCGTCGACAACGCGGTAAGCACGGGGGCGGCCAGCAGGAGCAGCCCGAGACCGGCCGCGAGGGCGATCGCGCCGGGCCGGCCGATCGACTCGGCCACGAAGGTGAACGCCTCGTCCAGCAGCGACCAGTCCAGCACCAGGTCGAACGGGCGGCCCAGCGAGGAGTAGAAGCCCAGGTCACCGACCTTCACCACGGCGACCAGACCGATCAACGTACCGGACACTGCGGCCACCACCCGCCGGGGCCGGCCGGGCAGGGCGAGCAGCAGCGCGACGAGCAGCAGCGCCTCCAGCGGAATCCGCAGGAACGTGCCGGGTTCGATCTGCCAGGGCCGGTTGGGCATGGTCAGCGCGGCCAGCACCAGGGCGGCGGCCAGCACGGTGACCACCCGGGACCGGATGCGCCGCCACCGGCCGGGCTGCCCGGGCGATTCGGCCCCGCTCGCCGTATCGCCGCCAGCGGTGTCGTGGTCCTCGGCCGGTGCGGTGTCCGGCCGCTCGGCCGGTTCGACGGCAGCGGCCGGGGCCTGCTCGGAGATCGACAACTGGTTCTCCCGGATCAGCGCAGCGACAGGACGGGCGCGGTCGACAGGTCACGGTCCTCGGGCCGGTCGATGCGCCGGACGCCGATCGGCACCGACGGCACCGTCGGCGCGACCAGCGCCGGTACCGGCCGGCCGGCGCGGTGCCGCCACAACCAGGCCACGTCCCGGCCGAACGACTCGACAAGCATGCCCAGCGCCGCCACCAGCACCAGGGTCGTCAGCGCCCCGGGCAGCACCTGGGACGCGGCGACCGCGAGCATGATCCCCTGGACCGCGGCGACCACCTTACGCCAGTAGCGCGGCGGCAGTTGCGCGTCCATCCAGGGCAGCAGCCAGCCGGCGACCAGGAACGCGTACCGCATGACGCCGATGGCGAGTACCCACGGCCCGACCGACGGGGCGACGTAGAGGCTCAGCATCAGCACCAGGAACGAGTCGACCTCCATGTCGAAGCGGGCACCGAGGGCGCTGACCGTGCCGGTGCGCCGGGCCACCTTGCCGTCGACGGCGTCCAGTGCCAGGGCCACCACCGTCAGCGTGACAAGCACCCCGACCGGCGCGGGTCGCCCCGCGATCAGCGCCTCGGCGATCAGCGCGGTCACCGCACCGACCAGCAGCCCCCGGCCCATGGTGACCCAGTCGGCCGGACCGAGCCGGAGCGAGCCGGCGTGCCGTAGGCCGCGGATCAGCGCCAGGCAGGTCACGGCCCCGTACGCCAGGCCGGCCAGCCAGCCCACGGTGCCGAGGCCCACCGTCGCAGCGAGCCCGGCCAGCAGAATGATCTGGACGATCAGCCCGAGTTGCGGACCGGTTCGAACTGTGGACACCGTGCCTCCGTGTTTATGATCGACGACCCCTGTCAGGGATGTACGGGAAATACGACGGATCGGTTCGGTCCGGACGCAGGTGAGGAGAAATACCGGTGACCCGAACGGCTCGCGCCTTCTGGGTGAGGGTGCCCGGTGCGGGCGAGATCCGCACGGTGACGCTGCCCGAGCCGGACGCCGACCAGGTCCTGGTCCGGGCCCGCTACTCGGCTGTCAGTCGGGGCACCGAGACGCTGGTCTTCGCCGGGCGCGTGCCCCCCAGCCAGTACGCGGCGATGCGCGCGCCGTTCCAGGACGGCGACTTTCCCGCCCCGGTCAAGTACGGCTACCTAAGCGTCGGCGAGGTGGAGCAGGGTCCGGCGCAGCTGCGCGGGCGGACGGTGTTCTGCCTGCACCCGCACCAGAGCGCGTACGTGGTGCCGGCCGAGGCGGTGACCGTCGTACCGGATCGGGTGCCGGCGGCCCGCGCGGTGCTGGCCGGCACGGTGGAGACCGCCGTCAACGCCCTCTGGGACGCCCCGCCGCTGGTCGGCGACCGGGTCAGCGTCATCGGCGGCGGCATGGTCGGCTGCACGGTGGCGGCCCTGCTGGCCCGCTTCCCCGGCGTCCGGGTGGAGTTGGTCGACACCGACCCGTCCCGGGCCGAGGTGGCCGCCGCGCTCGGCGTCGACTTCGCCGCGCCGGAGGCCGCCAGCGGCGGACGTGACCTCGTGGTGCACGCCAGTGCCAGCGCCGCCGGGCTGCAACGCGCTCTGGACCTGCTGGCGCCCGAGGGCACCGCGCTCGAACTGAGCTGGTACGGCGACCGGCCCGTGCAACTCTCGCTGGGCGGCGCCTTCCACTCCGGCCGGTTGACCATCCGCAGCAGCCAGGTGGGTCGGGTCGCCCCGGCGCGCCGGGACAGCCGCAGCTACGCCGACCGGATGGCGCTCGCCCTCGACCTGCTCGCCGACCCGGCGTTCGACGCGCTGATCACCGGCCGGTCGCCCTTCGCGGAGCTGCCCGACGTGCTCAGCCGACTGAGCGCGGGCGACCTGCCCGCGCTCTGCCACCTCATCACCTACGACGGGGAGTGATCCGTGTTCAGCGTGACCGTCCGTGACCACATCATGATCGCCCACAGCTTCCGGGGCGACGTCTTCGGCCCGGCGCAGCGGTTGCACGGCGCGACGTTCGTCGTCGACGCCACCTTCCGCCGGCCCGACGTCGACGACGACGGCATCGTGGTCGACATCGGGCTGGCCACCGAGCAGCTCAGGGCGGTGCTCGGCGAGCTGAACTACCGCAACCTCGACGATGAACCCGCCTTCGCCGGCACGAACACCACCACCGAGGTGCTGGCCCGGACCATCGCCGACCGGCTCGCCGACCGGGTGCACGCCGGCGACCTGGGTGCCGGTGCCCGGGGACTTACCGGAATCACCGTGACCCTGCACGAGTCGCACGTCGCCTGGGCCAGCTACGAACGGTCGCTCGGCACCGGTGGGGACGCCGCCTGACGTGCCGGTCCTGCACGTAATCCTGCCGGGTGACATCGACGACCCGGCGTCGCCCAGCGGCGGCAACGGATACGACCGGCGGATCTGCGCCGGGCTCGCCGCCACCGGCTGGTCGGTGCGGGAGCATCCGGTACCCGGCGCCTGGCCGGAGGCGTCGCCGGCGGAGCACGCCGCGCTGGGCGGAGTGCTCGCCGGCCTGCCCGACGACGCGCTGGTGCTTGTCGACGGGCTGGTCGCCTCGGTGGTGCCGGACGTCCTCGCGGCGCACGCCCGGCGGCTGCGCCTGGTCGCCCTGGTGCACCTGCCCCGCGAGGACGACACCGAGGCCCGGGCGCTGGCCGCCGCCACCACCATTGTCGCCACCAGCGCCTGGACCCGCGACCGGCTGCTGCGGCGGTACGCGCTGCCCGCCGACCGGGTGCACGTGGCGGCACCCGGGGTGGATCCGGCGCCGCTCGCGGTCGGCTCGGCGGCCGGTACGGCGCTGCTCTGCGTCGCCGCGGTCGCCGCGCACAAGGGGCAGAACGTGCTGGTCGAGGCGCTGGCCGGAATCAGCGACCGGAGCTGGACGCTTAGCTGTGTCGGCCCGCTGCACCGGGATCCGGCGTTCGTGCAGCGGCTGCGCGAGCGGCTCACCGTCCACCGGCTCGACGAGCGGGTCCGGCTCACCGGTCCGCTGACCGGTGAGCGGCTCGCCGCCGCGTACGCCGCCACCGACCTGCTGGTGCACCCGTCCCGGGGGGAGACGTACGGAATGGTGGTCACCGAGGCGCTGGCGCGCGGCATTCCGGTGCTCGCCACCGCCGTGGGCGGGCTGCCCGACGCCCTGGGGTCCACCGCGGCCGGCGACCGGCCCGGTCTGCTGGTGCCGCCCGAGGACCCGGCGGCCCTGGCCACGGCGCTGCGGCAGTGGCTGGACGACGCGGCGTTGCGGGCGCGCCTGCGGGCCGCAGCCGCGCAACGGCGGGCGGCCCTGGACGACTGGACCAGCACCACCACCCGGATCGGCACGGCGCTCAAGGAGGCGATGACATGGTGAGCGAGACAGGGGTGAGCATCGATCTGCCACCGGATTTCGCGCAGTGGCTCGCGCTGCGGGAACCGGCCGACGTGGCGGCCCGGTCGACCGAGCTGGTCGAGACGGTCCGCGCGACGCTTACCGGGGACGGCCCCTTCGTCGTGCACGACCTCGGTGCCGGCACCGGCTCGCTGGGACGCTGGCTGGCGCCGTTGCTGCCCGGCCCGCAGCACTGGACTCTCTACGACCAGGACGCGGACCTGCTCGCCCGGGCCGGTGCCGCGCGACCCGCCAGCGCCGCCGACGGTACGCCGGTGACGGTGCGGACCCGTCAGGTCGACCTGACCCGGCTGACCGCCGCCGACCTCGACGGCGCCCACCTGGTCACCGCCTCGGCCCTGCTCGACATGCTGACCGCCGAGGAACTGGAGCATCTGGTCGCTGTCTGCGCCGAGGCCGGTTGCCCGGCGCTGTTCCTGATCTCGGTGACCGGCACGGTGCGGCTGACCCCGGCCGACCCGCTGGACGACGAGGTCGCCGCGGCGTTCAACGCCCACCAGCGCCGTACCCGCGACGGGCGGCGGCTGCTCGGCCCGGACGCCCCGGCGGCCTGCGCCGCCGCGTTCGCCAGGCACGGCGGGACCGTGCGGACGCGGCCCAGCCCGTGGCGGCTCGGGCCGGAGCAGGCCGCCCTGGCGGTGCAGTGGTTCACCGGCTGGCTCGACGCGGCCCGCGAGCATTGCCCCGAACTGACCGACCGCACCCGCGAGTACGCACGACGTCGGCTGGCGGAGGCTGAAAGTGGTCAACTCGGGGTACTGGTGGACCACGCTGACCTGCTGGCCGTGCCCCGTTGAACCGGCAGTCCGCGGGTTACGTGCGTAGAGTCAAGGAAGATCGTCAGGCCGGGGAGGCACGCATGGGGGGTGACGCTTGTGGCACTGCGCCCGCGACCGCCCCGGCGGGCCGATCGATCTGGGGCTGGGCCCGGCTGGCCCTGGGGCTCGCCGTGCTGGCGGGCCTGGTCTACTGGCTGGGCACCGGTCCGTTCCTGGCCGGGTTGCGGCTGATCGACGCGCCCGCGCTGGTCGCGGCCCTGGCGATCGGTGTGCTCACCACGGTTTGCGCCGCCTGGCGGTGGAGCCTGGTCGCGGGCGGCCTCGGGGTGCGGCTGCCGCTGCCGCAGGCGGTCGCCCACTGCTACCGGGCGGTGTTCCTCAACGCCACCCTGCCCGGCGGGATCCTCGGCGACGTGCACCGGGCGGTGCGCCACGGCCGCGAGGCCGGCGACGTCGGTCGCGGCATCCGGGCCGTGGTGTGGGAACGCGTGGCCGGGCAGGTCGTGCTGGTCGCCGTCGCGGTCGTGCTGCTGTTCGCCTTCCCGTCACCGGTGCGCCCGTACCTGCCGGTGGCGACCGCGGTGGCGGTGGCGGTGCTGGCCGGGGTGCTGCTGGCCGCCTGGCTGCTGCCGGAATCCGGCGCGTCGCGGTGGACCCGCGCGCTCGGCACCGCCGTCTCGGACGTGCGCGCCGGGCTGTTGGCCCGGCGTACCTGGGCGGGAGTGCTCCTCGCCTCCGCGTTGGCGGTCGCCGGGCACCTCGCCACGTTCCTCGTGGCGGCCCGCACGGCCGGCTCCACCGCACCGCTGACCCTGCTACTGCCGCTGACCCTGCTGGCCCTGCTCGCGATGGGGGTGCCGGCCAACGTCGCCGGGTTCGGCCCCCGCGAGGGGGTGGCCGCGTGGGCGTTCGCCGCCGCCGGCCTGACCGCCGCCGAGGGAGTGGCGACCGCGACGGTGTACGGCGCTCTGGTGCTCGTCGCGAGCCTGCCCGGAGCCGCCGTGCTGCTGGCCCGACGTGTCCGTGTACCCGCCACCGTCTAACGAGGAGACCCATGTCCGAATCACTGCCTGTCGCCACCATCCGGACGCAGGTCACTGTGCCGCTGCGGTTTCCCGACGGCTACGCCACCACGGCCCGGCTGTTCACCTTCGACGGGCTGGTCGACGGCCGGGAGCATCTCGCGTTCGCCCTCGGCGAACCAAACAACGGCGACGTGCCGCTGGTCCGCCCGCACAGCGAATGCCTCACCGGTGACGTGTTCGGCAGTCAGCGCTGCGACTGCGGCCCGCAGTTGCGCGAGGCCGTGCAGCGGATCGCCGAGGTCGGCGGCTACCTGCTCTACCTGCGGCAGGAGGGCCGCGGCATCGGCCTGTACGCCAAGCTCGACGCGTACGCGTTGCAGGACGCCGGGTTGGACACGTTCGAGGCCAACGTCGCCCTCGGCCACGACGAGGACGAGCGGGACTACACCGTCGCCGCGCAGATGCTCGCCGCGCTCGGTGTCGGGCCGATCGCCGTGCTCAGCAACAACCCGGAGAAGACCGAGCAGCTGAGCCGGCTCGGGGTGACCGTGACCGAGCAGGTGCCGACCGGGGTGTTCCTCTCGCCGGCCAACGCCGACTATCTCGCGGCGAAGGCCAGCCGCGCCGCCCGTACCGTCGACCTTCCGTTCGTCCGGTGACCGGCCCGCCGGCCGCACGACGGCCGTACGTGCTGCTCAGCTGCGCGACCTCGATCGACGGCTACATCGACGACGCGACCGAGGAGCGGCTGCTGCTCTCCAACGACGCGGACCTGGACCGGGTCGACGCGGTCCGGGCCGGCTGCGACGCGATCCTGGTGGGTGCCGGCACGGTCCGCCGCGACGACCCCCGGCTGCTGGTGCGCAGCGACCACCGCCGGGCCGACCGGGTGGCCCGGGGCCTGCCCGCCTCACCCACCCGGGTCACCGTCACCGGCTGCGGCGACCTGGACCCGCAGGCCCGGTTCTTCACCGTCGGCGACACCGACCGGATCGTCTACTGCGCGAGCGGGTCGGTGGAGAAGGCCCGGCACCGGCTGGGCGGACAGGCCACCGTGGTCGACGCCGGTGAGCCGGTCGACCTGGCGCGGGCCCTGGCCGACCTCGCCGACCGGGGAGTGGGCCGGCTGCTTGTGGAGGGCGGTGCGCGGATGCACAGCCAGTTCCTCGGTGCCGGGCTCGCCGACGAGCTGCACCTGGTGGTGGCACCCTTCTTCGTGGGGGACCGGCGGGCGCCGCGCTTCGTCGGGGAGGGCAGCTTCCCGTGGCATCCGGGCCGCCGGGCCCGGGTGCTGGAGGCCCGTCAGATCGGCGACGTGGTGCTGACCCGCTACGCCCTGTCGGATCGCTGTGACCCAGCCTGAACGCCCAGTGTGGCGTGCGGCAACACGGTCGCGGGTGGGGTTACGCCAGGCGCCTCGGGTGGTGTAGAGGAACAGCCGGTCGTCGGCGGCGAGCGCCGCCACCTCCGCACGCGGCGTTGCCGGGAACGCCATGCGCTGCTCGTGCAGCATCCAGGAGATGGCGTCACGGTCGCCAAGGGGATAGATGCCGACCCGAATCTTGGCGCGCAGATCATCCCTGATTTGGCGCCAGAGCGGCGGGCGTACGGCATGAGATCAGGGAACTGACCTGAACGCGGGCTACTGCTCGGTGTCTTGCAGGTCGCGCCGGTGGGTTTTGATCCACCGTTCCACGTCCTCCGCCCGCCAGATGCGGCCGACCGAGAGGACCGCCACGGGGTCGGGGAACGTCTTGGAGTTGGTGATCTGGTAGGCGCGCGTGCGGGACACGCCGAGCATGTCCTGAATCTCCTGGCTCGCCACCAGCCGCAACTCTCCCACGCACTCACGGTAAGAGCAGGCGAACTGAACACACGTTCTCTGCCCAGATGCACTCTTCGAGTGTGCAGTAAGCGTACAGACTGTGCATCTGTTCACTTCGGGGCGATGGTCGAGGCGGTCAGCAGGGGAGGGGTTATGGGTCGGCGGTGGAAGTGGTTCTTGTGGCCGGGGTGAATGAGGGCCGACCTGATGGGGGATGGGTCGGGGTGTTGGCGGCGGGCGGGTGTGCTGGAGGGCGTACCCGATGGGTCTGGGGTCTTGCCGGGCGACGGCGTGGTGGGGGAGGCGCGGGTCGTGCGGCGGGTGGGGGTGGCGCGGAATCGCGGGCGGGGCGTTACGGGCCGTTGCCGTCCGGGTGGTGTCGGGGGAGTGTGCCGGGTGCGGGGCGGCGCGGTGATGGTTGAGGACACCGGGTCGTCGGTGCCGCGTCGGCACCTTGGGCGGGTGCTGCGGCAGCTACGCACCGAGGCGGGGATGACGGTGGACGGTGGGGCGGAGGCGTTGCAGTTCAGTCGGCAGCGGTTGTGGCGGATCGAGGCGGGCCGGTCCGCGGTGAGCCGCCGCGACGTGCGAGACATGTGTCAGCGGTACGCTGAGCGGCCCGAGTTGGCCGCCGCGCTTGTCGCCCTGGCTGGGGAGACGCGGGCGAAGGGTTGGTGGCATGCGTACGGTGATCCGCTGCCGCGTTGGTGCGAGCCGTACGTCAGCCTGGCCGCCGAGGCTCGCCAACTCCGTGAGTACGCCGACGGGATGATCCCCACGCTGCTGCAAACCCGGGGGTACGCGACTGCCGTCTGCCGGCGACGGCCGGACCTGACCGAGGCGGAACGGGAACGGCTGATCGAGGTACGGCTGCGCCGGCAGGACCGTCCAACTCCACCACGCCGCCCTCTGACTCACCCCTGCCTCTCCACCGTGGATGGTTAGTGCTGATGGGTCGCCAGGCGTTTGAACCCTGAACCTACGGGTTGAGTGGTCCGCCGGCTGTCCGGCGAGCGGGACGGTCGAGGAACATCAGCCGGGCCCGCTTGTCCGGCAGGTCGATCAGCGGGCCGTCGACGAAACCGGCCCGCCGTAGCCGGACGATCGCCTTGTCGTTGCGCGCGTCCGGCTCCATCACCAGCCGCAGCCGGGCAGGGTCGGTGAAGACGAACGCGATGAACTCGCCGAGCAGGGTGCCGGTGAAGCCGGGCTCGGGCCGTACCGGCGGGCCGATCAGCAGGTGACCGCCGTGGTCGCCGGGGCGGACCGGGTAGCACTGCCCGACCGGGTCGTGCTCCGGCTGGTAGGTCTGGAACAGCGCCACCGGCGCGCCGTCGCGCAGCGTCAGGTACGCGTGGTGGGTGGGCAGCGAGTCGACGTACCGGTAGATCTCGGCGACCCGGTCCCGGTCGGCGTCGCGCATCCCCCAGAACCGGGCCCGCTCCTGGCTGACCCAGGAGTGGATCACGTCGGCGTCGGCGTCCGGGTCGACCGGCCGGAAGGTGACCAGCCCGAAGCCGGGTACCTGTCGCTGGTGGTGGTGCCGCTCAGTCATCGTGCTCCTCGGTCAGCCGGTTCCAGTCGTCGGTCACCTCGATCAGTTCGCCGCGCACCCAGAGCGCCAGCTGGTCGTCGCGGTGCGCGCCGGTGCCGGTGGCGCCGAGCGGCACCACCCACCGGCTGCGCTCCCGCCGGCCGAGATCCCACACGTAGCGGGCGGCCGGACCGCGCAGGCACAGGTCGGTGACCCCGGGAACGCTCGCGGTGGCGAGCACGCAGTCGTGGTCACCGGCGAGTTCCGGCCCGGTTGGCGCGGCCGGGTCGGGCAGCGCCCGCCACGGCGTGAGCCGGTGCCGCTCGCCCCAGCGCCGGGTGTCGCCGCGCTCGGCGACCTCCTCGACCGCCGCCCGCAGCAGCGCGTCCCGGTCCAGGTCGGGCAGGTCGGCGTCGAGCAGCGCGACCAGTGCGTACCCGACCCGGGGTGGCAGGGCCAGCCAGGGCGCGAACACCTCCGGGTAGCCGGCGTCGCCGGCCAGTACGGCAAGCGTCGGGTGGGCGGTGAGCCGCCGGACGATCGCCGTGCGCAGGTCGGCGAAGCGTGCCGCGTCGACGCTGTCGGCGGCCATCCGGCGGTCCCAGCGCAGCAGGCGGTCGCGCAGCTCGGCGGCCCCGGCGGAGAGCCCGGCCACCCCGGCGAGCAGGTCCAGCAGCGGTCCGGCCGAGCCCAGCCGGGTGTCGGTGTGCACGCTGGCCTGCTGTTCGGGCCGCCAGTCGGTGCCGGCGGTGAGCAGTTCGCGGATCCGGTCGGCGCGGTACGGCGGGGCGAACTCCACCCCGAGCGCGGCGGCGATGCCCCGTTCGTTGGCCATCACCGCGACCTGGTCGACAGGTGCCTTCGGCATCGGGTGCCAGCCGCGCCACGCGTACCGCCGGTCCCAGGCGGGCACCACCCGCAGCCCGTTGTCCCGGTGGCGCTGCGGCACCCGGCCGGCGACCCGGTGCAGCAGCCCACCGGCGGTGTCGGCGGCGAGCACCACGTTCACCGGTTCGACCCAGCCCGCCAGGGCCACGTCGACGTCGGCGACGGTACGGGCCCGCAGCAGGGCGGGCAGCACGGCGAAGCCGAGGTCGCCGGTAACCCGGGGCGGGTGTCGCAGGCTGACCGTGAACTCGGGATGCTCGTCCGGCCCGCCGGAGATCACCGGTCCCCGCTCGGTCTCGATCACCTCGACCTCGACCGGATCCGCGCCGGCCACCTCGACCGTCTCGACGTGCCGGTGCGCGGGCCGCCACCCGTCCGGCCCGTACGCCTCGACCCGGCCGTCCCGGCGGCGCAGTCGCTCGGCGTACCCGTCCTGGTAGTCGGCCATCGCGTTGGTGATTGCCCAGGCGACCTCGCCGGCGTGCCCGAAGTGCGGGATGCCCGGCACCCCGGGCACGGCGAACCCGAGTACGTCGTACTCCGGGCAGGCCAGCCGGATCTGCTGGTAGATGCCGGGCGCCTCGATGATCCGGTGCGGGTCGCCGGCGATCAGCGCCGCGCCGTCGGCGGTCCGCTCGGCGGCGAGTAGCCAGCCGTTGCTGCCCGAGCTGTGCTGACCCTCGGCGGCGAAGAGCCGGACGGCTTCCGGACCGAGCCGCCGCGTCACGTGGGTACGCCAGAGCTTGGTGCCGAAACCGGCGAAGAGCACGTGGTGGGCGAGCCAGATCGCCAGCGGCGTCCACGGCTGCCAGCGCCCGGCGGCCAGGCCGGTGGCGGCGAACTCCGGTGCCCGCGCCACACCGGTGGCCAACCCGGCGTTTACCCCGTCGACGTAGCGGCCCACCCAGCGGGCGGTGGCCGGATCGAGGGCGGCGTGGCAGCGTCGGGCGGTGTCGTCCAGCCGGACCCGGCGGGCGAAGCTGTCCCAGGCGACCGCGTCGGGGCCGAGGAAGGCCGCGCTGGTGCCCTGCGAGCGGTGCCGTTCCACCTCGATCTGCCAGGCCCGGTCCACCGCGGTGACCTGCCCCTGGGCGAAGGCCAACGTGTCGTGGTCGGCGGCGCGCAGGTGCGGGATGCCGTACCGGTCGCGGTATCTCCGGGCGCTCACGGGGCCACCGTGGTGGTGCGGGCGCGGGCGGCGGGGACCACCAGCGGGGTGCCGGTCTCCGGGTCGTCGATGACCCGGCAGGGCAGGCCGAAGACCTCCTCGACCAGTTCGGCGGTGACGATCTCGCGGGGTTCGCCGGCCGCCACCACCCGGCCGGCGCGCATGGCGATCAGGTGGGTGGCGTAGCGGGCGGCGTGGTTGAGGTCGTGCAGCACCGCGACCAGGGTGCGGCCCTGCTCCTCGTGCAGCCGGGCGCAGAGGTCGAGCAGGTCGATCTGGTGGGCGATGTCCAGGTAGGTGGTCGGCTCGTCAAGCAGCAGCAGCGGGGTCTGCTGGGCCAGCGCCATGGCCAGCCAGACCCGTTGCCGTTGGCCGCCGGAGAGTTCGTCGACCAGCCGGTCGGCGAGATCGGCGACGCCGGTGGCGGCCAACGACTCGGCCACGATCCGCTCGTCGTCGCGGGACCACTGGCGCAGCAGCCCCTGGTGCGGGTAGCGACCCCGGGCCACCAGCTCGGCCACGCCGATGCCGTCCGGCGCGGTGGGCGACTGCGGCAGCAGGCCGAGCGTACGGGCCACCGCCCGGGCCGGCCGACGCGCGATGTCCTCGCCGTCGAGCAGCACCACACCGGCGGCCGGCTTCAGCAGCCGGGACAGGGCGCGCAGCAGGGTCGACTTGCCGCACGCGTTCGGTCCGATGATCACCGTGAAGGAGGCGTCCGGCACGGCGACGGTCAGGTCCTCGGCGACGACGCGCCGGTCGTAGGCGAGCCGTAGCCCGCTCCCAGCCAGCCGGGAGGTCGGCATGCAGGTTGCTCCGTTCTCGTCGTCGGTGCCCCGGGCCGGACCGCCGGCCCGCTCGGTGTTTTCAGCCGGCGCGCCCGCCCGATCGGTGTTCCCAGCCGGGCCGCCGGCCCGATCGGTGTTGCCAGTCGGCGCGCCCGCCTGGTCCGTGTTCACAGCCGGCCCGCCCGGCGTTCGGTGGCCAGCAGCCAGACCAGGTAGCCGCCGCCGAGCACGCCGGTGACCACGCCGACCGGCAGTTGGCCGGGGAAGGCCCGCAGCGCCACCTGGTCGGCGACGACGATGATCAGCGCGCCGATGATCGCGGCCGGCAGCAGCGGGGTGCCGGGTGCCCGGGTCAGCCGGCGGGCCAGGTGCGGGGCGGTCAACGCGACGAACGACACCGGGCCGGCGGCGGCCGCCGCGAGGGAGACCAGCAGCACCGCCGCGGCGAGCAGCAGCATCCGCAACCGTGGCACGGGTACGCCCAGCCCGCTTGCCGCGTCGTCGCCCAACTCGGTCATCCGCAGCGCCGGAGCGCAGGCAAGCAGCACCGGCACCGCCACCGCGAGCAGGGCCAGCAGCGGCCCGGCGTTGGCCCAGCCCCGGCCGTCGAGGCTGCCGGTGAGCCAGAGCACGGCCCGGGCGGCCTCCATCAGCGGCGCGCGGGTAAGCAGGTAGCCGTTGACGCCGGTGAGGATGGCCCACATGCCGATGCCGACCAGCACCAGCCGGTAGCCGTACACGCCGCGCCGCCAGGCGATCAGGTAGATCAGCAGGCCGGTGCCGATGCCGCCGAGCGCTGCGGCCCCGGCCAGCGCGGCACTGCTGCCGCCGACGACCACCACCACGAGCGCGCCGGTCGCCGCGCCCTGGGTGAAGCCGAGCACGTCCGGACTGCCCAGCGGGTTGCGGACCAGGGCCTGGAACACCGCGCCGGCCAGGCCGAGCGCGGCACCGACGGCCAGCCCGGTGACCAGCCGTGGCAGGCGCAGCTCGGTGACGATGAACTCCTCGGCGGGGCTGCCGCCACCGGTCAGCGTACGCAGCACGTCGGCCGGTGACATCGGATAGTCGCCGTGACCGACGGCCAGCACTCCCACGGCGAGCGTGAGCAGCGCGCAGATCGCCCCGACGGCGAGAGAGCGCCGGTGCAGCCGGAGCGAGAGACCGCCCGGGGTACGGATCACGATCATGGGCGTGCCGTCCGGGTGCGGGTCACCAGCCAGAGGAAGAGCGGACCGCCGAGCACGGCGGTGACCAGCCCCACCTGCAACTCGCCCGGCCGGCCCAGCACCCGGCCGAGCACGTCGGAGCCGAGCAGCAGCACCGGGGCGAGCAGCGCGCAGTACGGCAGCAGCCAGCGCAGATCAGGCCCGGTGAGGGTACGCACCAGGTGCGGCACCAGCAGACCGACGAAGACGATCGGCCCGCAGGCGGCGGTGGCGGCCCCGCAGAGCAGGGTGATGGCGACGATCACCGCCGCCCGGATCAGCGCCGGGCGGGCACCCAGCGCCTGCGCGGTGTCGTCGCCGAGGGCCAGCGCGTTGAGCGGCCGGGCGGCGGCCAGGGCGGCCAGCAGTCCGATCGCGATGAACGGCAGCACCCGCCGCACGGTGGACTCGTCGGCGCTGGCCAGCGAACCTACAGTCCAGAACCGCAGCCGCTCCAGACCGGCGGAGTCGAGCAGCATCACCGCGCTGACGTAGGAGTAGAGCGCGGCGTTGAGCGCCGCGCCGGCCAACGCCAACCGGGCCGGGGTGGCGGTGCGGCCACCACCTACCGCGTACACGCCGACGGTCACCAGCGCGGCACCGGCAAGCGCGAACCAGACCTGGCCGGCACCGCCGCCGACGCCGAGCAGCAGCGCGGCGGTGGCGATCGCGGCGGCGGCGCCCGCGTTGATGCCGAGCAGGCCCGGATCGGCCAGCGGGTTGCGGGTCAACGCCTGCATCGCCGCGCCGGCCACCCCGAGAGCGGTGCCGGCGAGCAGGCCGAGCAGCGTGCGGGGCAGCCGCATCTCGTGCACCACGGCGTACTCGGCGGCGTCGCGGTCGGTGAGTGCCGGCCACACCTCGGCCAGCGGGATCGGCTTGGCGCCGACGGCGACGCTGAGCACCACGACGGCGGCCAGGAGCAGCGCGGCCGCGACGAGGCCGGCGGCCCGCGACGCGGCGCGACGGGGTCGGCGGGGTGGGTCGGCGGACCGGGTCGGCGTTTCGGGGGGTGGCGACTCGATGACGGACAGTGTGAACTCCAGTGTGGTGCGAAACGCCGAGCGGGACTTGACAGGAGGTTAGGTTAGGTTAGCCTAACCGCGGCTGTCCATGGCCATCCGCAACCCTGATCGAAAGACGACGCCATGCCTGATCCGCTCTCCGCACGCCGCCTCTCCCGACGGGGGCTGCTGGCCGCCGGTGGCACCGCCGCCCTCGCCGCCGTGCTCGCCGGCTGCGGCCGGGAAGACGCCGCAAATCCCAGCAATGACAACGCTTCCGGGCCATGGTCGTTCACCGACGACCGCCCCGAGAAGGTCACCGCCGACATCCGGCCGGCCCGGGTGGTGGCCTTCACCGGCGCGGCAGCCGCGCTGATCGATTTCGGACTCGGTCGCGAGGTGGTAGGCGTCTTCGGGGAGACCAGAAAGACGGACGGCAGCGTCGAGCCGCAGGCCGGTGACCTGGACGTGGAGAGCGTCGAGATCCTCGGCAACGTCTGGGGTGAGTTCAGCGTCGAGAAGTACGCCGCGCTGCGCCCGGAACTGCTTGTCACCCACATGTACGACCCGGGCGCCTACTGGTACGTGCCGGACGAGAGCAAGGACAAGATCCTGCCGCTCGCGCCGGTGGTCACCATCACCACCGCCCGGGTGCCGCTGACCCGGCCCATCGAGCGCTACGCCCAGCTCGCCGAGTCCCTCGGCGCCGACCTGTCGGCGGCCAAGGTCACCGAGGCGAAGACCCGCTTCGAGGCCGCCGCCGAGGCGGTCCGCCAGGCCGTCGCGGCCAACCCGGGCATCAAGGTGATGGCCGCCTCCGGCAGCCCCGACCTGTTCTACGTCTCCAACCCCAAGGTCAGCACCGACCTGATGTACTTCGCCGAACTCGGCGTCGACATCGTGGTGCCCACCAAGCTCGAAGCCGGCGACTACTTCGAGGCCCTCAGCTGGGAGAACGCCGGCCGGTTCCCGGCCGACCTGATCCTGCTCGACAACCGCAGCACCGCCCTGCAACCGACCGACCTGGCCGCCAAGCCCACCTGGAAGCAGCTGCCCGCCGTGCAGGCCGGCCAGGTGACGCCGTGGGACGCCGTGCCCCGCTTCTCGTACGCCGGGGCCGCCCCGTTGCTGGAGAACCTGGCCAAGGCCATCCAGGGCGCGAAGAAGCTGACCTGATTCCTCGGGCGGCCCGGGTCGACCCCCGCCTGCCGCCCGCCCCACCACCCACGCACCGACCGCAGCACCCGCCGCGTGCCGGCGGTTCCGGCTGCCCGAAAAACCCCGATCCGCCGACCGTGGAGGACACGTCCATGACCCTGCCGGTACACACCACTTCGCCGACCAGGCCGACAACCGCCCGGGCCCAGCTGTTCAACGACGGCACCGTCGAGGACTACCGCCGGGCCGTCGCGGCCGGCGTCGACCGGGTGGCCCGGCGGGTGACCGAGGTGACCGGCCCCTTCACCGGCGTACGCCCGGACCAACTGGCCCCGCTGGTGGACGCGATCGACCTGGACCGGCCGCTGCACGACACCACCGCGGTCCTCGACGAACTGGATGAGGTGTACCTGCGCGACGCGGTCTACTTCCACCACCCGCGCTACCTGGCCCACCTCAACTGCCCGGTGGTCATCCCGGCGCTGCTCGGCGAGGCGGTGCTCAGCGCGGTCAACTCCTCGCTGGACACCTGGGATCAGAGTGCCGGCGGCACGCTGATCGAGCGGCGGCTGATCGACTGGACGGCACACCGGATCGGCCTCGGGCCGGCCGCGGACGGCGTCTTCACAAGCGGCGGCACCCAGTCCAACCTGCACGCCCTGCTGCTGGCCCGGGAGGAGGCGCTGGCCGGGGCGACCCCGGCCGACCGGCGGATCCTGCTGCCCCGGCTGCGGATCGTCACCTCGGCGGCCGGTCACTTCAGCGTGCAGAAGGCGGCCAAGCTGCTCGGCCTGGCCCCGGACGCGGTCGTGGTGGTGCAGACCGGCCCGGACCGGCGGATGCGCCCCGGTGCCGTCCGGCACGAGATCAGCCGCTGTCGCCGCGACGGGCTGCCGGTGCTGGCGGTGGTGGCCACCGCCGGCACCACCGACTTCGGCACCATCGACCCGCTCGACGAGATCGCCGAGGTCTGCGCCACCGCCGGCGTGTGGCTGCACGTGGACGCCGCGTACGGCTGCGGGTTGCTGGTCTCGCCGACCCGCCGGCACCTGCTCGACGGCATCGAGCGGGCCGACTCGGTGACCGTCGACTACCACAAGTCCTTCTTCCAGCCGGTCAGCTCCAGCGCGGTGCTGGTCCGCGACCGGCGTACGCTGCGGCACGCCACCTGGCACGCCGACTACCTGAACCCGGCCCGGATGGTCACCGAGCGCATCCCCAACCAGGTCGACAAGAGCCTCCAGACCACCCGCCGCTTCGACGCCCTCAAGCTCTGGCTGACCCTGCGGGTGATGGGGCCGGACGCGGTCGGCGAACTCTTCGACGAGGTATGCGACCGGGCCGCGCAGGCGTGGGACCTGGTCGCCGCCGACCCCCGCTTCGAGGTGCTCACCCGCTCGCCGCTGAGCACCGTGGTGTTCCGTTGGCGACCCGCCGGGCCCGGCCCGGAGCTGGCCGACGCGGCGAACCTGCACGCCCGGGCGGCACTTGCCGCCTCCGGTCTGGCCGTGGTCGCCGGAACCCGGGTCGACGGCCGGCAGTACCTCAAGTTCACAGTGCTCAACCCCGCCACCACCCGCGACGACATCGCCCACGTGCTCGACCTGATCGCCGAGCACGCCGGCCGGTACGCGCACACCCACGCCGCCGCACGTACCGCCGATCTGACCTGCCCGGTCGGCTGACCTGCCGCCGGTGGACCCGAGCCTGGAGGGCCGGATGGAAAGCCACGACTTCATCGGGATCGGCCTGGGCCCGTACAACCTCGGCCTGGCCTGCCTGACCGCCCCGCTCACCGAACTCGACGGGCTGTTCCTGGAGGCCCGCGACGACGTCTCCTGGCATCCCGGCATGCTGCTGGAGTCGTCCCGGTTGCAGACCCCGTTCCTGGCCGACCTGGTCACCCTGGCCGACCCCACCTCGCCGTACTCCTTCCTCGCCTACCTGAAGGAGATCGGCCGGCTCTACCCCTTCTACATCCGGGAGAGCTTCTTCCCGCTGCGGGCCGAGTACGACGCGTACTGCCGTTGGGCCGCCGCGAAGCTGCCCAACCTGCGGTTCGGCCACCGGGTGACCGCCGTCGAGTACGACCCGGCCGAGGACCGGTACGCGGTCACCGCCAGCGTCGACGGCGGCACCGTCACCCACCGGGCCCGGCACCTGGTGCTCGGCACCGGCACCCCGGCGCACCTGCCCGCCGCCTGCGCCGGCCTGAGCTCCGACGCCGTGCACAACTCGCGTTACCTGGAGCACCGCGACGCGTTGAAGGCCAAGCGGAGCATCACGATCGTCGGCAGCGGGCAGAGCGCCGCCGAGATCTACCACGACCTGCTCACCGACATCGACACGCACGGCTACCGGCTGAACTGGGTGACCCGTTCGCCGCGCTTCTTCCCGCTGGAGTACACGAAGCTCACCCTGGAGATGACCTCACCGGACTACGTGGACTACTTCCACGCGCTGCCGGAGCCCACCCGCTACCGCCTCGAAGCCGAGCAGAAGGGGCTGTTCAAAGGGATCTCCGCCGACCTGGTCAACGAGATCTTCGACCTGCTCTACGCGCACAGCATCAACGGCCCGGTGGACACCCGGCTGCTTACCAACACCGAACTGACCGCCGTGGCGTACGACGAGCGCACCGGCGTGCACACCCTCGGGCTGCGCCACGTCGAGCAGGAACGGGACTTCACCCTGGCCAGCGAAGGGCTGGTGCTGGCCACCGGCTACCGCTACCGGGTGCCGGAGTTCCTGGACCCGATCCGGGACCGGCTGCGCTTCGACGGCCACGGCCGGCTCGACGTGGCCCGCAACTACAGCGTCGACGTCACCGGGCGCGGCGTCTTCCTCCAGAACGGCGGCACCCACACGCACAGCATCACCTCACCCGACCTCGGCATGGGCCCGTACCGCAACGCCTGGATCATCCGGGAGCTGCTGGGCCGGGAGGTCTACCCGATCGAGAAGTCGATCGCGTTCCAGGAGTTCGGAGTGCCCGCATGAGCCGGGTCGCGGCGGGCGACGGGCGCGCACCGGGGATCGTCTACACCCGGGCCGACCCACGACTCGGCGAGTTCGCCCTGCGTACGCTCGACGTGGCGGCCGACGCGCCGCTGCTGCACCGGTGGGTGACCCACCCGAGGTCGGCGTTCTGGTTGATGCAGGACGCCGACGTGGACCGGGTCGCGAAGGAGTACCGGCGCATCGCCGAGCACCCGCACCACGACGCCTACCTGGGGCTCTGGCGTGGCGAGCCGGCGTTCCTCGCCGAACGGTACGACCCGGCCCGGGTCGAGTTGGTCGGGCTCTACGACGCGCGCCCCGGCGACGTGGGCATGCATTTCCTCTGCGCGCCGCCGCAGACCCCGGTGCACGGCTTCACCCGCGCCGTGATCACCACCGTGCTGTCGTGGCTCTTCGCCGGTCCCGACACCGAGCGCGTCGTGGTCGAGCCGGACCTGCGCAACACCGCCGTGCAGGCGTTGAACGCGGCGGTCGGCTTCGAGGTGGTCGGCCCGATCGCCAAGCCGGAGAAGACCGCCCTGCTGAGCATCTGCACCCGCCGGCGGTTCCTGGCCGCCACCACCGAAGGAGCATCCGCGTGAGCATCCGCGATCTGGTCAGCCACCTGCGCCCGCAGACCTGGGAACGGGCCAACCGGCGGCTGGTACGCAAGGCGCTTGCCGAGTTCGCCCACGAACGGCTGCTCACCCCCGAACCGGACGCCCCGCCGGCCGACCCCGCCGACGCCGAGGGCCGGCGGTGGTACACCGTCACCGGCGACGGTGGGGCGGTGCGGTACCGGTTCACCGCCCGGGTGCTGACCCTCGAGCACTGGGACATCGACCCGGAGAGCATCACCCGCCACCGGGGCGACGAACCGCTGCCGGTGGACGCCGTCGACCTCTGCCTCGACCTGCGTGAGGCGCTCGGTCTCAGCGACCGGATCCTGCCGGTGTACCTCGAGGAGATCAGCTCCACCCTGGCCGGCATCGCGTACAAGCTGGACCGTCCGCTGCCCGGCGCGGCGAAGCTGGTCGATGCCGATTTCCAGGTCATCGAGACCTCGATGACCGAGGGGCATCCCTGTTTCGTGGCCAACAACGGCCGGCTCGGCTTCGGCGTCGACGAGTACCACAGGTACGCCCCGGAGGCCGCCCGGCCGGTGCGGCTGGTCTGGCTGGCCGCGCACCGCGACCACTCGACCTTCAGCTGCGCCGCCGACCTGGACTACGACCGGCTGGTCCACGCCGAGTTGGGCGAGGCCACCCGCACCGCCTTCGCCGACACGATGGCCGGGTACGGCCTGGACCTGGCCGACTACCACCTCATCCCGGTGCACCCCTGGCAGTGGCGGCACAAGCTGGCCGTAACCTTCGCCGGTGAGCTGGCCCGCCGCCGGCTGGTCTGCCTCGGCGAGGGGTCCGACGAGTACCTCGCCCAGCAGTCCATCCGCACCTTCTTCAACGTCAGCCAGCCGCAGCGGCACTACGTCAAGACGGCGCTGTCGGTGCTGAACATGGGCTTCATGCGTGGGCTCTCCGCGGCGTACATGGCGGCCACCCCGGCCATCAACGACTGGCTGGCCGACCTGATCGCCGCCGACGAGGTGTTCCGGCACACCGGCCTGACGATCATTCGGGAGCGGGCCGCCGTCGGCTACCGGCACCGGCAGTACGAGGCCGCCACCGACCGCTACTCGCCGTACCGGAAGATGCTTGCCGCGCTCTGGCGGGAGAGCCCGGTCCCCGGCCTGGCCCCCGGCGAGCGGCTGGCCACTATGGCGTCGCTGCTGCACGTGGACGCCGACGGCCGCTCCTTCGCCGCCGAACTGATCGCCGCCTCCGGGCTGGCACCGGCACAGTGGCTGCGCCGCTACCTGAACGCCTACCTCACCCCGCTGCTGCACGCCTTCTACGCCTACGACCTGGCGTTTATGCCGCACGGCGAGAACGTCATCCTGGTGCTGCGCGACCACGCCGTCGAACGGGTGATCTTCAAGGACATCGCCGAGGAGATCGTGGTGATGAGCGCCGAGGCGACCCTGCCGCCCGCGGTCGAGCGGATCCGGGCCGAGGTGCCGGAGGAGATGAAGCTGCTCTCCATCTTCACCGACGTCTTCGACTGCTTCTTCCGCTTACTCGGCGCCGTGCTGGCCGAGCAGGGCGTGGCCGACGAGGAGACCTTCTGGCGCGCGGTCGCCGAATGCGCCACCGAGTACGCCGCCCGGGTGCCCCACCTGGCCGACCGACTGGACCGCTACGACCTGTTCGCCCCCGAGTTCGCGCTCTCCTGCCTCAACCGGCTGCAACTGCGCGACAACCAGCAGATGGTCGACCTGGCCGACCCCTCCGCCGCGCTGCAACTCGTCGGCGCGCTTACCAACCCGATCGCCCGCTTCGCCCCGTCCTGACCCGGCCGGTGACCCCGCGCCCCGGGGCACCGTCTTGCCCCGGGGTCACCGTCCTGCCCGGCGTCCGTGGTCGCGCGCCCGGCCGGGCGGTACGGCGCAGGTCAGTCCAGGGTCAGTCCCGGGACAGGTCGGCGAGGTCGCGTTCCAGCAACTGCGCCAGCAGGGTGTGTCGACCCGGATCGTTGGTCGGGGTGATGCCCCGGCTGGGCATCTCCACGGTCATCAGCAGGTGCAGGTGCATCCGGTACAGCGCCAGCCGCCGTCGTACCCCGTCGTCGAAGACCAGCGGCGTGCCGGCGGCGTCGGCGTAGCCGCGCAGGAACGGATGCTCCGGCTCGTCCTCGGCACGGCGGAACAACAGCGGCGACACCAGATCCAGCAGCGGATCGCCGTAGAGGAACCGCTCGCCGTCGACCAGCCCGCACATCCGGTACGCCCCGCTGCCGTCCGGTGCGGCGAGCACGTTGCCGTCCCAACCGTCGAAGTGCAGCAGGGCGGGTCGGCGTACCTGGTCGAGCAGGTCGGCATGCCGGGCCACCAGCGCCCGGAACCGTTGCGGCGGCGCGGGCAGGGTGACCTCCCAGTCGACGGCGTCGGCGAGCAGCTCCTCGATGATCGCCGCGAACGCCGTCGACCAGGTGGCACCGCCGGTGCGTCCGGCGTCGTAGCCGAACCGTTCGCCGGTGATCCGGTGCAGGGTGGCCGTCGCGGCGCCGAAGTCGTAGCGGGCGAGGTCGTCGGCACCGTCCAGATCGGGCAGTGCCCGACCGGGCAGCCGGCCGGTGACCAGCCATTCGTCGAGGCGCGGACCCCGGCCGTGATGCAGCACCGGCGGCACCGGCACCTGCGGCGCGTGCTCGGCGACCAGCCGGAAGTAGCGCGCCTCGGCGGCGAGCAGATCCGTCTCGTAGCGCAGCAACCGCGCCGTGGGCGGCGGCGCGACCTTGAGGACCACCTCCCGGCCGTCGTCCAGGCGCGCCCACCACACCGCCGCGAAGCCGCCGCCGTGCAGCGGAGCGCAGTCGACCACCCGGCGGTCGGGCCCGAACGAGGCATGCAGATACTCGGCCGCGTCGTCGGGGGAGAGGACCCGCTGGGTGGGGCTGATCGGCGCCATCCGGCCAAGGTACGCGGCACACCCCGCCGCCGTCCGACCGTACCGCGACCGAATCTGCGGCGGCAGGCCGTGCCCATCCCAGGACTAGCGCGACCTGGTTGCGGACGGACGGGCAACCCTAGCGTGCTCGGCATGGCGATTTCGAGACCAGGTGGACAGCTGTGAAGCCCTACCTCAGGACCATGTTCAGCGGGGCGTGCCTCGTCGTGCTGCTCGGCGCGTGCAGCGCGGGGCCGGGCGGCGACAGTCCGGCGGCTCCGGACGATGCGGCGCAGGGCGGCCGGCAGCCGTCGTCGTCCGCGACCACGCTACACATCCCGACGTCACCGGCCCCGACCGATGCCGGACCGTCTCATCCGTACGTCGGGATGTGGGTGACGGCCGACGGCCACATCCGGCAGCTGCTGCTGCCCAACGGCCGCTACGACGAGGCCCGCGGCGAGCGGGAGAGCGCCTACACGGGCGCCTACCGGGTCATCGGCACCCGGATCGAGTACGTCGACGACACCGGTTTCAGCGCGGACGGCACCTTCGACGGGGACGTGCTGCACCACGGGGGATACGTCTTCTACCGCGAGGGCAGCGCCGCGCACCGGGAAGCGAGAGAGGACGGCTGACGGACAACGCTGCACAGCAGCCCGTCGACCGCATCGACCTGCCCTGACCGCCACTTCCGGTTTGCGCCAGCGGGGCTGACCGATTCACCTGACTGTGGGAGCGGGACCGGAGCTGTCGCGGTGGATCAGTTCGGCGGCGAGCGAGTCCACCCGGGGGCCGCTGCCGCCGGCGTCGAGGGCCAGCGCCATCGCCCGGGCACCCATCTCGACAAGCGGCAGCCGGACGGTGGTCAGCGCCGGGGTCACGTCGCGCGCCATCGGCATGTCATCGAAGCCGAACACGCTCAGCTGGTCGGGCACCGAAATCCCGCGTGCGCGCAGCAGCGACAACGCACCGATGGCCATCGAGTCGTTAAGCGCCGCGATCGCGGTCAACCCGGGCTCCGCGTCGAGCAGTGCGGCGGTGGCGGCGGCGCCGCTGTCGCGGTCGAACTCGGCGTACCGGATGCGGTGTTCCGGCAGTTCCCGGCCGTGCTCGGCGAACGCCTCGCGCAGCCCGGTGAGCCGGTCGGTGGTGGTGGTCAGCACCCGTGGCCCGGCCACCACCCCGATCAGCTCGTGCCCGAGCCGGCAGATCTCCGCGCCGAGCAGCCGGGCGCCGCCCCGGTTATCCGGCATCACCGCGTCACCGGAGTGTTCGTGGCGGCCGATCACCGCGACCCGCCCGCCGGTGGCCTCGTACGCGGTCAGCTTGCCGTTGAGCAGCCGGGTGAACTCGGCGTCGTGGTAGCCGGAACCGGCGAGGATGATGGCGGCGACCTGGTGTCCGCGCAGCAGCTCGACGTACTCCAACTCCCGCTCCGGGTCGCGGTAGCTGTTGCAGATCATCAGCAGCCGGCCCTGGTCGGTGGCGACCCGCTGCAACCCCCGCGTGATCTCGGAGAAGTACGGGTCGGAGACGTCGTGCACGATCACGCCGACCGCGCCGCGATGCGAGCGGGCCAGCAGCTGGGCGTGGGCGTTCGGCACGTACTGCAGCTCGGCGACGGCCTGGAGCACCCGTTCGCGCAGCTCGTCGGTGACCGGCTTGCTGCTGCCGTTGATCACGCGGGATGCCGTGGCGGGTGAGACCCCCGCCCGCCGGGCCACATCGGACAGCGTCGCCACTCCCGCCCCCTCCCGGTCACGCCGGCCGCGCGCCTGGCGACCAGCGTCACCGTACCGCAGTGCGGGCCGCGAGCTGTTCCGTGGTTCGCGCAGGTCAAGGCCGCAGGTCGGGGGTGTTACGCCTGGTCTGCGGCGAGTGGTCGGGAACCGTCCCCTGGGCGAGCAGATGCGCGCTGGCCGCGACCAGCGCCGGCTCCCGCCGGTAGACGCGGGCGAGGTGCAGCGCGGCGTCGAACACGGTCTGCGCCATCGGCCCGTGCGCCGCCGCCTCGGCGGCGATCCACGCAGGTCCCTCGATGCCGTCAACGGTGACGTCGGCCAGGCCGGCCGTACAGCACTCGTCGACGAGTTCCTCGACGCGGTGGAAGTAGGCGTGGGTGAACCCGATGCTCGGGTCGTTGGCGCCGTTGGCGAGCAGCACCCGGGCTTCCTCGATCATCCGGTCGTCGAGTCGACCGGTGGCGGCGAAGTCGAGCGGTCCGGCGAATCGCGAGATCGCGGCGACGAGCACGCGACCGCCGGGGCGGGTGACGCGTACGGCCTCGGCGAGGGCCCGACACCGGTCGGTGCGGCGCGGCAGGTGGTAGAGCGGGCCGAGCAGCAGCGTGGCGTCGTAGCTGTCGTCCTCCTCGGGGAGCGCGCGGGCGTCCGCGACGTCCGCCGCCACGCCGGGCTGGCCGGCGCGGGCCTGGGCGACGTGGGCGGGCACCAGGTCGAGCAGGCGTACGCGGTAGCCCAGCGCGACGAGGGCGCGGGCGTACTCGCCGGGTCCGCCGCCGACGTCCAGGATCCGGGCCGGCGGCGCGGGCAGTGCCTCGCGTAGCAGTTCCAGGGTTCGCGCCCGTTCCAGCCGGGCCTGCGGCCGTGCGCCGAGCCGCTCGTCCTCCCGGTAGCGGAGCGTGTAGTACTCGACGACCTCGCTGGCATCTTGATCCACCGTTCGATGGTGGCGGGGTGCGCGGCCCGGTCGCGACCGGTTTTCGAGGCGGCCCTGCGCTGGTGCGGCGCTTGTCAGGCAGGGCCCCGCCCAGGCGCGAGGCGGCAGGAAAGCCCCTTCCTTGCACCCTTGCCGGGCGTGGGGCGGCGGCTTAGGCTGACTAGGAAAGCGCTTACCTCAAGCGTGTACGACTGGAAGGACCCCCATGACCCGCAGGTCGATCGGCATTATCGTGAACGGCGTAACCGGCCGGATGGGATATCGGCAACATCTGGTGCGCTCCCTGCTGGCCATCCGTGAGTCCGGCGGCGTGCCGCTGCCCGACGGCACCACCGCCTGGCCGCACCTGGTCCTGGTCGGGCGCAGCGAGACCAAGCTGCGCGAGATCGCCGAGCGGCACGGCCTGGACGACTGGACCACCGACCTGACCGCCGCGCTGGCCCGCGACGACATGCACGTCTACTTCGACGCCCAGGTCACCCAGCAGCGGGAGAAGGCCATCCGGCAGGCGATCGAGGCCGGCAAGCACATCTACACCGAGAAGCCGCTCGCCGAGGACACCGCGGCCGCCCTCGACCTGGCTCGGGCGGCCCGCGCCGCCGGGGTGCGCACCGGCGTGGTGCAGGACAAGCTCTTCCTGCCCGGGCTGCGCAAGCTCAAGCGGCTGCTCGACGGCGGCTTCTTCGGCCAGGTGCTCTCGGTGCGGGGCGAGTTCGGCTACTGGGTCTTCGAGGGCGACTGGCAGCCCGCCCAGCGCCCGTCGTGGAACTACCGGGCCGAGGACGGCGGCGGCATCGTGGTCGACATGTTCCCGCACTGGCACTACGTGCTGGCGGAGCTCTTCGGCGAGGTGCGCGCGGTCTCCGCGACCATCGCCACGCACGTCCCGCGCCGCGTCGACGAGGCCGGCCGGCCCTACCAGGCCACCGCCGACGACGCCGCGTACGCGGTCTTCGAGCTGGAGGGTGGCGTCATCGCCCAGCTCAACTCCTCCTGGGCGGTGCGGGTGTACCGCGACGAACTTGTCGAGTTCCAGGTCGACGGCACCGAGGGCAGCGCGGTGGCCGGGCTGCGGGGGTGCCGGGTGCAGCACCGGGCGGTCACCCCGAAGCCGGTGTGGAACCCGGACCTGCCGGTGACGGAGGACTTCCGCTCGCAGTGGACCGAGGTGCCGGACAACGAGGACTTCGACAACGGCTTCAAGGTGCAGTGGGAGGCGTTCCTGCGGCACGTCGCGGTCGGCGAGCCGTTCCAGTGGGACTTCCTGGCCGGTGCCCGGGGCGTGCAACTGGCCGAGTTGGGCCTGGTCTCGGCCCGGGAGGGTCGCCGCGTCGAGGTGCCGGAGCTGGCGCTGTGAGCGGCACCGAGGTCACCCTGCCCGGTGGTCGGCGACTGCGACTGCGCGGCGGCGCCGGCCATCCCCGCCCCGACGCTCCGCCGCGCAGCCGCATCGCGTACGCCGCCGCACACGTGGTGGCCGACCCGGCGGCCGACAACACCCCGGGTACCCCGGCCACCCTCGACTGGGACCGCACCCTTGCCTTCCGCCACCACCTCTGGTCGTACGGCCTCGGGGTGGCCGAGGCGATGGACACCGCGCAGCGCGGTATGGGCCTGGACTACCCGGCCACCCGCGAGCTGATCCGGCGCAGCGCGGCCGAGGCGCGGGCGGCCGGCGGTCGGATCGTCGCCGGGGTCACCACCGACCAGCTGCCGGCCGGCCCGGCCAGCCTCACCGAGGTCACCGCCGCCTACCGCGAGCAGCTCGACGACGTGCAGGCCGCCGGGGCGGTGCCGGTGCTGATGTGCAGCCGCCACCTGGCCGCCACGGCCCGCAGCCCCGAGGAGTACCTGCGGGTCTACGACGACCTGCTGACCGCCGCCGACGGGCCGGTGGTGCTGCACTGGCTCGGGCCGATGTTCGACCCGGCGCTCACCGGCTACTGGGGCAGCACCGACCTGGACCTGGCCGCCGACACCGTCGTCGAACTGCTCAAGGCCCACGCGTCCCGGGTGGACGGGATCAAGATGTCGCTGCTGGACGCCGGCCGCGAGGTGGCGTTGCGCCGCCGGCTGCCGGCCGGGGTACGCCTCTACACCGGCGACGACTTCAACTACCCGGAGCTGATCCGGGGCGACGAGCAGGGCCACTCCGACGCGCTGCTCGGGGTCTTCGCCGCCATCGCGCCGGCCGCCTCGGCCGCGTTGGCTGCCCTCGACCGGGGCGACCTGACCGCGTACGACGAGATCTTCGCGCCCACCGTGCCGCTGGCCCGGCACCTGTTCGCCGCGCCCACCTGGTACTACAAGACCGGCATCGTTTTCCTCGCCTGGCTCGCCGGCCACCAGGACCACTTCACGATGGTCGGCGGGTTGCAGTCCGGCCGGTCACCGGCGCACCTGGCCACCCTGCTAACCCTGGCCGACGCGGCCGGACTGCTGCCCGACGCCGAGCTGGCCGCCGCCCGGGCGCGGGCGTTCTTCGCCGTCGCGGGGGTGACCCAGTGACCGACCAGGGATTGCGCCGGTTCTCCTTCAACCAGGCCACCGCGCAGCACTGGGCGCTGCCCGACGTGGTGGCCGGCTGCGTGGCCGCCGGCGTGCCCGGTATCGGCCTGTGGCGTGAGCCGGTCGCCGAGTACGGCCTCGACCGTGCCGCCAAGCTGGTACGCGACGCCGGGCTGACCGTGACCACGCTGTGCCGGGGTGGGTTCTTCACCGCCGACGACTGGCGGGAGCAGAACCTGCGCGCCATCGAGGAGGCGGCCACCCTCGGCGCGCCGGTGCTGGTGCTGGTCTCCGGCGGCCTACCGACCGGCAGCAAGGACATCGACGGTGCCCGGACCCGGGTCGCCGACGCCATCGCCGAACTGGCCCCGCACGCCGACGCCGCCGGGGTGACCCTCGCCATCGAACCGCTGCACCCGATGTTCAGCGCCGACCGTTGCGTCATCGCCACCCTCGGCCAGGCCCTCGACATCGCCGAACGGTTCGACCCCGGCGTGGTCGGCGTCGTCGTGGACGCCTACCACGTGTGGTGGGACGACACGGTGTACGCCCAGATCGCCCGGGCGGGGGAGTGGATCGCCTCCTTCCAGGTCTGCGACTGGATCACCCCGCTGCCGGAGGGGGTGCTGCTCGGTCGGGCCCTGCCCGGCGACGGTTGCATCGAGCTGCGCCGGCTGCGTGCGGCGGTCGACGCGGCCGGCTACACCGGCCCGATCGAGGTCGAGGTCTTCAACGCCGAGGTGTGGTCGCGCCCCGGCGAGCAGATCCTCGCCGCCGCCATCGACGGCTACCTCCGCGAGGTCGTCTGAAAGGAAGGGCCCCCTATTAACGCCTCGTGTAGAGGAAGGGCCCCTTGTTAACGCACCCGCTCGGCCGCGTAGCACCATCGTTCCGTATATGGAACGATGGTGCCCCCGGCCCGGACCACGCTGGCGGGCCGGGGCAGCGGCGGCAACGGGGAGGCGAGTCAATTGACGGAGCGGACGACCGAGGTAAAGGAAGCCGTCACCGGCAGCCCGCCGGGAGTACGGGTCGACTGGCGGGTCCCGCCGCCCCGGCCCGGCCTGGCCGGGGCGCTGGACCGGTTCTTCGGGCCGGGGCGCAGCCGGCGGGAGAACCTGACCGAGGCCGGGACGCACCTGCTGGTGCTGGCGCTGCTGGCGGCGTACATCGTCCGGCAGGCCCGGGGTGAGGACTGGTCGGTTCTCGCGATCGTGGTGACGGCGGTGATCGCCGTGGACCTCGTCGGCGGCGTGCTCACAAACGCGACCAACCCGGCCAAGCGGTGGTACCACCGGCCCGGCCGGCGCGGCCCGCGCCTGCTGTTCGTGGCGGCGCACGTGGCGTACCCGCTGGCGGTGACCCGGGTCCCGGCGGCCGGCGCCGATTCGACCTGGCTGCTGGCGAACGTGGCGCTGCTGCTGGTGGCGGCGGTGCTTGTCGAGTTGGCGCCTGTCGACGTGAAGCGGCTGCTCGCGGTGGCGCTCTACCTGGCCGCCGTCCTGGTCAACCTGACCTGGTTGCCGCTGGACCCGGCGTACGCCTGGTTCCCGCTCTTCTTCTACCTCAAGCTGCTGGTCTGCTTCCTGGTCCCGGAGGCGCCGCTGGTGCCCTCCGGGACCACCGAACCGGAGCGTCGTGCCTAGGCCCGGCTGGCGAGGGCGTCGACCAGGCGGCGGGTGGAGCCGGCGAGGTTCCACCGCTCGGCCAGGTCGAGGAGCCGGTCCGGGTCGGCCGGCGCCACCGGCAGTTCGGTGGGCAGCGCCGGCAGCGGCACGTCCAGCGCGACCCGGACCACCTTCGGCGCCACCGCGAGGTAGTCGCGTGCGGCGGCGAGCTTGGTCCGCAGCCCGGGCGCGAAACCGGAGCCCGGGTCGTCCAGGGCGGTGAGGATGCCGGCGATGTCGCCGTACCGCTCGATCAGCCGGGCGGCGGTCTTCTCGCCGACGCCGGCCACTCCGGGCAGACCGTCGCTGGGGTCGCCGCGCAACGCGGCGAACTCGGCGTACCTGTCGGCCGGCACGCCGTAGCGGGCCCGGACCGCGGCGTCGTCGCAGTCCTCCAGCTTGGCCACGCCCCGCCCCACGTAGAGCAACCGCACCCCACGAGCGTCGTCGATCAACTGGAACAGGTCGCGGTCACCGGAGACCACCTCCACCGGGCCGGGCTGGGTGACCGAGAGGGTGCCGAGCACGTCGTCGGCCTCGTAGCCGGCCGCGCCGACCACTGTGATGCCGAGCGCGTCGAGCACGTCGAGCAGCATCGGCACCTGCGGGGTGAGGGTGTCCGGCACCACCTCGCCGCCCTCCGGTGCCACCCGGTGCGCCTTGTACGACGGCAGCAGCGCGACCCGCCAGTCCGGCCGCCAGTCGTGGTCCATCGCGCACACCATCCGGCCTGGCCGCCGGGTGCGGACCAGGTGGGCGAGCATGTCGAGGAAGCCGCGTACGGCGTTCACCGGCTGGCCGTCGGCGGTCTTCGCGGCGGACTCGGGGATGCCGAAGTAGGCCCGGAAGTAGAGACTGGGCGCGTCGATGAGCATGATCGGGGTCTGCGGTGCCACGCCCGACAGCCTGGCACACCCCACTGACGTTCGGCGCGCCCGCCACGACCAGGAGGATGCGATGACCCCGCCCACCGGCCTGAAGCTGACCCAGGTCAACCTGGACACCCCGGACCCGGCCGCGCTGGCCCGCTTCTACCGCCGGCTGCTCGGCTGGGAGATCGAGGTCGAGCAGCCCGACGACGTGATCCTGCGCAACGCCGACGGCGGGGTGGGGTTGTCCTTCCAGCGGGAACGGGCGTACGTCCGGCCGACCTGGCCGGCCGAGCCCGGCCGGCAGCAGATGTCGATGCACCTGGAGATCGGCGTCGAGGACCTGTCCGCCGCCGTCGACCACGCGCTGGCCTGTGGCGCCACCCTGGCCGACCACCAGCCACAGGAGGACGTCCGGGTCTGCCTCGACCCGGACGGCCACCCGTTCTGCCTCTGGCTGATCGGTTGATCGGATCCCTCGGTGCACACCGAAGTGGTCAGGCTCGCCGGGCCCGTCGTGACGGGTCGGTAATGCCGCGAGCTGACACCCGAATTCCACCATCGAACCGCTGTGCAGGGCTTCCTGAACGGTGACCTCTTCGGCGTGCCGAAAGCGTCAGTACCCGTGGCTCGGGCTCATGGGCCGACGACGTCCGCTCATAGCCGATGAGCGTGCGTCGACCCATGCTCGGGGGTGCTGCCACGGCTGCTGCTCCTTGCCGGGTCGTTGACGAGCGGCATCCTCGGTCACCACTCGTCGTTACGGAGGCTGGAGAGCTGGGCTGCATAGGTGGCGCTCATCTTGTCGTGGTGTCGTGCGTGCGGTCGGAGTTCATCGGTGCTGTGGAACCTGATGACCTCGGTTATCGTTGTGCCGTACGACGTCGGTGCCGGTCCGAGCCGTATCGCTCGACGAGCGCGTCGCCGATCGAGGCCAGGTGGTCTCGCACCGCCGGAGGGTCGGTCACCTCGAGGTATTCGATCAGTCCGGCGAGCTCGCCGGCGAGTATGTATTCGTCGTTGCCGCGGATCACGACCTCGATGCGGCCGTCGGTCGTGGAACCTCCCACTTCGAGTCGAGCGCCGAATCCCATCCGGAGCACGCCTATCCCGTGGGGCGCGCACATCGCCCGGGCCTCGAGGGGTGTTCGTTTGCGTTCGACCTCGTCGGCGATCTCGCGCCAGCTTTCGGCAAGGTCGAAGTCGTCGGGCCGGTGCACGGGGTCGGCGGTCGGGTCGGCGGACGACACGCGGTCGATCCGGAAGGTCCGCCGACCGGCTTCGGTGTTGGCGACGAGGTACCACGATGGGCCCTTGGCGACGATGCCCAGCGGGTGCACGGTGCGCTCGGTTCCGGTGCCGTCACGGTCGACGTAGCCGAGCCGGACCTGGACGCCGCGGATCACCGCGTCCTGGAGCGCGTCGAGGAAGCGAGGCGGTCGGGGCTCGAACCTGCTCGCCCCCCACCGCTGCGGGTCCCTGACGAGCGACGACGCTGCCGCCTCGGCCTGCACCCGGAAGGGCTCCGGCAGGGCATGGACGAGCTTGCGCAGCGCCGCTTTCACGGCCGGCGTCGCAGCCGAGACCGGGCCTGCGACCAGGAAAAGGGCGCGGGCCTCACCCGCAGTCAACCCGGACAGGTCGGTGCGGGCACCGCCCACGAGGCGCCAGCCGCCGCCTCGGCCCTGCACGGAGTACACCGGCACGCCGGCCATACCCAAGGCGTCGAGGTCACGGCGGGCGGTGCGCTCGGAGATCTCCAACTCCCGGGCGACCTCCGCTGCGGTCACCTGCTCGCGATGTTGCAGCAGAAGGAGGATGGCCATCAACCGGTCGGCTCGCACTCCGACGACACTTCCACAAAAACCGGTCAGGAGGTGACCGGTATCGGTCGGCAGGATGCCGGCATGACAACCGATTTTCCCGAGCCCACCCGCATTCCGGTCAACGGTGTGGAACTCGAAGTCTTCGAAGCCGGCCGGCAGAACGCAGGGAACCCCATCGTGCTCTGTCACGGCTGGCCGGAGCACGCCTTCTCCTGGCGCTATCAGGTGCCAGCCCTGGCCGCAGCGGGCTACCACGTCATCGTCCCGAACCAGCGGGGTTACGGCAACTCGTCCCGTCCCGCCGAAGTGACGGACTACGACATCGCACACCTGTCGGGTGACCTGGTCGCCATTCTCGATCACTACGGCTACGAGGACGCCACCTTCGTCGGCCATGACTGGGGCGCATTCGTCGTCTGGGGCCTGACCCTGCTGCACCCAAACCGGGTCAGCGGCGTGGTAGCGCTGAGCCTGCCCTACCAGGAGCGCGGAGAGATGCCCTGGATCGAGTTCATGGAGGCCGTGCTCGGCGCCGATTTCTACTTCGTACACTTCAACCGGCAGCCGGGCGTCGCGGACGCCGTGTTCGAGGAGAACACGTTCCAATTCCTTCGGAACCTGTACCGGAAGAACGCACCCCTCGCAGAGCCTCAGCCGGGCAACGCGTTGATCAACCTCGCCAGAGCGGAAACCCCACTCGGTGAGCCCGTCATGAGTGACAGCGAACTGGCCATCTTCGTCTCCGCCTTCGAATCAACAGGGTTCACGGGCGGAATCAACTGGTACCGAAACCTGGACCGCAACTGGCATCTGCTGGCGGACGTGGACCCGATCATCCGACAGCCCACCCTCATGATCTACGGCGACCGCGACACGGTCGCGAGGGCTGAAAGACTGCCAGACTTCGTGCCGAATGTGGAAGTGGTCAGTCTGGACTGCGGTCATTGGATCCAGCAGGAGAAGCCAGAGGAAACGACCGAGGCGATTCTAAAGTGGCTGGACCAGCGGGATGCCGCTTAGCGCCACTGCAGGTGATGCGTTCACGGTCCGCTGAGGGTTCTCGGGTTAGTCACTGGTGATGCCCCTGCGCTGCGGGTTGGTGGCGTCAGCCACCAACCCGCCAGGGTGCGCCGCCGTGCTCTCAGGGACTCAGGGGTAGGCGCTCACGCAGTCCGCAGTCTCGACATCGAGAACTACATCGATGCCTGAACTCGGCGCGGCGCAGTCGGCTCGATAAAGTTTGTCCGACGCGAACCAGCCTGTATTGACGAACACGTGGACGAGCGACACCCGCCGAGCGTAAATCCAGGAACCGATCAGCGACATCCTCAATTGCCGCTGGTCGCGCTATGGCTGGTGGAAGCACCGATGGCTGATCAATCCGCGAACCGGTGAGATCGTGTTCTGGACGACGGACGGGGGCGTCGACGGGCATACGCCGGTTGACCTTGACGACCTCGACCTGGTGGGCATCGATCCGCTGCCGTCCTATGTCTGGTACCAGGACATGGCCGACTTCGCTGAGAGGATCAGCGACGTGGCGGTCGGTCGCAGACTCGCGCGAGCGATCCAGGGCCGGGGTGCCTTCCGCCGGTTCAAAAACGAGTTGTACGAGGAGTATCCGCACCTGCTGCCGGCGTGGCACGCCTTCCGCGACGTGCGCTCACGGCGGCGGGCGGTGGAATGGCTGGTCGACAACTCGCTGATCGACGACGAAACGGGCGAGCGTTTCATGGCCGAGCACCCGGATCCGGACCTTCCCTGAGCTGGCGCCTACGCTGCAACGTTCCAGACGACGAACACACGCACCTGCCGCATGGTGCTTGCCGTCGTTCGCCCGGCTGTCCCTACCCGGGCGTTACTGAAAGTATTCGGCGTGTAGTCGAGCGTACGGCTGGTGGCGGTCAGGGTGACGGCGGGTCCTGCCCATGCCGATCTCGGCGCAGCAATGCGTGCCCGGGGTGCGGGCACGATGAGCCGGACATTCCTCGGCCAGGGCGCGGACCTGGTCGGCTTCCAATTCGAAGGCCTCGCGGCAGCCGGTCAGCACCAGCGTATCTGCGGCGATGTCCCACCGAAGATGATCACAGAACTCCTGATGCCAGGCTCGTCGGTGGTCGGTAGTGATCGAGCATCCGTTCGGCGAGGTAGAAACTTCCTTGGCGGAGTGGATCGCGACCGGCCCGGACCCGCGCCGTCTCGTTCGACCGGTGCGAGCGCGTTCTCGGTTGACCGGGCGGCGTCTGCCGTTGTCGGTGATCCCACTGCAGTACCGCAACAACGCACAGTCCCGACGCGCGATCGCCGCCGGGCGCCTCGTCGATCCTTGGCCGGGCGCCACAGGCTAGCCGACAGCAACGATCGGCATCGGTCCACCACGCAGATCGCCGAGAAGTACTTTCTGCCGCAGGTCGCGCGCTGGTCCGGGGACCGGTGCCGGGAGTCGGTGACAGTGGCACACTTCGCTTGTGAACGCGACGGAGGCAGTCGGCCGGCTCTCGGAGGTCCTGGATTCTCTCGCGGCGCAGGGCTTCGTCACCTGACCGCTGGTGGCCTATTCGCCGGCTTCGCCTGGCGAGGTCGATGCGGTAGAGGGGCAACTGGGCTGCAGGCTGCCGATGTCGTTGCGGCGCTGCCTGACGACCGTCGCCACCCCGTGGAGTTCGCCTGGTTTGCCGCCGCCCGAGCACACCTTCCCTGGTCCGTTCCACGAGATCTTCTCCGGAAACCTGTGTTGGTCACTCAACGACCTGCCCGATTGATGGTGCGGATCGTCCTACCTCCACGACGACAGCCGGCTCCGAGCAACCCGAGGCCGCAACCCACGCAGCTCACGATAACGATGGTGCCCACAAAACGTGGGGGATGACCTGGCCGAAGCGGTCAGAGCATCCCCCACGTTGCCAACCGAGCGCGAAGGCGGCTTCTACGATCAGGCGTCGATCAACCACGTTCCGCTGTTGCAGTTCCCTTCGCTCGTCGTCCACTCACCTGACCGTCGAAGGGCGGCGAGGCGGTGCGGTGACGATGTCGGTGCGCGTGACGAGGAGATGACGGCCAAGCCGTGTCTGTGCCTTGACAGTCATATGACTATGTGGTCATATTACTGGCATGGTCGACGTGTTCACCGTGGTAGCCGAGCCGTCGCGACGCCGCATCCTCGATGAGCTGTTCAAACGTGACGGGATGCTCGTGGGGGAACTCGTTGATGCGACCGGCCTCACCCAGTCCAACGTCTCCAAGCACCTGCGCGTCCTGCGTCAGGGCAGCTTCGTCTACGAGGTTCCGGAGGGCAAAGCCCGCCGGTATCGAGTCGATCCCCGAGCGCTCGCCCCGCTGGAGGACTGGCTCGCCCCGTACCGGCGCAAGTGGACCGACGCGCTCGACGCGCTCGCGCGGCACCTCGATGAGAACCCCACCAAGGAGAACCGATGAGCACCGAAGTCACCGTCGACCGCAGCCATCCCGAAGGGCCGGTGCTGCTGCTGAAACGGCGCCTGCCTCACCCGGTCGCGCGAGTCTGGGAAGCAGTCACCCGTTCAGAGGAACTGAGTCAGTGGTATCCATGTCGGGTCGAGCTCGAACCGCGCGAAGGCGGTCGCATCACCTTTCTCTTCGAAGGCGGAGAACCGGAAGTCTCTCACTTGATCGAGTTCGATCCGCCGCACGCGCTTGCCTATGAGTGGTCAGGAGAACGCTTGCGTTGGACCATCGAACCCGATGGAGACGGCAGCATCCTCCGCTTGAGCAACACGGTCCTCAACCCAGAATGGATGCCGCGCACCGCGGCTGGTTGGGACACCTGTTTCGAGGACCTGCTGGCACTGCTCGCAGGCGAACCAGCCGCCAGCCACTCCGGTCCCGACGACGTCAAGATCGAACGTTATCGAACGTACCTGATGTGACCGAGGCGCACGCCTGATCTCCTTTACGATGCGCATGCGTTGAGCTGGGTCGATGCGTGTGGTGATGGCCGGCCAGTTGCCGGTTGCCCGCATCGCACCGTCACCGCGACGACCACGACGCACTCATCTGCTTGATGTGCGGGTGCGGTGGTCGGGCCTGCGGCAGTCAGAGCAGGCTGCGTTCGCGTAGCCGGGCGAGCCGGTCCGCTGGCAGGCAGTCGGACAGGTTCCGCTCCAGGTCGACCAACTCAAGGTCGACCGGGTACACCACGAAGTCGTCGGTGACTGGCAGCGTTTCGGTCCAGTCGCGGAGGTTGAGCCGAGCCGCTACTGCGCATAACAGTCGTCGGCCTGCCTCGGATCCTGCGGCGGCATCGATGTCGTCGGCGTCAAGCAGTGCGAGTTCCTGTCGTACCAGCCGTACCGATCCTGTGTCGTCGAGGTCGATGTCGGTGCTGGTCTCGAAGTCGGCCGGCGACCATGCTGCCTGGGCGTCGACCGCCGCGAGGGCGGCGCGCTCGTCCTCAGTGGCCACATGCACCTCGAAGGTCAGCGCGTCCGATCGGTGGTAGCTCAGCGCGACGCAGGCGGCGGGGCCGTCGACCGGCAGGCGCGCTATGGCTTCCGGGATCAGCGTGAGCATTGCGTCCTCGATGCTCCGGCACGCCGCTTCGAGGTCGAATCCGGCCGGCGGCCGCTCATAGCGCACCTCGGACCGACGGCCCACCACCTCGACGACGCGGACCAGGCCGCGGTCGTCGTGCTCCGCCGTCAGCACCGAAGGCACCCGGCCGTCGTGCTCGATCTCGACACGGCTGATCCGCCCATCGCTGTATGCGTACGACTCCCGCCCCGAGCCGCGCCGCCCGACCGTGTCGGCCGAGCGCATCAACCCAGCTACGAACCGGTACTCGTGCAGGCCCCGTCCGAATCGAAACGCGCCGCCTCAACCAGGTCCCCGCGGCAACCGACGAACGTCTCGTAGGACAGGCGGCCGTGCAGAAAGCCGCTGTACTCTTCGATCACCACCGCGCGGCCCTCAGCGTCGAACCCGATACGCAGGACATCCCGATCCGTCGCTGGTCTGGCGTCCAGCCGGCGGCCAGCTTTGAGCAGGTTCCGTTCGAAGTGCAACGGACGAAGATCAGGGCCCGGCCAGGTGTACCAGTCCCAGCGCCCAACGAGCGCGGTCGCCGCTCTCTTTCGTGAGTCGTACTCGCCAGCGAGCCGGGCGAACCGCGCAGCAAGATCGGCCATTTTCGGGATCCTACTGGTCGCCTCGCCGCCGTTGCCCACATCCGGATCTGCCGCTGGGTGAGCGTGGCAGCGTGCGGTTGAGGGGCGCCGTCAGATGGTTCCGATGCTGCGGGGTGGGGCGAGCAGATCATCGATCGCGCTGTGGAACTCGTCGAAGGTACGGATTTGGCTCGCCGCGTTCGCGTAACGGCGAAATGCCTCACTGAAGTGCTCTGCCAGATGTTCGACCTTGTCGGTGGCTTCGGGTGTCTTGACGGTGAGATAGCTGGCAGCGCCGGCACCAAGATCGTGGACCACGGACAGGTCGACGAAGATGTCACCGGGCTGCAGAATCTCGGCCAGGTCAGGACGGTGCGCCTGATTCAGCGTCGAGGCCAGCAGGCGGGTCCGGCCCGGATCGTGGAGGGCGAACAGCGTAATCTCCGAGGTAGCGTCGCCGGCCACGGCCAGGGCAAGGTCGGTGAGGTGCCGGAAGCTGGCCAAGGTGAACAGGCCGGCGAAGCCGGCGTGTTCTCGTTGCCACAGGCCCGGCGCCGGCCGCAGCGGAACGCAGGCACGGGCCGGGACGAACCCGACGTCCGCGCTGAGCCACTCGGACTGCTCGACGTCGACCTCGTACTCCCAGCGGACCAGCCGCACCGCCTCACGGCTCACACTCCGCAGCTGAGCTGCCTCGTCACGGTAGTAGGCGGGAATGGCGAACCGGCTCCGGCCCGCGGTCAGCTCCCAGGTCAGCGCCCGCCACACCGCTAGGGCCTCACCGTCGCCGTTGTTGATCGCATAGCGACACCACGGATTCAGATCCGCATCGTCTGAATAGTCCTGCTCCCACAGCCCCGGCCACATTGGGCCAGGCATATCCGCCTCGTCGGCACGGGCCACGTAGCAGTGCAACCCATCGCGGCGCTCGTGTGCGAACCTCAGGAACGGCTCCAGATGCGGCATCTCGTCAGGATGCCGGATAGTCAGCCGTCGTTACCGCACCAGCCCGATGCCTGACGCGGGCGGCATCCTCATCTGCCGCAATCCGAGCGTCACGGTGCATGACGGACGCGCGGCGACGATCGGCCTGCGGTCGTGCCGATGCCAGGGGCGCCAAGGGGACATGCGACTAGTACACCGGGCGAAAGTCTGGTCCGTCGGCGCTAGTCACCGGCTCCCAACCAAAGGCGGCCAAAGTAATATCATTCCGGGCGCCGAAATCTCTCAACAGCTTGGAGATCGGGCCCTCTGGAAGACAATCCGCAACTCTCGCGAACACCGTCGCCGGAGATGCTCCTAGCTGCTGTGCCACTATCCACGGCAACGCCAGGCCCACCATCACGTCTCGGTCATCATCGGGTCGCAGGCACCGGGCGAGCGCGGTCGCAACCAAGGAACGGCGTACCAAATCGACGGACTCCTCCCTCATCGCGAGCGTGGCGAGGCGGGTGCCGTAGCGTCCGAGGGCGAGCGACGCGGCGGGGTCAAGGGAGTCGAGGAAGCTGCGATCGACTCGCTGTGGTGCCCGTGCCAGGATTGCCTGGGCAACCCAGTCCCGGTCGCCTGGAATCCTTTCCAGGTTCGACTTCACGAGTAGAGGATGGCAAAGCCGGGCAAGCCCTACGAACTCCATCCTCCGGATTTCGCCGATCAATCGACCAAGCCGTCGAACATCCGCACATGCCGCGTTCCGGGCGTCACGGTCGGCGAACGGGCGGCCACGCCAGCGACATCTGAAACTGCCGAACGGCCGGCTCCGGTCAGGCCCGAGGTCCTGCGCTCCAGGACCGCGCAGGTTTACGCGCCAGCGTTTGCTTCCGGCGGCCGACTCAGCTACCGGCTGCCGGGCTTGGTATGAAACAGAGGATCACGACCGTGGCGAAGAACAGCAATACAGGAGGACAACCTGATCCGGATGACCTCGACCCGGCCGGTACGACGCTCTTCGCCGACAGCCGTCGCGCCGCCGAGGCGTGCATGGCGAACCTGCGCCTGGCCCTCGGCCACGACCCGCGCGACCGGCGGGCGCGGGACCTGGCCGAACAGGTGGGCACGAAGAGTCGGAGTTCCGTGCGGTTAGGGGGGCGGCACGACGTGCAGGGCAAGACGCACGAGGCGAAGACGTTCCGGCACGGCGCGGTGGGCGAGGTGGCGCTGTCGTACCAGGCGTTCGACGTATGGGACGCGCCCGGCCAGCAGTTGATCGTGTACGGACGGAGCCGCACAGCCGCAGCGCCGAGGCGCTGCGGCTGTTGGGCGCACCCTGGACGTCAGTCGCTGGCTCCGCTGACCTGGGTCGTACGTAGATTCAGGGCAATTCGACGCGCTCGATGAGTTCTCGCACCGCGATCATGTCCAGGAAGGCGCGGCAACGCACCACCTTGCCGCCGCGCATCTGCCAGATCCAGCAGTACTCGTTGTGGTAGTCGACGCCGTCGGTGGCCGTCGCGTCACCCTCGAACCGGATGATTACGGTGTCACCCTCGGTCCACATGTCCCTGATCGTCATCTTGAGGATCGACGCCAGCCGGTCCAGGATCGGTGCCGAACCCTCCGCCAGGAACTCGGCTTTGGAGGTGTAGGTGCGACCGTTGACGATGGTCCACTGGACGTCGTCGTGGAGAATCTCGTAGATGTCGCCGCCCGCGTTCTGTCGCGCGAAGGCACGCAACACCGTCGCCCTGTTGCGGCCCTCCTCGCCCGGTTTCCCGGGGCCGCGCCCGCCGGCCCGCTCAGCCGGGGCCGCTGAGGCCGCGCCGGCCCCGGCCAGGGCCGTCACTCCACCGACAATCCCTGCGGTCAGGAGCAGCCGCCGGCTGTGCTGCGTGGCACTGTCCTTCATCATCGTTCCTCCCTCGCTTGCCGATGCGCGTCGCTACCCTCGCGGTAGAAGACGTATCCCGCGTGGTGCAGCACGTCCCCGTCGAAGGTGCCGTCCGCGCTGAAACCGGTGTCGTCGACGTACTCGATCCGGGTCCCGACGACCTGGTAGGAACCCGTGTAGGCGCTCTCCCGCTCACCTCGGGCCTCGTCGTAGCGGCCGTTGGGCAGCAACATCTGCCGGATGTGCCCGTCGGCCGTCACCCACATCCCGACGTACGGATGCGGCGACGCGTCGCCGGCCCCCACCGGTGGCGTCGCAGTCGGTGCGGCTGTGGCCGAAGGCGCGGACGCCGGACCGCCGTGCGGCGCCGCGTCGTCGGCAGCGGCACCACCGCTGCCCGCCTCGGCGGAGCAACCCACGAGCAACAGGACACCGCAGGTCACGCTGAACAGAGCCCCCAGTCTCGAATTCGCCATGTCGACCACGGTAGGCATCCCATCCGTCGACAGCCTGGTCCCAGGACACCCAGGAACAGGTCACCCAGCATGCTCACCGCGCGTCCAGACTCAGCCGGACCGACGGCCAGCTAGTACCAACGCCGTTCAGTTAGGCGTGGGCGGGGCTGGTCAAGGGGTGTGTTGATCAAGGAATGAGAGGCGGGGTTCCGGTATCAAGGTTTGTCACTCCAAGACAACCCGAACCAGGAACCCCGCTCGGTGGATCAGATTGCCATAACACGGACGGTCACGGTAGCTGCCGGGCCGTTCGCTGCGGGTCATCTCGGTGAGTTGACCCGCCTCGTGCCGTTCGAGATGGTCGATGACGTCCTCGCCGCGACCCGGCGTACGCAGCGGCGGGTCCGTCTGTTGCCGGCCCGGGTGGTGGTGTACCTGCTGCTGGCGGGCTGCCTGTTCGCCGATTGCGGCTATCGGCAGGTGTGGGCGAAACTCGTCGCCGGTCTGCGCGGGCTACCAGTCGCCGATCCCAGCGGCAGTGCGTTGCGCCAGGCCCGGCAACGACTCGGCTGCGCACCACTGCGGGCCTTGTTCGACCTGCTCCGAGGGCCGGCGGCCACCAGCGCTGTCGCCGCGGTGTGGTGGCGGGGCCTGCTGCCGGTCGTCATCGACGGCACCATGCTCGCTGTCGCGGACTCGCCGGCCAACCTGCGCCGCTACGTCAAACACCGGTGCAACAACGGCGGCTCCGGCTACCCGACACTGCGGCTGAGCGCCCTGTTGACCTGCGGCACCCGTACGGTCATCGACGCTGTGTTCGACCCGAGCACCACCGGCGAGACCGTCCAAGCCGCGCGACTCGCCCGCAGCGTACGCGCCGGGATGCTGCTCCTGGCCGACCGCAACTACGCCGCCGCCGACCTGATCACCACATTCACCGCCACCGGAGCGGACCTGCTGATCCGTTGCAAGACCGGCCGCAGACTCCCACTGATCCGCCGCTACCGCGACGGGTCCTGGCTGTCGGTCATCGGCGGCCAACACGTCCGCGTGATCGAGGCCCGGATCAGCATCACCGCCACCAACGGCAGCCACACCGGCGACTACCGGCTCATCACCACCCTGCTCGACCCGCACCGCTACCCCGCCGCCGACCTCGTCGCCCTCTACCACCAGCGATGGGAAATCGAGACCGCCTACCTGGAACTCAAGTCCACCATCCTCGGCGGCCGGGTCCTGCGTGCCCGCACCCCCGACGGCGTCGACCAGGAAATCCATGCCCTGCTGATCGTCTACCAGGTGCTGCGGACCGCGATGGTCGACGCCACTGACAGCCGGCCCGGCCTCGACCCGGACCGAGCCAGTTTCACCACCGCCCTCAACGCAGCCCGCGACCAAGTCGTCCACGCCGCTGGTGTCATCGCCGACACCACCATCGACCTGGTCGGCGTCATCGGCGAACGCGTCCTGGCCAACCTGCTACCCGACCGCCGCATCCGCACCAAGACCCGCATGATCAAACGCTCGAACTCCAAGTACCAGGCCCGCGGACCGAACATCGACCGCCGCACCTACAAGGCCACCACCAGCATCGACGTCATCACCAACGAACCTTGACCAACCAGCCATCGCCCTAACTGAATGGCGTTGCAGCTAGTACTCCGATGTCACTCATCTGCCGCAGGTGGGGCGCCGCCGACAACACGGCTGCAGGCGAGCGTGCCTAGACTCGAAGTGGCCGCTGAGCAGGACCGCCCGAGCCAAGTAGTTCGCTAGCGAGAACTGCTCTGGGTCGGTTGAGAAGTCGATGAAGTCGCTGGCCGCCATGAGCCAGGTATCGGCCGATGCGCCGAGCTACCGATCTTGGTCGGCGGTGGGACAGGATGTTGGCCCGAGTCGGCTTCTAAGTGAAGGTTGTCGGTGGCGGTTGGGTTCTATCGGGTCTGCGTCATCGACGCGATCCTGGTGCACTCGCCAGCCGACTACGTCCGTCGACCCACGGTGCCTGCCGAGTCGCCGACCCTCGGACTGGGTCACCTGCAGTTCGAAGCCCTGATCACCACAGCCCGGAAGTCCTCGAACCCGAACGACTTCGCCCTGGTCGCGCTCTTGGGCCTGCTGTGACCACCATGCTCGACGCCGGCGTCAGCCTCCGCGACGTGCAGATCGCCGCCCGCCACGCCGGCCCCCGCACCACCATGCGCTACGACCGCGCCCGCAAGAACCTCGACCGACACCCCAACTACATCCTCGCCGCGTACATGGCCTCCGGGACGTAGCCAGCCTTCACGGCTCTGCCGATGTGCGTACTCCGCGTGGCCTGGCCAGCGCGACGCTCAGCCCGCGCCAGGGCGGGCCCCGGGTGGGTGTGTGGAGGCTGCCGACCTGATAGCGCAAACGGGTCACGGTCCATGAGCGCCGCCGACTGTGGCCCTGGGCGATAGCACCGACGGTTCAGCTCGACAGGGCCCACATACGCTGCCGGCGGCCACCCTCCGGCCGGGCACGGATCTAGCCGCGATCCGCGCGCCTGCAACCAGGGTGGAACCTCACAGCCGCTCAGCGACCTGATCCGGGATCTAGCCTGGACTGACTAGGATGCTGTCGACGCTCTGGTAAGCGATATCGGCCAGCACGGTATGTCGAGCGGCTGTCGGATTACCGGGGCTGCCTTCGCTCTGGCAGTCAACCGGCGCTTCGGTCCCGACACCATCCTGACCACCGTGCTACAGCTTTTCGCGCGTGCGTGGCGAAGCTCAGGGGCGGCTGACGTGCGTTCTGATGCCGCTGACGAAGGCGCTCCAGGAGACGGGGTCGAAGCTCAGGGTTCCGGCGGCGGGTGCCTTGGAGTCGCGTACGTCGATCTCACTGCCTCGATCGCGGACCTCGACGCACTGGCCGTTGTTGCCGGAACGGCTCGACGTACGCCAGACGTTACGCTCCATACTCGCTCAGCTCCTTGATGAACTTGATCGACTCGGCCGGCGACCTCGCCAGCATCCTCAGATTGTCGTACGCCGCCGACAGCCGCGCCAGGTCGTGGCTGGATTCGAGGAAGAGCTCACCGGCCAACGTCTCGATGTAGCCGAGTGGTGGTTCGTCCTGCTCGAAGCTGAGCAGGGCGAAGCCACCGCCGACCGCGAGGTGCGCGCCGGCTTCGAAGCGGAGCACCTGGATCGTGATGTTGGGCAGTTGACTCACCTTGACCAGGTGGTGAAGCTGCTCGCTCAGCACCTCCGGGCCGCCGACCTCGGTTCGCAGGGATGCCTCGGAGAGGATGGCGTGCAGCCGCAGCGGGGTCGGCTGCCGGTGCAGCACCTCTTGGCGGGTCATTCGGGCGCCGACGCGCTGGTCGACGGTTTCCGGGTCGGTCTCGCGGCCGATGATGTTGACCTCGCGGGCGTACCGCTCGGTTTGGAGTAGACCGGGCACGAGCATCGGCTCGAAGTTCTTGAGTTCGACGGCTTCGGTCTCGTAGGCGATGTATGTGGCGTACTTGCCGCCGATGCGCTGCCACCAGCCCTCTTCGCGCAGGTCACGGGCCAGCTCCAACAGCGACGTGCCGGGCTCTTCGTCGATCCGGATGCCGTAGGTGACAAGTAGTTCCATGACGTCACCGGGCCGGAGCTTGATCTCGCCGGACTCGAGCCGGCTGATCCGGGATGTCGAGCAGCGGACGAGCTTCGCGGTCTCCTCGCCGGTCAGTCCCTTGGCTTCGCGGAGCTTGCGCAGCTCCCGGCCGAGTCGACGGGATCGTGGCGTCGCTGGCGTAAATCGAGGCATGTAGTGATTCTGCACCAATCCCGACTAGTCGTCTGCATCGACTCACATGCAGATTTCCATTGATCATGGATTGATGCTTGCCTTGCATCATGTGATGCGCCAGCCTGGTTACGGTACGCAACGGATGTGGTCAGGGGTGTACGGTGCCGCCCCGGCTTCGCGATCTCGCTTGGAGGTGAGAGGACTCGTGCTTGTCGAGTTGGTGATGATGGTGCTCAGTGGGGTGCTGCTGGGCTTCGTGGCCGGGCTGTTAGCGTTCAAGGTGAAGTCGCGGTGGTGTCCGCGCTGCGGGACATACACCCACACCATGCCGCCAGCGGCGGGCAACCGATGAACCATCTTCACCGCCGCGACCACAACTCCGTACCCCTCGGACGACGGGTGGCTGAGCTGCGCGTCAACCGGGGCATGAGCCAGCAGGCCTTCGCCGATCGGCTCGGCAAGTCGAAGAGCTGGGTCGATAAGGTGGAGCGAGGGGTACGTCGGCTCGACCGCTACTCGGTGATCCGGGAGATCGCCGACGTGCTGCGCCTCGACCCCGAAGTCCTCCTCGGCCCACGCCGACCAACAGCGGCGACACCGAGCGTGGAAGGCGTCGACGCGATCCGCGCCGCCCTCGCCTCCTACCAGCAACGACCACTGCGCACCGCCACCGCCCAGCAGGCCAGCCGGCAGGTCGGCCACGCCTGGATGAGCTACCAGTACGCCCGCTACCCGCAACTCCTGGCCGCGCTACCTGGCCTGCTCGACACCACACGCGGGATGCGGAGCCTGCTGGTGTCCACGTACCGAATCACCGCCGGGGTGCTGATCAAACTCGACCACGCCGAGCTCGCCTGGCTCGCCGCCGACCGGGCCGTCACCGCCGCCGCCGAAGGCCTCACCCTCACCGCCGCCGCCACCATCGGCATCACCCAAGCCCTACGCGCCCTCGGCCACCACCACCTCGCCCTCACCGCCGCGATCACCGCCGCCGATACCGCAGACGACGACAACGTACGCGCAACCCTCTACCTCCAGGCCGCACTCGCCACCGCCAGCTACGGCGACCGCCGCAACACCCACGACCTCCTCGACTACGCCGCCAGCCTGGCCGATCGACGGGCCAACGACACCGACCCGCAGCACACCGGGTTCGGGTCGGGCGCCGTCGAATCGGCCCGATTCCTCGCCGCCCACTGCCTCGGCGACACCGCCGAAGCCCTTCACCGCCACGAACACGCCATCCGCAGCCACGGCTGGCGGCGGCTGCCGCCCGAGCATCGCGGCGCCCACCTCATCGACGCCGCTCGTGCGTACCTCGACACCGGCGACCCGGCCCAGGCCGGGCAGGCGCTCCTCGACGCCGACCGGATCGCGCCCGCCGAAGTCCGCAACCGGCCGGTCGCCCGTACCCTCCTCGCCGAGGTCATCCAACGCGGACCGGCAGCGGCCGACGTCGCGCGACTGGCCACCATCCTCGGCCTCACCCGATGACGGCGAGCAGTCGCCCATTACCGCGAACCCGGCCACCAGACCGGATGACCTCGTACGACACCCGATCCGAAAAAGAGTCGCTGTGGCCGACTTTGATACATGCCAGAGGTGGTTGTTACCCCACACCGGAACATCGGCGATTTTCTTTGTAACCAAGCCATTACAGCTCGCACACTCCTGTGTGTCATCTTCCGGTCGAATGGAGGAACACATGCGTCTCCGATCGTTCGTCAGCGCAGCGCTGGCTGCCGTCCTGGCCGCAGCCGGCGCACTCATGCCAGCGGCACCTGCCGCAGCGGCCACCGCTGACCGCTGGGGGTTCGCCTACGTCAAGGACCCCACCGTGCCGGTCTGGACCGTGCTTGACACCACCCGGCAGTGGGGAAGCTGGAAGACGGCATTCCCGGCCACCTGGGCCGACGGCATCAAGCTCGCACCTGGCCGATTCCAGGTCCGCTTCCCGCAGGTAGGCGCCGGCTCGCGGGGCGTGCCGCACGTGACCCCGGTGAACCGGAGCGGGCACTACTGCGAGGTGGTTCGCTGGGGCCAGTCCGGCGCCGACCAGATCGTCGACGTGCAGTGCCACAGGCCCGGCGGCACGCGCGAGGACACCCCGTTCACCGTCCTCTGGACGACCAGCTCGGGCGTGCTGCCGGCCGGCAACTCCCACGCGTACGTGCAGTGGGCTGGCGGCGCGATGACGCAGTCGTACAACTCCACGGGCATGGTGAACGCGGTCGGGGCGTTCGGCGTCGGACAGTACGCGGTGCGGCTGCCCGGGGTGGGGCTACCCGATTTGCTCGCCGGCAACGTGCAGGTCACCGCCGTGCAACCGAACGCCGCTCCCCGCCGATGCAAGGTCAACTCCTGGGGCCCGCTCAGCACCTACGTGCAGGTGGAGGTCTTCTGCTACGACCAGGCCGGCGCGTTCACCAACACCGACTTCGTCCTCTCGTACCACCGCCGGCGGTCGGTGATCGGCTCCTTCAGCCCGCCGACGTACATCGGATACGTGGGCACCGCCGTCGGCGGGCCGACCAACGACAACTCGATGGTCGGTGTCGGTGCCAACACGGTGGTGCCGCTGGCCCCCACCGGCCGATTCCTGGCGACTTTTCCGCAGATCGGCGTCAGGGAGACGCATGCCCAGGTCGTGGCGCAGGGCCCTGGCAGCAACTACTGCCATCTCACCCAACCCTGGTCGTACACCACTGATGTCGAGGTCGACGTGATCTGCTTCGACAACGCCGGCGTGATCACCCCCCACCGCTTCCTGGCCACCTTCACCTCCCGGGTATGACGCCGGTCAGCGTCGGCGGCGGGCCTCCTCCGGCCGCCGCCGACGCTGCGGCGAGCGGGCAGGAGCATCGAATTCGCCTGGCTGGATCGGCGAGCGGCGAGCAGACTGGCCTGGTGAGCTTCCTGCCCGGGCTGGAGTTGTCCCGGCGCTTCCATGCCGAGGTGGTCGCGCCCGTGCTCGGCCGGGAGTTCGCCGGCCTGCGGTACGCCGCCGGGCGCCTCGACGGCGGATCGGAGCTGCTCGGCCTGGACACGCCCCGCTCGACCGACCACGACTGGGGCTGCCGGGTGCAGCTGTTCGTGGGTCCGGCCGATCTGCCTCGGGCCGAGCAGGTGTTGGCTGCCGTGGAGGCCGCGCTGCCGGCCACGTTCCTCGGCCTGCCGACCCGTTTCGCCGAGGCGGAGGACGTGCTGTTCGGCGTCGCGGGGGAGAACGGCGCCCGGCACGGGGTGACGGTTCACGAACTGGGCGCCTGGCTGCGTGGCCGGCTGGGCTTCGATCCCGCACGGGGGGTGTCCACGCCGGACTGGCTGGCGGTGCCGACCCAGCGGCTGGCGGAGCTGACCGGCGGCGCGGTCTTCCACGACGGCCTCGACGGTGCGCTCACCCGAGCCCGTACGGCCCTGCGGTGGTATCCCGATGACGTGTGGCGGTACGTGTTGGCCGCCGGGTGGACCAGGGTGGCGCAGGCCGAGCATCTGCCGGGCCGGTGCGCCGAGGTCGGCGACGAGGTGGGCAGCCGGCGATCACCGACGCTGAACTGCGGGCGCGTCCCCTGACTGGGGCGGTCGACCAGTTCGTGCACAGCGTGGATGTACTCACGCACGCCGAACGGGCCCGCCGGGTGACCGACGCGCTGAACAGAGGGGCACCGGCTGGCCGCGCCGGCCCAAACGAGCGTTAAGCTGAGGAGGTGACTGTCGATCGGATCCTGCCCACCGACGAGGCCCACGACCTGCTGGAGTTGGCCACGGAACTCGCCGACCGGGAACTCGCCCCGAAGGTCGTCGAGTACGAGCAGCGCGGCGAGTTCCCCCGGGAGGTGCTGCGCACCCTGGGCCGGGCCGGTCTGCTCGGCCTGCCGTACCCCGAGGAGCACGGCGGCGCCGCCCAGCCGTACGAGGTCTACCTCCAGGTACTGGAGATCCTGGCCAGCCGCTGGCTCGCCGTCGCCGAGGCGGTGAGCGTGCACACCCTCTCCTGCTACCCGGTCGCCGCGTTCGGCACCGAGGAGCAGCGCAAGCTGCTGCCCGCCATGATCGGCGGCGAGCTGCTGGGCGCGTACTGCCTCTCCGAGCCGCAGGGTGGTTCGGACGCCGCGGCGCTCACCACAAAGGCGGTCCGCGACGGGGACGGGTACGTGGTGACCGGCACCAAGGCCTGGATCACCCACGCTCAGGTGGCCGACTTCTACAACATCTTCTGCCGCACCGGCGGCCCGGGCGCGCGGGGCGTCTCCTGCCTGCTCGCCGACCGGGCCACGCCCGGCATCCACCCGCAGGCCGCCGAGCGGACCATGGGCCTGCGTTCCTCGCCGGTGGCGCAGATCGCCTTCGACGACGCCCGGGTTCCGGCGGACCGGCTGATCGGTGGCGAGGGCAAGGGCTTCACCATTGCCATGTCCGCCCTGGACTCCGGCCGGCTCGGCATCGCCGCCTGCGCGGTCGGCCTGGCCCAGGCGGCGCTGGACTACGCGGTGGAGTACGCCCGGCAGCGCCAGCAGTTCGGCCGCTCGATCATCGACTTCCAGGGCCTCGGGTTCACCCTGGCCGACCTGGCCACCCAGATCTCCGCCGCCCGGGCGCTGACGCTGGCCGCGGCGCGGCTGCGCGACGCCGGTCGGCCGTACTCGATCGAGGCGGCCAAGGCGAAGCTCTTCGCCACCGACATGGCGATGCGGGTGACCACGGACGCGGTGCAGGTGCTCGGCGGGGCGGGCTACGTGGCCGACCACCCGGTGGAGCGGTACATGCGCGAGGCAAAGGTGCTCCAGATCGTCGAGGGCACCAACCAGATCCAGCGGCTGGTGATCTCCCGCGCCCTGGCGAAGGGCTGACCGAGCGAGGTCCGGGGCAACCAACGAGACCCTGGTGACGGGCTGACCGAGCGCGGTCGTCCGCCCGCCGAACGTGACGCTCGGCGGGCGGGTCGTCGCGCCGGCGGCTCGTACCCGGTAAGTTTGCACGCCGTGGAGGAGATCGACCGCGCCATCGTCGCCGCGCTGACCACTGACGGCCGGCTGTCGTACACGGACCTCGCGGAGAAGGTCGGGCTGTCCGTCTCCGCGGTGCACCAGCGAGTGCGCCGGCTGGAGCAGCGCCAGGTGATCAAGGGTTACGCCGCGCGGGTCTCCTTCGAGGCGCTCGAGCTGCCGCTTACCGCGTTCGTGGCGATCCGCCCGTTCGACCCGTCGCAGCCCGACGACGCGCCGGAACGGCTGGCCCACCTGCCGGAGATCGACTCGTGCTACTCGGTGGCGGGCGACGACTTCTACCTGCTCTTGGTCCGGGTGGCCGGTCCGGCGGACCTGGAGCGGGTGCTTCAGGAGATCCGCACCTCCGCCAATGTCACCACCCGGACCACGGTGGTGCTCTCCACCCCGTACGAGCACCGTCCGCCGCAGGTCGGTCCGGACACCCTGACCCACCGGCGCCGCGGCGGTTCGACCGAACCCGCGGGTTGACCGACCCAACCCTGCGGTTGGTGGCGACTGATGGTGACCGAGCACTCACCCCCGGGACCCCTGCGATCTGGTCGAACGCGCCTAGCAGGGCGAAAACCGAGCCACCCCCGGTGCGGTCGATCCGCCTCGGGCGGGGCTAGGATCCAAGCCGAATTCTGCGTGAGCACGACCTGGACGAGGTGTCGGCGCCGAGCCAACAGCGGGTGTCGACACCTGTTGCTGCAGTGCCCAGGCCGTCGCACGCGGCCTGCAAGGGGAGGATGAGATGTACCGATCGACACGATTGCGGCTCACCTGTACGGTGCCCGGGGTCCGCGCATGACCCGCATCCTCATCCGCGCCGGCAAGAGCCCGCTGACCGTGCTGTCGCACGAGCAGAGCCTGGCCGCGTCGAGGCTGGGCGTCTTCGGCTCGAACTCCGGCAACATGCTCTTCTACAGCGCGGTGTTCCGGGTCATCAGCGTGCCCGGCGCCGAGGTGGTTGCCAACTCGTACGTCCACGAACGTCCGATCCACCTCGGTCGGTACATCCAGCGGACGAATGAGGAGTTCGACCGGTTCGTTCTGCCGATGGCGAACTCCTACCGGGACACCTTCCTGCCGCATCTGGAGCGGCTCGCGAAGGTCATCGAGAAGCTGAAGATTCCGGTCACCGTGGTCGGCATCGGTGCCCAGCTGCCCTACGGCACCGACTTCGACACGCTGCCCGACGAGTACAAGCGGGTGGTCAAGCGGTTCACCAAGGCCGTCCTGGACCGCTCCGCCTCGATCGGGGTGCGCGGCGAGTACACCGCCCGCATGTTGAAGTATCTGGGCTTCGGCGACGAGCACGTGCGCGTGATCGGGTGCCCGTCGATGTTCGGCAACGGTCCGCTGGGACCGCTGGTGCGCAAGGTCGACCGGTTGTCGTACGACAGCCCGCTGGCCATCTCCTACACCCCGAAGGTCAAGGGGGTCGACCGGCTGGTCGAGGCGAACACCAACCGCTACCCCAACAGTGTCATCGTGCCCCAGCAGCATCACCGGCTGGCGCTCATGCTGTGGGGGGAGAACCCGGCCCGGCTCACCAACCGGCGGATGCCGGTGCACACCGAGCACCCGCTCTACGAGAACGACCGGATGCGCTTCTTCGTCGACGCGTCGACCTGGGTCGAGTTCATGGCCCAGCAGCACTTCGCCTTCGGTACCCGTATCCACGGCAACGTCGCCGGCGTGCTGGCCGGTACGCCCTCGGTGGTGCTGGCACACGACTCCCGCACCGTCGAACTCTCCGAGTACCACGGCATCCCCTACCGCCTCTACGCTGACCTGCCGCCGGACGTCGACGCGCAGCGGCTCTACGAGGAGGCCGACTTCGACGCCTTCCAGCCACGGCAGGCCGAGACCTTCGCGTCCTACGTGAAGTTCCTGGAACACAACGACATCGAGCACGTCTTCCAGCCGGGCAAGGCGAACCCGGAGTACGACAAGGCGCTGGCGGACGCAAAGTTCCCCGGGCCGGTCCACACGCTGATGGCCTCCGACGTCGTCGGGCGTCGCCAGGTGATGTCCCGTCTGCGCTGGCTGCGGCAGGGCCACGAGGGCGATATGGAGCGGTCCGCGTACGCATTCGAACCACCGTTCCGCGAGCCGCGCGGACAGCAGTCGCTCGAGGAGCGGGTGACCCGATTGGAGCAGGAGCTGAAGGTGCAGCAGAACTTCCTGGCCAGCTGGCGGGGCCGGGTGAGCCGGGCACTGCGGATCGGCCCGTCGTCGGTGGGGGTTCGGCGGTGACGCCGGGGCGCTCCGGGGTCGGTGAATGGCTGACCGGTCGACTGCCCGTCCTGGCGGCCGAGGTGGCGGCCGTCGTCGCGTTGCTGTTGGCGGCGGTGGGTAACTCTCCCTTCTGGGCGCTTCCCCCCGCCCTGATCGCGGTCGGACTGCTGGCCTGGGAGTGGCGGGACGGGCTGCGCGCCGGCCGGATCACCGGCGAGGAGACCGTGGTCGCGCGGCTGCTGCTGCTCGCCACCGGGTACCTGGTCGGCGCGGTGCACGGCAATCTTGATCCCTTCCTGGCCGTCGGCGTCGGCATCGCCGCCGTGGCGATTCTCGGCGAGTCGCCGATGATGAAGGTGTCCCGCTCCGTCTACCCGGTCTCGGCCAACCTGCCGGGCAGCGCGCTGCGCCCGCCGCTGCGCCCCAACACGAGCCGGGCGGTGCTGGTCAACAGCGTCGCGGTGCTCGCGGCACTCGTATGCGGGTTCTCCGGTCTGATCGGGGTGGTGGCGCTGGCGGTGTCGGTGGCGGCGCTCGGCCTGCTCGGGTTCACCGGGTGGCAGGCGGTCACCCGGGTGCGGGCCCGGCACCGCAGCGAGGCGCGGTTGACCGCCGCGCTTACCGCGCACGAGCCGGCATTCGTCGTGCACTGGGAGGCGCCGGCCGCGACCGGCTACCAGGTCGCGATGTGGCTGCCCTATCTGGAGCGTCTCGGCAAGAAGTACTTCGTGCTGGTGCGCAGCGAAGCCAATTTCAACGAGGTGCTGCGGCTGACCACCGCACCGGTGGTGTTCCGGGCCGGCCTGACCGAGCTCGACGACGTCGTCGTCCCGTCGTTGAAGGCCGCCTTCTACGTCAACACCGCGACGAAGAACTGCCACCTCATCCGCTACACCGGGCTCAAGCACATTCAGCTCAACCACGGTGACAGCGACAAGGTGCCGAGTCACAACCCGGTGTTCCGGATGTACGACAAGAACTTCGTCGCCGGCCAGGCGGCGATCGACCGGTTCGCGGCGAACGGCGTGCACATGCCGGCGGAGATGTTCACCATCGTGGGACGTCCGCAGGTGGAGAACGTCGCCATCGCCAGTGAACCGATCGCCGCGATCACCAGCCCTCGGGTCCTCTACGCGCCGACGTGGTCGGGTTTCTACGCCGACTCGAACTACTCGTCGCTGCCCGTCGGCTACGACATCATCAAGGCGCTGCTGGCGCGTGGGTGCAGTGTCGTGTTCCGGCCGCACCCGTACTCCCAGCGGTCGGCCGCGTTGACCGCCGAGTGCGCGCGGATCCGGACGCTGCTGGCCGAGGACCGCCGGACGAGCGGGCGACCGCACGTCTTCGGGCCCCAGGCCGAGGTGAAGATGTCGGTGATGGACTGCTTCAACGCCTCGGACGTGCTGGTCTCGGACGTGTCGAGCGTGGTGGCCGACTACCTCTACTCGGAGAAGCCGTTCGCCATGGTCGCGGTCTCGGTGCCAGCGGAGCGGTTCACCGACGCGTTCCCGCTCGCGCGGGCGGCCTATGTGATCGACGCGCACGGGGGCCAGGTGAAGGGGCTCGAGCAGGTCCTGGACGATCTGCTCGGCAGCGATCCGCTCGCCTCCACCCGGCACGACCTCAAGAAGTACTACCTCGGGGACCTTCCCTCGGAGGGGTACGCGCAGCACTTCCTGGACGAGGCCGGTCGCTACGTCTGAACCATCCGGACGTACGGCTCCGGCCCTGGCGTGCCACGCCAGGGCCGGAGCCGTCGGAAGGCACCGTGTCTCGGCTGAATGCGGCGCCTAGGAAAGGGCTGCCGCAAGGTCGGTAGCGGCCTCATACGCGGCAGCAGCCCGGGTGGCTTCGTCCGTGCTCAGCGCGACACGGTCGACGCGGGCCAGCATCTCGGCCGCCGTGGCCGGATCGTTCAGGACCATCGCCACCTCAGCGCGGTAGACGAGCACCTCCACCAACGCGACCGGGTCGTCATCTGATTCGGGACGGGCCAATGCACTGTCAAGGATCCGGGCCGCCTGCCGGGCGTCCCCTCTGGAGTCGGACTGCACGACGGCGTTCGCCATCGCCTTGCTCAACCGCCCAGTCGGTGCCGGCGCGGGGGAGGCCGGGGCGTTCTGGAAGACGCGGATCCAGTTGCCGCCTGGATCGATGACGCTGAAGCCGCTCAGCCCGTCGGCGTTCTTCCGTGCCCGGGGCCGGGTCATCCGAGGCGTCCCGGAGACCAGTACCTTGCCGTACGCGGCGCGCATTCCCGCCGCGAAAGCCCGGTACAGCTGCCCCGTGTCCGGGGTCAGCACGATACACGAACCGTAGGACTGCGCCGGATCGAAGCCCGCGATCTCGAAGAACTGCAGCTGTAGATCTTCACGTTGCAACCCTGCGGCCGGGTTGGGCTTGCGCTGCTTGTAAGTGGTGTGGAAACCGAGCACCTCGTAAAAAGCGACGATGTCGTCGATGGACGGGCAGGGCAGCAGGGGAACGGTTATCTCGTTGGTCACCCGTACTTCGTAGCCGTCGTGAATGGGCACACGCACATGGAAATGGCCGATCGTCAGCCACAGGTGACCGAACGGCCGATGCCGCGCGAACTGCTCTGGTCGAATACCTAGATCAATCGCTTACCGTTGTCTTCGGTCTGGGAACTACGGACGGCCCTTTCGGCACGCACTGCCGCCGCCGCGCGGGCGGAGTCGTTCACGCTGCACGCGCCGCAGAGGTGTGGATCAGTGGCGCGTCGCCGTGGTGCCGGCCTCGGCGGCCGGGGGAGGGGGCTGGTTCCACCGTACGACGACCCGTCGCCCGTGTTCGGTGCCGAGCAGGCTGAGGGTGGCGGTGTCCAGGCGGAGCAGTCCGCCGGCCGAGGGCGGCAGGCCGACCCAGCGGGCGGCCAGCACGCGGAGCGAGTGCGCGTGCCCGACCAGGGCCACGGAACCCCGGTCGAGTAGCGGATGCACTTTGGTGAGCATCCGGTCGAGGCGTTCGCCGACCTCGGTGGGGGACTCGCCGCCGGGGCAGCCGTCGGCCCAGACGCTCCACCCGGGCCGCTCCTCGTGGATTTCGGCGGTGGTGCGTCCCTCGTACTCGCCGTAGTTCCATTCGGCCAGGTCCTCGTCGGTGCCGGTGACGGTCAGCCCGGCCAGCTGCGCGGTACGCAGCGCCCGGAGGCGAGGGCTGGTCAGCACCGCGACGAACTGCCGGCCGGCGAGGGCGGCACCGAGCGCGTGGGCCTGCCGTTCACCGTCGGGGGTGAGTTCGAGATCGGTGTACGACGTGTGTCGGCGGCTGGCGCTCCAGGTGGTCTCGCCGTGCCGAATCAGCGTGATCTGCCCCATCCGCCCAGTTAACCACCAGGTCGTCCAGCGGAGTGAGCCCGTCCTGCCCGCGGAGATCGACCGGATCTCACCTAGCATCCTAGGATGCGCTACGCGATGTGCGCCCGCACACGGGTTTCCGCCCAGGCCACAAGGGGACACCAGAAGGGCAGGACGAACTGCCGGAGAAGTTGAGGAGGCGACATGAGCTTCACCGACAAGGCGAAGAACAAGGTCGAGCAGATGAGCGGTGCCGCCAAGGAGCGCATCGGCGACATGACGGACAACGAGCGCATGCGCGCCGAGGGTGCCAGCGAGCAGAGTGCGGCCCGCGCGCGTCAGGCCGGGGAGAACGTCAAGGACGCCGGCCGGAACGCCAAGGATTCCTTCACCAGGTGACCGCAGCGACGACAGGGGCCGCCGGATGATCCGGCGGCCCCTGTCCGTGGGTCGGGTGGGTCAGTCGTCGCGGTGGGCGTGCCACCACCGTTGCCCGGCCTCGGGCAGCGTGTCGATCGGGTCGTAGTAGGCGTAGCGCTTGTTAAGTGCCGCCAGGTCGGCCGACTCGATGGAGGTGCGGTAGTTCTTCGTCCAGTAGGAGATGCCGCGTTCCCGGTCGTACTCGGTGATCATGTGCACCCAGCGCTTGCCGACGAACGGCACGTCGCAGACGATCCGCGGGGTGGCGTAGCCGGGCAGGTAGCCCATGATGTCGTGCTGGAGCTGCTGGGCGTACCAGACCGGGACCCGCCAGTGTTCGGCGTTCGGGATCATGTCGCACATGTAGAAGTAGTACGGCAGGATGCCGGCTTCGCCCTGTAGCGCGAAGCAGAGGTCGAGCAGGTCGGTGCTGGTGGCGTTGACGCCGCGCATCAGCACGCCCTGGTTGCGGACGTCCCGTACGCCGACGTCGAGCGCGGTCTGGGTGGCGCGGGCGACAAGCGGGGTGAGTGACTGTGCGTGGTTGACGTGGGTGTGGATCGCCAGGTTGACGCCGCGTCGGGCGGCGGTGCGGGCGACCCGTTCGAGGCCCTCGACGACGTCGGGCTGGAGCCAGTGCTGGGGCAGGCCCATGAATGCCTTGGTGGCCAGTCGGATGTCGCGGATGGTCTCGATCTCCAGCAGGCGCATCAGGTAGGACTCGAGGTTGCGCCAGGGCACGTTTGCGACGTCGCCGCCGGAGACGACCACGTCGCGGACGCCGGGGTGGGCCTTGAGGTAGGCGATGTGGGCGTCGTAGCGGTCGACCGGTTTGAGGGTGAGCTTCAGCTTGTCGACGGTGGGGGTGGAGTTGCCGACCAGGTCCATGCGGGTGCAGTGGCCGCAGTACTGGGGGCAGGTGGAGAGCAGTTCGGCGAGGACCTTTGTGGGGTAGCGGTGGGTGAGGCCCTCGGCGACCCACATGTCGTGCTCGTGAAGTGAGTCGCGGCTGGCGTACGGGTGCGACGGCCAGTCGGTGCGCCGGTCGGAGGCGACCGGGATCATGTAGCGCCGGATGGGGTCGGCGAGGAGCGCCTCGGTGGTCGGCACGCTGGTCGGCACCATGGTGTTGATCATCTGTGGCGGGACCAGCATGGACATGGTCGCCAGGGCGCGTTGGTCGGCTTCGAGGTCGGCGTAGAAGGTCTCGTCGACGGTGTCACCGAGCACGGTGCGCAGCTGTTTGATGTTCTTGATGCAGTTGACGCGCTGCCACTGGGCGTTCTCCCACTGGTCGCGGGTGACGTGGCGCCAGCCGGGGAAGCGGGTCCAGTCGGGTTCGACGAGTGGGCTGCGGCGGTATTCGTACGGTTGGCCGGTGCTGGGGGCGGGGGCCGGCTGGGGTGCCGGGATGCTCTGCACCGGCGGGTGGGTCTGGGTCACGGCCCCTCCTCTGGCTGGTTTGGTTGATCAGCGGACCGAAGGCTACTGGAAAATCTCCGGCGAAGAAATTAGTCTGCCGTAAGTTTTCCCGCCACGCGACTTCTGATCGAAGCTTCGGGCGGCCGGACAGGGGAGGTCGGCGTGACATCACCGGTGGGTCTGCACCGTGTCGTGGAACCGGCGGGGGTGCTGCCGCAGGCTGCCTGGCGGCTGGACGCGCGGCCGGAGATCGCGCCGAACGAGGTGCGGATCCGGGTCGAGCGGCTGAACCTGGACGCGGCGAGTTTCCGCCAGTTGTGGGAGAAGCACGCCGGTGACGGCGACGCGGTGCGCGCCGAGGTGCTGGAGATCATCTCGGCGCGGGGAAAGATGCAGAACCCGGTGACCGGGTCGGGCGGCATGCTGATCGGCACGGTCGAGGAGGCCGGCCGGCGGTCTCCGCTGGGCTTCAAGCCGGGTGAGCGGGTGGCGACGCTTGTGTCGTTGACGCTGACTCCGCTGGTGATCACCGACGGGTTGGCGCGTTGGGACGGGCGTAGCGAGCAGGTGCCGTGCGACGGCTGGGCGATTCTGTTCGCGCGGTCGATCGCGGCGGTGCTGCCGGAGGATCTGGATCCGCTGTTGTCGCTGGCGGTGCTGGACGTGTGTGGGGCGCCGGCGTTGACCGACCGGGTGGTGTCGCGGTGTGTGGCCGAGCGGGCGGCGCGGGGCGGCGGGCCGGTGTCGGTGGCGGTGGTCGGTGGGGCGGGCAAGAGCGGTTCGCTGTCGTTGGCTGCGGCACGGCGGGCGGGTGCGGGTCGTACGGTCGGGGTGGTGCCGGTGGCCGCGGAGCGTGACGCGCTGGTGGCGGCGGGTCTGGCGGATGTGGTGGCGGTGGCCGATGCGCGGGATCCGGTGGCGCTGTCGACGGCTGTGACGTCGGCGTTGGGGGTGCCGGCGGATGTGACGGTGGTCTGCGTGGACGTGCCGGGTTGTGAGCACGGGGCGGTGTTGGCGACCGCGGACGGCGGGACGGTGATCTTTTTCTCGATGGCGACGAGTTTCGCGGCGGCGGCGTTGGGTGCGGAGGGCCTGGCGGCGGACGTGACGATGCTTGTCGGCAACGGGTACGTGCCGGGGCACGCGGAGTTGGCGTTGGGGCTGTTGCGGGGTGAGCCGGGGGTGCGTGGCCTGTTCGAGGCTCGGCTGGCGGCAGACTGAGGCCATGACGAAGAACCCCTCGACGTTGTATCGCGGTGGCGCGCTGTTCTGTCCGGCGGAGCCGTCGGCGACGGCGCTGTTGGTGCGGGACGGGCGGATCGCCTGGTTGGGTGCGGACGCGGACGCTCCGGTCGCGGACCGGGTGGTGGAGTTGGGCGGGGCGTTGGTGACGCCGGCGTTCGTGGACGCGCACGTGCATGTGAGTGACACCGGGCTGGTGTTGTCGGGGTTGGATCTGTCCGGGGTGCGCTCGGCGGGTGAGTTGTTGGACGCGGTGGCGGTGTTCGCGGCGGGTCTGCCGGGGGATGCGGTGGTGTTGGGGCACGGCTGGGACGAGTCGACGTGGGCGGTGCCGCAGCCGCCGGGGGCGGCGGAGTTGGATCGGGCGGCCGGTGGGCGGCGGGTGTATCTGTCGCAGGCGTCGGTTCATTCGGCGTTGGTGTCGTCGGCGTTGTTGGCGGCGTGTCCGGAGGCGGTGGCGGCGCCGGGGTTCGACGGGTCGGGGTGGCTGCGGCGGGATGCGCATCATGTGGTGCGGGCGGCGGCCCGGACGTCGGTGACGCGGGCGCAGCGGGTTGCGGCGCAGCGGGTGGCGTTGGCGCGGGCGGCGGCGTTGGGGATCGCTGCGGTGCACGAGTGTGGTGGGCCGGAGATCTCCGACGAGGCGGATTTCATCGGGTTGTTGGCGCTTTCGGGTGCGGGTGTGCCGGAGGTGTACGGCTACTGGGGTGAGTTGGGTGGTGCGGCGCGGGCGCGGGAGTTGGGTGCGGTGGGTGCCGGTGGTGATCTGTTCGCCGATGGTGCGCTGGGGTCGCGGACGGCGCATCTTTCGCAGCCGTACGTTGATGGTGCGGGGTGTGGTGACGGTTATCTGAGCGCGGAGCAGGTGCGTGATCATTTGTTGGATTGCGCGGCGCACGGGTTGCAGGGTGGTTTCCATGCGATCGGGGATGCGGCGATCTCGACGGTGTTGGCGGGTTTCGCGGGTGCGGCGCAGCGGTTGGGTACGGAGGCGGTGCGGGCGGCGCGGCATCGGGTGGAGCATGCGGAGTTGATGGATCGGCGGTTGATCGCCGGGTTTGTGGAGTACGGGGTGGTGGCGTCGATGCAGCCGGCGTTCGACCGGTTGTGGGGTGGCGCGGGTCGGATGTATGAGGCGCGGTTGGGGTTGGCGCGGTCGTTGGGGTCGAATCCGATGGGTGCGATGCATGCGGTGGGGGTGGCGTTGGCGTTCGGTTCGGATTCGCCGGTGACGCCGTTGGATCCGTGGGGTTCGGTGCGGGCGGCGGTGGCGCATCACAATCCGGTGCAGCGGATGAGTGTGCGGGCGGCGTTCGCGGCGCATACCCGGGGTGGGTGGCGGGCGGTGCGGCGGGACAGTGCGGGGGTGTTGGCGTTGGGGGCGCCGGCGACGTTCGCGGTGTGGTCGACGCCGGCGGGGGTGGAGCGGGGGTTGCCGGTGTTGCAGTCGCCGGATCCGGAGTTGCGGGGGGTGGCTGATCCGACGCCGTTGCCGGTGTGCCGGGCGACGGTGCTGCGTGGCGAGGTGATCTATGAGCAGGGGATGGCGTGATGGGGAAGCTTGATCTGGATCCGGCGTTGGTGGCGCGGGCGCGGGAGTTGGCGCGTCGGGCCGGGGGGCCGGTGGTGGAGTTGGCGCGTGGGCATACCACGGTGTCGGTGGAGCGGGCGGTGTTGCGGCTGGCCGGGGTGGCTGGTGCGGATCCGGATGGTATTCCGTGGGTGAACCGTCTGGTGGATGCGGTGGTGGCGGATGTGGGGTTGGGGCATGGGGTGGCGGTGCCGGTGTTCGATGCCCTGGCTCGGGAGGGCGTTGCGGATGTGACGTTGCTGGCGCAGAAGGCGGCGGCGGGGTCGGTGCGGTTCGGGTTGCCGACTGGTCGGGCCGAGTCGGTGGCGCGTCGGGCGGCGCGGAAGGCGGTGGGTGCGGGGGTTCGGCGCATCGACCGGCGGCGGGTGGAGCGGGAGCGGCTGGTGCGGCGGTACGGGGATCCGGCGCAGCGGCCGTGGATTTATCTGATCGTGGCGACGGGGGACATCTACGAGGACATTCCGCAGGCGCAGGCTGCGGCGCGGGCCGGTGCGGATGTGATTGCGGTGATCCGGTCGACGGGTCAGTCGTTGTTGGACTATGTGCCGGAGGGGGCGACGCGGGAGGGGTTCGCCGGGACGTACGCGACGCAGGAGAACTTCCGGTTGATGCGGGCGGCGTTGGATGAGTCGTCGCGGGAGTTGGGGCGGTATGTGCGGTTGACGAATTATGCGTCTGGGTTGTGCATGCCGGAGATGGCGACGCTTGCGGGTCTTGAGCGGTTGGACATGATGCTCAACGACTCGATGTACGGGATTTTGTTCCGGGACATCAATCCGGTGCGGACGTTCGTGGATCAGCGTTTTTCGCGGCAGGTGCATGCGCGTGCCGGGATCATCATCAACACGGGTGAGGACAACTATCTGACCACTGCGGATGCGGTGGACGAGGCGCATACGGTGACGGTGTCGCAGCTGCTGAACGAGTATTTTGCGCATGAGGCGGGGTTGGCGGACTGGCAGTTGGGGTTGGGGCACGCGTTCGAGATCAATCCGGATGTGCCGGAGTCGTTGCGGTTGGAGTTGGCGCATGCGTTGTTGGCGCGGGAGTTGTTTCCGGATGCGCCGTTGAAGTGGATGCCGCCGACGAAGCACATGACCGGTGACGTGTTCCGGGGCAACCTGCTGGATGGGTTCTTCAATCTGGTGGGGGCGATGACGGGGCAGGGGATTCTGCTGGTGGGGATGATGACGGAGGCGGTGGTGACGCCGTGGTTGTCGGATCGGGACATCGCCCTGCAGAACGTGCGGTACGTGTTGGGTGCGGCGGGTGGGTTGCATGAGGATTTCGTGCCGGCGCCGGGTGGGTTCATTCAGCAGCGTGCCAATCGGGTGCTCGGTGAGGCGGTGGAGTTGTTGGAGCGGATCGGGGAGCAGTCGTTGTTGTCGGCGATCGCCGAGGGCACGTTCGGGATCATGAAGCGGCCGGCGGATCGGGGGAAGGGTCTGGACGGGGTGGCGCGGCACGAGGCGGGTTACTACAACCCGGTCACCGAGATTCTGGAGGGTGGTGCGGCGTGAGCGGGAAGGCGGTTGTGCGGCCGTACGGGGACACCACCGGTGACGGGATGGTGCAGGTGTCGTTCACGTTGCCGGTGCCGCATGACAAGCGGGCCGAGGGTGCGGCGGTGCAGTTGGCGAACAGGATGGGGATCGATCCGGCGTTGGTGGTGCACGCGAAGCAGATGGGTGAGGGGTTCACGTTCTTCGTGGTGTACGGGCGGGTGAACCATCTGGTGGACCTGTCGGCGGTGCGGGTGGTGGAGCGGGACTTTCCGTTGTTGTCCGCCAAGGAGGTCAATGCGGTGGTGAAGCGGCGGCTGCGGCGGAAGTTGTCGGTGGTGGGTGCGTGTATCGGTACGGATGCGCACACGGTGGGCATCGATGCGATTCTCAACGTCAAGGGGGTGGCGGGGGAGAAGGGCCTGGAGTATTACCGGGAGTTGAAGGTCACGAATCTGGGTGCGCAGGTGAGTGTGCCGGAGTTGGTGGAGGTGGCGCGGCGGGAGCGGGCCGATGCGGTGTTGGTGTCGCAGGTGGTGACGCAGCGGGACGCGCATCTGCACAACACGCGGGAGATGTCGGCGGCGTTCCGGGAGGCGATGTCGGTGGGGCGGCGGCCGTTGCTTGTGGTGGGTGGGCCGCGGTTCGACGAGTCGCAGGCCGCCGAGTTGGGGGTGGATCGGATTTTTGGTCGGGGTACCACGCCGGGTGAGGTGGCGTCGTATCTGGTCCATGCGTTGATCATGGAAAAGCAGGCGTTGGCGACGGACAAGAAGGCGAAAAGTGATGGCTGATTCCCGGGTCGGGTTGACGGTGACGCACCGGCGCTATGTGCCGTATTCGCATGCGCACTACGCGGGGAGTCTGGTGGACGGGGCGTACGCGTTGGGGTTGTTCGGGGATGTGGCCACGGAGGTGTGTATCCGTACCGATGGCGACGAGGGGTTGTTCGCCTCGTACTCGGATGTGCAGTTCCGGGCGGCGGTGCGGGCCGGGGACGTGTTGGAGGTGGTGGCGACGGTGACGCGGGTGGGTAGTCGCAGCCGCACGCTGGACTTCGAGGCGCGGGTGGTGTGTCGGGGCCGGCCGGAGCGGGGTGAGTCGGCGGCGGAGGTGTTGGCTGAGCCGATCGTGGCGGTGACGGCGACCGGCACGGTGGTCGTTCCCGCGTCGTCGTGAACGTCGCGGTCTGCGCCGACGTCGGTTCCACGTACACGAAGGTCGCGGTGGTGGACCTCGACGGTGGTGGTTTGGTGGGGGCGGCGGCGGCGCCGACCACTGTCGGTACGGATGTGTTGCACGGGTTGCAGGCCGCGGTGTCGGCGGCGACGGCGGGGCTGATGGTGCGGGACGTGCCGTGGTTCGTGTGTTCGTCGGCGGGGGGTGGGCTGCGGCTGGCGGTGGTCGGCTATGAGTCGTTGGTGACCGCGCGGGCGGGTCGGCGGGTGGGCCTGTCGGCGGGGGCGGACGTGGTGCACGTGGCGGCGGGGCGGCTGGGTCGGGCGGAGCTGACGGCGTTGCGGGCGGCGCGTCCGGATGTGGTGTTGCTGGTGGGGGGCACCGACGGTGGGGATGCCGAGACGTTGACCCACAACGCGACGCGGTTGGCGCGGGCCCGGTGGCGGGTGCCGGTGGTGCTCGCCGGCAACGTCGATGTCCGTGCCGGGTTGCATGCCGTGCTGGCGGGGGCGGGGGTGCCGGTGACGGTGGCGGACAACGTGTTGCCGCGGATCGGGGTGCTGGCGCCGGGGTCGGCGCGTTCGGCGATCCGGGAGGTGTTTCTGCGGCACGTCATCGGCGGTAAGCGGCTGTCGCGGGGTGGCCGGTTCGCGCGGTTGGTGCGGGCGGCCACGCCGGACGCGGTGTTGACCGGGGTGGAGGTGCTCGCCGACGTGGTCGGCGGTGACCTGGTGGTGGTGGATGTGGGTGGGGCCACCACGGATGTGTATTCGGTGTTGGTTCCGGACGAGCGGGCCGGTGGGCCGGGCCGGGAGGTGGCCGGGGAGTTGTGGCGGGCGCGGACCGTCGAGGGGGATCTGGGGATGCGGTGGAGCGCTCCGGGGGTGGTGCGCGCGGCGGTGGAGGAACGGCTGGTGGCGGCCGAGGATCGGGATGGGTTGGCGGCTGCGGCGGTGGCCCGGGCCACGGATCCCGGATTCCTGCCGGCGGACGCCGCCGGTCGGGCGGTGGACGCGCGGATCGCGGCGTTGGCGGCGACGGTGGCGGTGCGCCGGCACGCCCGTGGGGAGGGCACCGGGGAGCGGGCCGGGCGGGATCTGCGGGACGTGCGGTTGTTGGTGGGTTCGGGTGGGGTGTTGCGCCACGCCCGGCACAACGACGCGGCGGGGGTGCTGGACGCGGTGTTGGCCGACCATGCCGGGGGGTGGGCGGTGCCGAGGGCGGCGCGGCCGGTGGTGGATGTGGACTATGTGCTGGCGGCGGCGGGGTTGCTCGCCGTCGAGCATCCGGTGGCGGCGCGGGCGCTGCTGCGTCCGCTGCTCGGTTGAGTGGTCGCCTCGGGGGCCGGTGGACCGGGTCGTGGCGTGCCGGAATGGTCGCGGTGTGGTGCGACACGCCGAGGCGGTGCGGCGACTCGACGGGGGTGGGTTGACAAGGGCGGGGGTGGGCCACGTACCGTCTTTGAGTCCTACCACGGGAAGCGGCTGCTGTTCGCTTCGTCCCTTCGTCCGCTGGCCGAGCGACAGGTGCATGTCGGTCGCGGCGGCCAGGTCCAGCGGGCGGGGGTCGGCGGGGCGGCGCGAACCCGGCCGCGGTTACCGGTGTTCGGCAGGGTGAGGTGCGTGGCCAGTAGACAACGGCCTGACGGGGGCAGCCAGCCGCCGTCCGGTCGGTCCGAAGGTCGTCGTGCTCATTCTCGCCGCACCGGCCGGGAGGGGCCTGGGAGCATCGGGGCGCGGCGTGAGCCGCGCCCCGACTTCATGTCCGCTGTGGTGGTGGCGGCACTCCTGCGCTGGGCACCGGAGCCGGGCGGCTACGACCTGGTGTCGGCGCAGTTCATGCACCTGCCGCCGCAGCCCCGGCGGGAGCTGTTCGCGCGGCTGGCCGACGCGGTGGCACCCGGTGGGCGGCTGCTGATCGTCGGGCACCACCCGCGCGACCTGCGGACCACCGCCCGTCGCCTGCACTACCCGGAGATGATGTTCACCGCCGAGCAGGTGGCCGCGGAGCTGGACCCGTAGCGGTTCGAGGTGCTGGCGGCGCAGGCCCGCCCCCGCGCGGCGGTGGATCAGGACGGGCGCGACATCGTCGTCCACGACGCGGTGCTGCTCGCCCGCCGCCGGTGACCCGGCGCCGGTGCGGCCCCACGGCAACCTGTCCGGTTGGCCGGGCGAGGGCGGCGACGGCCGCGCTGGCCGGCCGGGTAGCCTTCGGCGCGTGATCGCGCCTGACTCGTCCGGGACGGCCGTGGACCGGCCCGCCACCGCGTCGCCACCTGCCGAGGCCGAGCCGGTGCGCCTGCCGCTGGCGGTGGCCATGGCGGTGGCCGCCGGGTTGGCGCTGCTGGTGGCGTTCCCGCCGTACGGGTGGTGGCCGTTGGCGCCGGTGGGCGTGGCGCTGCTGGCCGCGGCGACCCACCGGCGGCGGCTGCGGGCCGGTGCCGGTCTGGGCTTCCTGACCGGTCTGGCGCTGTTCGCGCCGTTGCTGGCCTGGACGAACCTGCACACCGGCTACCTGCCGTGGGTGCTGCTGTCGCTGCTTCAGGCCGGCTACCTGGCGCTGCTGGGTGCCGCCGCGGCCTGGGTGTCGCCGCTGGCCGACCGGTTCCCGGCGGCATGGCCGCCACTGACCGGGGTGCTGTGGGTGGGGCAGGAGGCGCTGCGCGACCGCACCCCGTTCGGCGGGTTCCCGTGGGGCCGGTTGGCGTTCGGCCAGGACGGCTCGCCGCTGCTGCGGCTGGCCGCGCTGGGCGGCGCCCCGCTGGTCACGTTCGCGGTGGCGCTGACCGGCGGGCTGCTGCTCGCCGCCCTCTGGTGGCTGCTGAGGGCGCGCCGTGCCGCTGCCGGTGGTCGCTGGTGGGTGCCGGCGGCCGGTGCCGCCGCCGCGGCGGTCCTGGTGCTCGGTGGCGGGCTGCTGGTGCCGGTGGCCACCGCCCGCGCCGACCGGAGCGTGACGGTGGCAATCGTGCAGGGCAACGTGCCGCGGCTCGGCCTGGACTTCAACGCCCAGCGGCAGGCCGTGCTCGACAACCACGTCAACGCCACCATCACGCTGGCCGAGGAGGTCGCCGCCGGTATCCGGCCCCGCCCCGATCTGGTGGTGTGGCCGGAGAACTCCAGCGACATCGACCCGCTGCGCAATCCGGCCGCCGGGGCCCGGATCTCGGCCGCCGCCGACGCGGTCGGCGTACCGATCCTGGTCGGCGCGGTGCTGTCCGGTCCGGGGCCGGGGGAGGTACGCAACGCGGGGCTGCTGTGGCACCCGGGCAGCGGCCCCGACCTGGAGCAGCTGTACATCAAGCGGCATCCGGTGCCGTTCGCCGAGTACGTGCCGCTGCGTCGCATCGCCCGGCTGGTCAGCGACCAGGTCGACCGGGTGCGGGCGGACTTCGTGGCCGGCAGCACGCCGGGGGTGCTGCGTACCCCGGCGGTGGTGCTCGGCGACGTGATCTGCTTCGAGGTCGCCTACGACGGGCTGGTCCGTGACACGGTGGTCGGTGGGGCGCAGCTGCTTGTGGTGCAGACCAACAACGCCACCTTCGACGTCGCCGAGGCGCGCCAGCAGCTGGCCATGGTGCGGCTGCGGGCGGTGGAGCACGGCCGGTCGGCGTTGATGGCCTCCACGGTCGGCGTGTCCGGGTTCGTCACCCCCGACGGGCGGGTAAGCGACGCCACCGGGTTCAACACCCGGGCGGTGGTGGTACGGCAGCTGCCATTGACCGAGGGGCGCACGCTTGCCACCCGGGTCGGGATGTTGCCGGAGGTGCTGCTGGCCGGGTTGTGCGTGGTCGCGCTGGCCGGTGCGGCCGTGCTGCGGCGTCGGGCGGGTGCCCGGCCCGGCTAGGCGCTCGGGAGAGGGGGCGGCGGTGGCGCAGCGCACCGACATCCGTACGGCGGTTCCCGGGGTGGGGCGCGTCCTGGTGGTCATCCCGACCTACAACGAGGCCGACAACGTGGCGGCGATCGTGCGGCGGGTGCGCCGGGCCGCGCCGCAGGTGGAGATCCTCGTCGCCGACGACAACAGCCCCGACGGCACCGGTGCGGTCGCCGAGGAGATCGCCCGCGCCGACGGGCAGGTGCATGTGCTGCACCGCGACGGCAAGCAGGGGCTGGGTGCGGCGTACCTGGCGGGGTTCGCGTGGGCGCGGCAGCGCGACTACGACGCGGTGGTGGAGATGGACGCCGACGGTTCGCACGCCCCGGAGGACCTGCCTACGCTGCTGCGTGCCGCCCGCGACGCCGACGTGGTGATCGGCTCGCGGTGGACGCCGGGCGCCCGGGTGGTGAACTGGCCGCTGCGGCGGCTGGTGTTGTCGCGCTGCGGCAACCTGTATGCGCGGTTGGCGCTGGGTGTTCCGGTGTCCGACGCCACCGGCGGCTACCGGGTCTACCGGTCGGCGGTGCTGGACGCGCTGGACCTGGAGTCGGTCTGTTCGCAGGGCTACTCGTTCCAGGTGGAGCTGTCCCGGTTGGCGCACCGGGCCGGGGCGCGGATCGTGGAGGTGCCGATCACGTTCGCCGAGCGGGAACGTGGGGCCAGCAAGATGAGCCCGCTGATCGTGGTAGAGGCGCTGTGGCGGATCACCGGCTGGGCGGTGCGGGACCGTCGTACGGCGGTGCGGCGCGGGTGGCGGGAGGCCACCACCGGGCGGGCCCGGTGGCCCTGAGCGGCGGTCGTGTCATGCTGGATATACGCAGACGGTCGCGCCTGCCGGGCGGGCCGCAGACGTCGAGACGCCGTGTGGCGGATGGGGTGATATGCGCCGAGCACTGAGGTTCGTACCGTTGGTCCTGCTGGTGTCCGTGGCCGCGGAACTGGCCGTGTTCGTCATGGTGGGCCGCACCATCGGCTTCGGCGCGGCGACGCTGTTGGTGTTCGCGGCCTCGCTGCTCGGGCTGGTGCTGCTGCGTCGGGAGGGGATCCGGGCGTGGCGGGGCTTCCGGGAGGCGGCGCAGGCCGGCCGGCCGCCGGGTCGTCAGGTGACCGAGGGGCTTGTGGGTCTGCTCGGTGCGCTGCTGCTGGCCGCCCCGGGTCTGGTCAGTGCCCTGGTGGGGTTGGTGTTGCTGGTGCCGCCGGTGCGTCGGATGGCCCGGGTCGGGATGCAGCGTTCCGCCGAGCGCCGGATGTCGTCGATGGCGGCCGGTGACCTGTTCGGGCCGCGCCGGGTACGGGTGTACCGGGGTGCGCCGCAGGAGCCGGCGGGCTCGACCGGTGAGCAGCCGGCCCAGCCCGCCACGAGCACCGGTCAGCCGGCCACGAGCACCGGTCAGCCGACCATGGTGGCGCAGCAGCAGCCGGTGGTGGACGGCGGCGGGGCGATCGAGGGTGAGATCGTGGAGCCGCGTAACCGCTGAAAAAGGGTCGACTCGTCGGCCCGCCCGCGAAGACATGACAGCGCCCCCGGGAATGATCCCGGGGGCGCTGTGCGGGTACGGGTCAGGCGCGTCCGCGGCGGGTGCGGACCTCCTGCAGCCGCTCGGCGAGGATGTCCTCCAGTTCGGCGATGGAACGCCGCTCCAGCAGCATGTCCCAGTGGGTACGCGGCGGCTTGGCCTTCTTCTGCTCCGGCTCGCTGCCGTCGACCAGCCGGGCGACGCTGCCGTCGAACTTACATTCCCAGGTGGTGGGTACCTCGGCGTCGACGGCGAACGGCACCTCGAACTGGTGTCCCTTGGCGCACAGGTACTCGCGGGTCTGCCGCGGCGCGAGCTCCGTGTTGCGGTCGGACTCGTAGCTGACCGCGCCCAGCCGGCTACCGCGCAGCATACGCTCGCCCATGATCGACTTCCCCTCTTCGGTGGTGCTGGTCCTGTCAGTGCAACGGTCCGCCCCCGCCGGGCCATTCCCGGCCGTACCCCGGGCGGCGGCGTTCACGCGTTGCGCGGTCAACGGTAGCCGGCCACGGCCTGCCCCCGGCCGCCTCGGCGGACCGTCGCCGCCAGCGGGAATGGTAGCCGGTCGGGTCGCCGACGCGGGCAGGCCGTCGCGTAAACCGCCGAGCGGTCAGCCGACCCGTGGGGTCGGCGGCAACGGCAACGGCAGCCCGGGTAGGCCGTCGAGGCTGTGCGCCACGTGTTCCTTGCCGGCGAAGTAGCTGCCCAGGGAGGCGTCGTCCTCGCGGGCGAAGCGTCGGGCGTGCAGGTCCCGGTCGGCGTCGTAGGTCATCAACGGCACCGCGTAGCCGCAGGTGTCGCGGATCAGTTCGGCGTGTACGACGATGACGGCCCGTAGTCCGTGGTCGGTGGGGTCGATGTCGGGGAAACGCCGCACCAGGGCCGGGAAGCGAGGGTCGTCGCGGAACACCGGCTCGCCCCGGCCGTGCACCCGTACGATGTTCGGCGCTCCGGAGAAGGCGCACCACATCAGCGTGATCCGGCCGTTCTCCCGAAGGTGGGCGATGGTCTCGGCGTTGCTGCCGGCGAAGTCCAGGTAGGCCACGGTCTGTTCGTCGAGCACCACGAGGCTGCCGCGCAGGCCCTTCGGGGAGAGGTTGACCGTGCCGTCACCGGACAGTGGAGCGGTCGCGGTGAAGAAGATCGGTTGCTCCTCGATGAAGTCCCGTAGCCGCCCGTCGATGCGTTCGTGCGTCTTTCCCATCCCGCCATCATCGTCGCCACGGGTGGGGTCGGCGCGGTCCCGGGTGGCGGGGCGGACGGGATCCGAGCCGTACGACGTCGGCCGCTATCGGATATCGCCAAGATCGACGGCGTTTTGAGTCGAGTACCAGCACTCACAGGGCACGAGACTGTTGACATTCGAGAACAGCTCCGGGATAGTGGCTCGAAATCTAGCAGTGGAGTGTTCTATGTCACAGGCGGAGGCCATGCGTGGCCGGTTGATCGAGCAGGGCGTCAAGTACGTCTTCGGGTTCTACGTGGACATCCACGGCGTACCGAAGAGCAAGTGCGTACCGGTCGAGTCGCTGCCGTCGATGGCCGAGGGGTCGGAGCTCTACACCGTCGGCGCCCTCGAAGGGATGGGGGAGTTGGGCCCGCACGAGGACGAGTGCGCCGGCTTCCCGGATCTCGACCGGCTGGTGGTGCTGCCCTGGAACCCCGCCGTCGCCGTCGCACCGACCCGGCTGCACCTGCGCGGCGCCCCCTACGCCCAGGACTCCCGCAATCTGCTCATCCGGCAACTGGAGGCGGCGCGGTCGATGGGCCTCGGCGTCAACGTGGGGATCGAGCCGGAGTTCTACGTCATCCGACCGACCCCGCACGGCTGGGAGCCGCTGGTACCCAGCGACCGCCTGAACGCACCGACCCGCGGATACGACCTGGAAGCGACCATGCTGGCCGAACCCTTCCTCGACCCGATGGTGCAGTACATGAACAGCCTCGGGTGGGGCGTCTACTCCTTCGACCACGAGGGAGGCGACGGACAGTACGAGTTCAACTTCGACTACGCCGACGCGCTCACGATGGCCGACCGGATGGTGCTGTTCCGGCTCATGGCCAAACACTGCGCCCGCGAACTCGGCTGCGTCGCCACCTTCATGCCCAAGCCCTTCCAGGACGACTTCGGGTCGGCCGCGCACCTGAACATCAGCCTGGCCGACCTCGCGACCGGTCGCAACGTGTTCACGGCCGAGGACGACACGGCCTACAGCGACCTGGCCCGCAGCTTCACCGCGGGAGTGCTCGCCCACGCCGGTGCCATCTGCGCGGTCACCTCGCCCTCGGTCAACTCGTACAAGCGGTTCACCAGCAAGGGCTTCATGGACGAGATCTCGTGGGCGCCCGTACACCGCGCCTGGGGCGAGAACAACCGGACCCTCATGTGCCGACTGCCCGTCAACCGGCACTGCCTGGAGGTGCGCTCGGTCGACGCCGCGGTCAACTACTACCTCGGCATCGGCATGGTGCTCGCCGCGGGGCTCGAAGGGGTCGCCAGAAAACTCGATCCCGGCGCACCCCTCAACGCCGACACCTACCGGATGACGCCCGAGGAACTCGCCCAGCACGGCGACCTCGCCCTGCCACCCACGCTGGACGACGCCCTCGACGAGTTCGCCGCCGACCCGCTCGCCCGGGAGGTCTTCGGCGACGAGTTCCACGCCACCTATCTGCGCCACAAGCGCCAGGAGTGCCACGAGTACAGATCGGTGGTCACCGACTGGGAACTACGCACGTACCTGCAACGGATCTGAGGACCGATGTCCACCCCGGACCCGACCAGCCGTACGCTGCCGCCGCAGGCAGAGGCGCGTCGACGCGCGGCCAACGCCGAGGCGTTGAACCGGCTGGTGAACGCGAATCCCACCCTGGTGGACGTGGCCACCGCCGCCGACGTCGTCCCCGGCATGACCCCGACCACCATCCTGACCTCGGGCGCCCCGCTCGATTGGCCCGAGTACACGGGCGGACAGCGACGAGCCCTCGTCCACGCCGCCGTGTACGAGGGGTTGGCCGCCGACCCGGACGACGCGGTGCGGGCGCTGGACGCCGGCAAGATCCAGGTCAGCACGACCCAACAGCACAACTGCATCGGGTCGGTGGCCGGCATCTACACCGCCTCCATGCCGGTCCTCGTCGTACGGGACGAGACCTACGGCGGCACCGCCTACTGCAACCTGTACGAGGGCAGGAGCAGACGCCGCCTCAACTACGGCTCCTACGACGAGGAGGTCGCCCGGGGACTTCGCTGGCTCGAGACGACGATGGCGCCCGTGCTCTCCGAATGCCTGCGTCGGACGGGGCCGATCGCCCTGAAGCCGCTCATGGCCCGCGCCCTGCGGATGGGCGACGAACTGCACAGCCGCAACACCGCCGGCAGTCTCCTGCTCGAACGGGAGCTACGCGACGCGCTCTTCGAACTGGCCAGAACCGACACGCACGTCGCCGCGGTCCGGCAGGTGCTCGCCTTCTTCGACGACAACGACTACACATTCCTGCGCGTCGGGATGGCCGCCGCGAAGGCGATCGCCGACGCGGCACACGGGGTGCCGTTCAGCAGCCTGCTGACCGGGATGGCCCTCAACTGCCGAGAATTCGCGATTCGGATCAGCGGCCTCGGCGACCAGTGGTACCGCGGCGAGCACCCGGACCTCGACGGGCGGTTCTTCGACGGCTTCGGCCCGGCGGACACCGAATGGATCGGTGGCGAGAGTTGCGTGACCGAGACCGTCGGCCTCGGCGGGTTCGCCCAGGTCTGCGCCCCCACCCTGCAGAACTACCAGGGCGGCACGTACGAGGCGATGCGGGCGAACAACGAACGGATGTATTCGATCACCGTCGGCGAGCACCCGGACTTTCGACTACCGCCGTTCGACTTCCGGGGATCCCCGGTGGGCATCGACCTGTTCGCGGTGCTGGCCACCGACACCACCCCACTCATCGACGGCGGCCTCGCCGGCCGCGACGGCGGCCAGATCGGGGCCGGCGTCCTCAGACCGAAGACCGACAGCTTTCGTTCGGCGGCGCGTGCCTACCTGGACCGTTACGGCAACAGCGCCGAGAGATTGTGAGTCGCCCTTTCGCCACATCGGCATCGAGCAGCCGGCGACGTGCCCCTGCTCGCCAAGGAGAGACCATGGAACATCCTCCACCGACAACCTCGACCACACCCACCGGAGCCCCTCGCAAGATCAAGGGGAGGATGGGCCCGCTCGAACTCGCCTTCTTCGTGGTGGCGGCGGCCGGTCCGCTGCTCGTGGTGGCGGGCTTCGCTCCACTCGCGTTCATGATCGGCGGCGTCGGGGCGCCCGGCGCGCAACTGGTCGCGGGCCTCGTCCTGCTCCTGTTCGCCGTCGGCCTGACCCGGATGGCGCTGCGCATCAAGAACGCCGGCGCCTTCTACGCGTACATCGGCCGTGGTCTCGGCCGGCCGGTCGGCGCCGGAGCCGCGACCCTGGCGCTGGCCGCCTACTCGGCCATCGCGATCGGGCAGCTCGGCGCCGTGGGCGCCTTCGCCGCCGGCCCGCTCAACGATTTTCTCGGTACGGACATCCCCTGGCCGGTCTACTCCCTGACCGCGCTCGCGATCGTCGCCTATCTGGGGCACCGGCAGATCTCGCTCAGCGCCAAGGTGCTCGGGGTGGCGCTGCTGGCGGAGGCGGCGATCCTCCTGGTCCTGGCGGCGCCGGTGCTGTTCACCGGCGGCGCGGAAGGGTTCGACCTCGGTTCCTTCACCCCTGGCGCGATCTTCGCCGGCGGCGGCACCGGCGCGATGTTCGCCATCGTCTTCGGCGCCTTCATCGGCTTCGAGTCCACCGCGATCTACTCCGAGGAGGCCCGCGATCCCCAACGAACCGTGCCGCGCGCCGTCTATCTCGCCGTCGGGTTCCTCGCCATCTTTTACACCTTCATGGCCTGGATCGTCTATCTGGCGTACGGGAAGTCGGAGATCGTCTCCGCGGCGACCGCTGACCCGGTCGGTCTCGTCTTCACGGCAACCGAGCAGTACGTCGGCTACCCGGCGGTCGTGGTCATGCAGATCCTCCTGGTGACCAGTGCCTTCGCCTCCACACTGGCGTTTCACAACACCGCCTCCCGTTACCTGTTCACCCTCGGGCGGGAGCGGCTGCTGCCACGGGCACTGGCCAAGGTGCACCCCAGGCACCACTCACCCCATGCGGCGAGCGCCGTACAGGCCGGGTTGGCGCTGGTCGTGGTCGGCATCTTCGTACTCGTCGGCGCCGACCCCTACCTCCAGGTCTTCCTGCTCATGGTGGCACCGGGCGTACTTGCGGTGATCGTTCTTCAGGCGCTCTGCGCGATAGCCGTCGTGGCGTTCTTCAACTGGCACCAACGCCGGCACGGGCTGACCTTCTGGAGCACGACACTCGCCCCCCTGCTCAGCGTCGTGGGCCTGACCATCGCCTGCTGGTTGGTCGCCACCAACTTCGAGTTGCTGTCCAACCGAACCGACTGGGTGAACCTGCTCCTGCTGGGCGGGCTCCTGGTGGCGTTCTGCGTGGGTATGGCGCGCTCGCTGTGGCTACGAGCCAAGGACCCGGCCCGGTACGCCGAACTCACCCAGACAGAGGTCTTCTGAACCGCTCACCCCTGGCGATCCACCCGCCCGCCCGGCGCCCGCACGGCTCCGGGCGGGCGGCGCGCGGCGAGCGACCTCAGCCGATCTCCCACTCGTAGGAGAACTTTTCAATCTTGAGGATCAGCGACGTCTCCACGTTGCTGACGCCCGGCATGCCGCCCAGCACCTCCGAGGTGAACTTCAACAGATGCTGGTTGTCGGCGAAGAACGCCTCGATGATCAGGTCGTAACGGCCGGTGGAGAAGCCGCAGTAGCGGACCTCCGGCAGCCGGACCAGCGCCTCGGACACGCTCCGCAGGCTGGGCAGATTTACCGAGATGCCGATGATGGCCGACACGTTGTAGCCGGCCAGCTTCGGCGACGGAACGGCAACGATCTCGAACAGGCCCCGGTCGAGCATCGCCGCGATGCGCTTGCGGACCGTCGTCTCGGTGATCTTGAGTCGGCGGGCGATCTCCACGTTCGGCGTCCGGCCGTCGGTCTGCAGGATGCGCAGGATGTCGCGATCAGTCTGATCGAGGCCGGTGAACGGCAGGTCGAGGTCGTTGGCTCCGGACCGCTCCGCCCTACGTGGTCGTGGCTGCCGAACGGATCCCATCGCGTCAGCATAGCGAAGTTCGAGCAGCGGGCAGGTCGTCCGCCCGATCGCCGCTGCCCGGCCACCGACCTGGTCACCCGCCCACCCGTCAGGGCGTCCGGCGGGTCAGGGCGGTGGCGAGCTCACCCACCTGGCCCGCCAGTTGGGCCACCCGCTGCCGGGCATCGTCGCGGTCGGTCTCGGCCGCGCGCAGCCGTACCGTCAACTCCACCACCTGGTTCTCGGCGGCGCTGGCCGCCGCCCGGGCGGCGGCCAGCTCGGCGCGCAGCGCGTCCGCCTCGGCGGTGGCGGCGGTCAGGTCGGCGCTGGCCTGCCGGGCCGACGTTTGCGCCCGGTCACGGTCGGCTTCGGCGTCGGCACGCGCCTGTTCGGCCTGCTCGGCTCGGGTGCGGGCGGCGTTGGCCTCCGCCCGGGCCTCGCTGGCCCGGGTCGCCGCACGCTCGGCCTCGGCGCGCGCCTGTGCGGCGTCCGAGCGGAGCTTCTCGGCCTGCGCCCGCGACTGGTCGGCCTGTTCCCGCGCTTGATCAGCCTGTACCCGCGCCTCGGTGACGGCCGCTGCATGACGTGTCGCCTCCGCACGAGCCGCGTCCCGGTCGGCGGTCAACTCGGCGCACCGGCGACGCTCGGCGTCCAGCTCGGTCCGCAGCTGTCGCAGCTGGGTGCGGGCGGTGTCCCGGTCGGACTCGGCCTGCGTTCGCAGCGCCTCGGCGGCGGCCTGCGCCCGCTGGGCGTCGTCGCGGGCCGCTGTCGCCCGTTCGGCGCGCGCGGTGGCCTCGGCGGCCTGATCGGCGGCGTGCGCGGCGTCGGTCCGTGCGGCGTCCCGTTCGGTCGCCGCGACCTGCGCCCGTCGGCGGTCCTGCTCAGCTCGGGCGTTGGCGTCCTCCGCCACCCGCAGCGCCTCGTCGCGTTCGGTCTGCGCCGCGGCGACCGCCGTGGCCGCCTCCGCCCGGACCTGGGCGAGCTGGCGCTCCACACCGGCCGGGGACAGTTCGGCGTGCAGCGCCTCGGTCAGCGTCGCCACGACCTGGTCGAGCCGGTCCACCGCCTCCCAGGTGCGGGCCACCTGCCCGGGCAGGCCGGGGGCGTTGCGGTGGCGCATCCGGCTGTTGCGGGAGGCCCGCTGGCAGGCGCCGTCGTTGTCCCGGCAGTAGCGGAACGGGCGGCCGGCGCCGGCACGCTGCGGCACGTCGCGTCCGCAGTGGGCGCAGGGGCGGGTGTCGGCGGCGGGCTGGGCGTCCATCGAACGGGGAGTCTAGTGGGGTGTCCGGAACGCGCAGCAGGACCCGACCGCCACCCGCCACCACGGAACCGGCCCTGGCCTCGTCAGTCAGCGACCGAGAGCACCTCGGTCGTCTCGCCGGCGGTCAACGTCACGGTCGTCTCGCCGTACGGGCCGGCGACCCGCAGCCGCTGCGGCACCGGCGAGCGCAGTCGGGCCCGGACCCGGCCCGGCCACCAGGTCAGCTCCTCGACGGTGAGCCCGCCCGGGCAGCGCACCCCGCGTAGCGTCCCGCGCTCCAGTCCCGGCAGCGGCGCCGGCAACAACCGCAGCCGGCCCGGCCGCCCCCGTACCAGCGACTCGATAAGCACGGCCGGCAGGGTGTGCGCGGCGTCGGCGTTGTAGGTGACCCGCCCCGGGTTGTGCGCGCTCATCAGCGACCGGAAGAACATGTCCCGGCCGACGATCTTGAGTAGGTTCTCCGCCACCAGGTTGCCGTCGCGCAGCCGGGCCGCGGCCAGCGCCCGGTGCAGACTGCCGTGCGCCGACAGGTTCTCGTCGCCGCGCCGGCGCAGCACCCGATGCGCGGCGGCGGCCAGTTCCGGGGTGTCGTCGGGGTCGATCTCGTCCAGCGGCCACACCGGGTAGAGGTGACTGACGTGCCGGTGGTCCTCGTCGCCGCGGTAGCCGGGCCAGGCCCATTCCGCCAACGCCCCGTCGGAGTCGATGCGGTACGCCGGCAGCCGCGCCAGCAGATCGGTGAAGCGCTCGTCACCGGTGAGCGTGGCGGCGACGGCCAGCGCGTGCCGGGCCGCGGCGATGTCCATTGTGGCGTTCACCGCGGCGGGCACCGGTTTCCCCGCCGCGTCCAGCGGCCCGGTCTCCGCCGAGTACGACGGCACGAACGTCACCGTGCCGTCGGGCGCGGTGACGGTGAGGAAGTCGACGAAGAACTCGGCCACCTCCACCAGCCAGCCGGCCACCTCGCCGAGCGGCTCCCCGGTCACCAGATGGTGCTCGTAGAGCGGAAACAGCAGCCAGTGCGCGCCCGGCAGCCACGCCGTGAACGGCCAGTCGGGGTGGACGTGGAACAGGTGCCCGTGCTCGCCGTCGGTGCGGCTGGGCGCCAGCAGGCCCCGCGTGCCGTAGACGGCGCGGGCGTTGGCCCGCCAGTGTTCGACCTGGCTGCGCAGCAGCCCGGCGTGGGCGGCGGTGACCTCGGGCAGGGCGCCGAGGTTCGCCGCGGCCAGTTGCAGGTTCAGGTTGGCGTCGGTGGTGAAGTCCCCCGCCCAGGCCGCGTCCCAGGAGCCGAGCCACAGCCCGGTCAGTCGGGGCGGCAGCACCCCACTGGCGCTGAACAGCAGGTACCGTCCGGCGTGGAACAACCGTTCCAGCAGGGCCGGGTCCAGGCGGTGCGGGTCGGCGGCCTGCCGGGCCAGCAGCTCACCCACCGGCAACGCCCGCTGCTCGGCCGGCACCGCCAGGTCCAGCACGACCCGCCGGTACGCCGGGGTGTGCCGCGCCACGTGCCGCTGCAGCAGCGCCGGGTAGTCGGCGTCGCGGTGACCGCCCAGCCGGTGAGCCAACGCCTGAGTGCGCCACGTCGCCTCGGGCCGGTCGAGCGCGGTCAGCAGCAGCGCCGGGCCGTGCACCCGCACCCGGTCACCGTCGAGTTCCACGTCGCCGCGCAGCAGGGTCAACCCCTCGAAGCCATACGCGCCACCGGCCTGCGGGTAGCGGCCCCGTACCCGCAGGAACACCAACCCGTCGCGCCGATACGCGGACACCGCGTAGCGCACCTCGCCCGGACAGCCGGGCAGCTCACCGGTGGCACCGACCACACAGCTCCCGAGGTCCAGCCGGGTGACCACCAGCCGGTCGGCGCGGGAGACGAACGATCGGCGTTGCGCACCGGCCCAGCGGACCACCACCTCGCCGGTGTCGAAGTCGGTGTGCCGGCGGTAGTCGCGCACCGGTGTCTGCTCGGGCACGTCGACGGTGAGGGCGAAGCCGGGATGAAACGACTGCGTCCAGCGCAGTGGTGTGTCGCCGGCCAGCAGTCGACCCGCCTCGGCCCGCTGGCCGGCGAGGATCAGTTGCCGGATCCGGGGCAGCAGTGCGGCCAGTTGCGGCGCTCGGGCGTCGCGGGTGCCGTTGGGCAGTACGAACCGGTGATGGTTGACGATGATGCGTTCGGCGTGCGGCCGGCCGTACACCATGATGCCGTACTCGCCGTTGCCGGCCAGGAACGCGTCCTCCCAGCTCGACGCGGGTTCGGTGTCCCAGATGTGGTGGGTCGGCCCGGTCACGACGCCGCCGGGTCCAACGCCGCGACGGGTGCGGCGGCCGTGCTGTCGCGCACCGTCAACCGGGGCGGCAGCAGGGTGCTCTCCGGTACCGGTTCGTCGCGTAGCTTGCGCATCAGCAGCGACACGGCGTGCCGGCCGATCTCCTCGGCCGGCACCGGCACGGAGGTGAGCCGGGGGCTGGCGTGCTCGGCGAACTGGTCCGGGCAGACCGCCACCACCGACACGTCCTGCGGCACCCGCCGGCCCAGCGCCGCCAGGGCCGCCTGCACCGGCCCGACCGCCGCCTCGTTCTGCACGACCAGCCCCGAGATGCCGGGGTGGCGGGCGAACAGGTCGACCACCCGCTGGTGCACCTCGGCGGCGTTCTCCGCGCACGGCAGCGCCACCGCGTCGACGCCGTGCGCGGCGGCGGCCTCCAGCACCCCGGAGCGGGTGCGGTGCGCGAAGCCGGTGCCCCGGTCGTAGACGGCGGCGGGGGCGCCGAGCAGCGCCACCCGCCGGTGGCCGAGCCGCGCCAGGTGCTCCACGCAGACCTGGCCGGCCCGGTGGAAGTCCAGGTCCACACAGGTCAGGCCGCAGGTCTCGGCGGGCAGGCCGATCAGCACGCTGGGCCGGCCCAGCTCACGCAGCAACGGCACCCGCGCGTCGTGCAGTTCCACGTCCATCAGCAGCACCCCGTCGACCAGGGCACCGGCGGCGATGCGGCGCAACCCCGCCGGCCCCTCGTCGGAGGTGAGCAGCAGCACGTCGTGGTCGTGGCGGCGGGCCGAGGTCACCACCGCCGTGGCGAACTGCATCACCACCGGCACCTGGATGCCCGAGCGCAGCGGCAGCACCAGCGCGATCACGTTGGATCGCCGACTGGCCAGGGCCCGGGCGCCGGCGTTGGGGTGGTAGCCGAGCAACCGGATGCTGGCCAGGACCCGGTTGCGGGTCACCTCGGAGATGGCGCGTTTGCCGCTGAGCACGTACGACACGGTGCTCACCGCGACGCCGGCGTGCCGGGCCACGTCGGAGATGGTGGGCTGTCCGGACGGCACGCGTCCACGCCCGCTCACCGGGCCCCGCTCGCGGTGTGCAGGCGGGGCCGGGGCTCGACCGGTTCGCCGCGTACCGCCACGGCACCGACCTGCCGTACGTCGGTCGCGGACCGCCCGACCAGCACGGTGTGGGTGGCGTCCTCCACCACCGGGCCGCCCCGGTCGGCGTCCCACCAGGCCAGCTCGGCGGTACGCAGCCGCAACGTCACGGTCTGCCGCTCGCCGGGGGCGAGGGTGAGGCGGGCGAAGTCGCGCAGTTGCCGCAGCGGCTGCTTGACCCGGGAGCGGCGCTGCCGGGTGTAGAGTTGCACCACCTCCTCGCCGGCCCGGTCACCGGTGTTTGTGACGTCCACGCTCACCTCGACCTGCTCGCCGACGGTTGCCACCGGCGTGCTCAGCCGCAGCCCCGAGTACTCGAACCGGGTGTAGGACAGGCCGTGCCCGAACGGGAACAACGGATCGCCCCGGTAGTACAGGTAGGTGGCATCCGCGCCGATCACGTCGTAGTCGAGCAGGTCGGGCAGGTCGGCGACATCGGCGTACCAGGTCTGGGTCAGCCGGCCGCCCGGCTCGGCGTCGCCGAGCAGCACCTCGGCCAGCGCGGTGCCGTGCTCCTGGCCGCCGTGCGCCGACCAGAGCACCGCCGGCAGGTGCTCCCGCGCCCAACCGATCGCGTACGGGTAACTGCTGGTCAGCACCAGAACGGTACGCGGGTTGGCGGCGTGCACGGCACGCAGCATCGCCTCCTGCCGGGCCGGCAGGGCCAGGTCGACCCGGTCCTCGGTCTCGCGGCCGTTCACCATCGGATGGTTGCCCAGCGCCACCACCGCCACGTCGGCGGCGGCGGCCAGCGCGGCGGCCTCGGCCGCACCGTCGGCGACCAGCTCGATGCCGAAGGCGGTGGCGGACGCCGGCCCGTCGGCGTCGACCCGCAACCGGCCGTCGGTGTCGACCGTGACGTACCGGTCGGTCGCCAGGTGCCGCAGCAGCACGGTGCCGCCGGGCAGCGGATCGAACTGGAAGGTTTCCCGCACCACCCAGCCGCCGGGTCCGGGCCGGTCGTTGACCAGGGTGCCGTCGTCGTCGGCGCCGACGTGCCGGCCGTTGCCGACCGCGCGCAGCGCCACCGTGTCCCGACCCCAGTCGAACACGTCGAACCAGGCGGGGTCCGGGCCAACGGTCAACGGGCCGCCGTCGGCGTCGTCGGGGCAGCTGACGTACCGGTCGGCCACCCGCAGCGCGATGCGGTCGGTGCCCGGATGGGTGCTCACCTGCGGCAGTCGTTCGGCCAGTCCCTGGTAGGTGGTGACCGCGTACGGCAGGGTGCCGCTGTACCAGTCCTCGTACACCACGTCGGCCAGCGGGCCGAGCACGGCCACCCGGGGCCCCGGCGGGAGGGGGAGCAGCCCGTCGTTGTGCAGCAGCACGACGGACTGGCGGGCGGCTTCCCGGGCCAGTTCCCGATGCGCCGGGCAGTCGACGACCTGCGGTGTGGTCGCCGCGTACGGGTCGGTGTGCGGCGGGTCCAGGTCGCCCAGCCGCAGCCGGATGGTGAGGATGCGACGCACCGCGCGGTCCACGTCGGCGACGGTGATCAGGCCCCGGTGCAGCGCCTCGGTCAGCCGCTGCACTGTGGGTCCGCTGTCGGTGTCGTCCTCGGTGAAGCTGTCGATGCCGGCGCGCAGGGCGGCGGCGAAGCCGCTGACGTGATCGGGCGCGTGGCCCTGCACACCGGCGATGTTGCCGACCGCGCCCGCGTCGCCGACGACCAGCACCTCGCCGGGGGCCCACCGGCGCAGTTCGGCGTCGATGAGTGGGCTCAGGTGTGCCGGCACCCCGTCGACCAGGTTGTAGGAGGCCATCGCGGCGACCGCGGCGCCGGCCGCGATGGGGGCCCGGAACGCCGGCAGTTCGTACTCGTGCAGCACCCGGGGCGGCAGGTCGCTGGAGGTGGTGGCCCGGTCGGTCTCGTTGTTGTAGCCCAGGAAGTGTTTGACGGTGGGTGCGGTACGCAGCCGCTCGGGGTGATCCCCGCGCAGCCCCTGCGCGTACGCGGTGGCCAGTTGGCCGGTCAGCCGCGGGTCCTCGGACCAGCCCTCCTCGTTGCGTCCCCAGCGCGGATCACGCAGCGGGTTGACCACAGGCGCCCACACGTTGAGCCCGACCCGGGCGGGGTCGGCGTGGTGCTTGGCGCGTACCTCGTCGCCGACGGCGGCACCGACGGCGCGCACCAGGTCCGGGTTCCAGCTGCTGGCCAGGCCGATCACCTGGGGAAAGACGGTGGCCGGGCCGAGCCAGGCGACGCCGTGCAGCGCTTCGGTGCCGGTCCGGAAACCGGGCAGGTCCAGCCGGGGCACCGCCGCCTGCCACTGGTGCAGCAGGCCGAGCTTCTCGGGGAGGGTGAGCTGGGCCAACAGGTCCTCGACCCGGGGGTGGGGTGTGGTGCGGTCGGTCATGGTGAATCGCCTTCCGGTGCCCGGCGCGCCGAAGGTCGAAGCGCTTCGACGACGGATGGCCGAGCAGCGTCGCAGGTCATGGGGGGATGACGGTCGTCGGCCCGGACGCTGGCGAAGCGCTTCGACAAACCGCGGAAAGCAAGCCGCCCCGGGTGCCCGAACGGGGCGGCTCAAGTCGAGGTTGGCACCCCGCGACCGGTCAGGTCAAGACCGGCGGCGCGTGGGGCCGGTGGCCGGTCAGCGGGTGGGCAGTCGGCCGGCCTCGACGGTGGCCAGCGCGGCGGTCGCGCCGCCGAGCGCCGCCGGGGTGGTCAGGGTGGAGGCGTCCAGCCGGCAACCGCCGGCGGCAGGGGCGTGGCTGCGCGCGGCCAGCTCCGACCGGGCCGCCGGCAGCAGCCACGGCGCCAGGGCGGCGAGGTGGTCGCCGAGCACCACCACCTCCGGATTGAGCAGGTCGGCCAGGACCGCGACGCCACGCCCGACGTGCCGGCCGATCTCGGCCAGGCCGCTGAGCACGGTGGGGTCGTCCTGCCGGGCCAGCGCCACGATCCGCTCCAGCTCCGGCAGGTAGTCGGTGATTGGGCCGTCCTCGGCGGCGTCGGGCAGCAGCCGGCACACCACGGCGGGCAGCCCGACCAGCGCGGTGAGGCAACCCCGGCTGCCGCAGACACAGTTCGGGCCGGTCGGGTCGAGGCACAGGTGGCCGAGGTCGCCGGCGAAGCCGCGTGCGCCGCGCAGCAGCCGGCCGGCGGCGATGATCCCCGCGCCGACGGTGACCCCGCCGGTCACGTGCACCAGGTCGGTGGTGCCCGCGTACGCCCCGTGGCGCTGTTCGGCCAGCGCGGCGAGGTTGGCGGCGGCCTCGACGCCGACGGCGAACGGCGGCTGCCGCAGGGCGGCGCGCAGCTCGGCCGCGACGGGCACGTCCCGCCAGCCCAGGGCGGTGGCCAGCGGCACCGTGCCGGCCGGGTCGACCAGCCCCGGCACGCCCACGGTCAGCCCCAGCACGGTGCGGCCCTGTGCGCTGACCCGGCCGATCGCGCGGCGACTCAACGCGGCCAGCGCGCGCAATGTCTCGGCGGGGGAGACCGTGCCGGCGGCGAAGGCGCGCCGCCAGGTGAGCAGCCGGTTGCCGCCCAGGTCGATCGCCACGGCCACCAGTTCGTCGGCGCTGATCTGCAGGCCCAGGGCGGCGTACGGTTCGCCGTCGAGCACCAGCATCGTCGCCGGCCGCCCGACCCGGTTCTCGGTCAGCCCGGTCTCGCGGACCAGCCGCTGGTCGATCAACTCGCCGACCAGGCTGGAGACGGTGGCCTTGTTGAGTCCGGTGCGCGCGGCGATGTCGGCCCGGGAACAGGGGGCGTGCAGGCGGACGTGGCGCAGGACCACCGCGCGGTTGGCCACCCGCACGTCGCCGAGGTCGGTCGGCTGCGGTTCGTTGTGGATGCTGATCACGATCTGCCCGCTCCCTGCGCCGCCGTCGTGGCGCGCGTTTCATCATCGCGTACCGCGGCGGCGGGACCGATCATGGTGCCCGCCCGCCGGCACGCCCGGTCCTGTGGGGCGGTTGATTCGGCTGGATCCCCAACTAATCGTAACCGGACCCTGCTGCCGCGCAAACCCGCCGCCACAGGCGTGCTACCTGCCGTCATCCGGCCGCCTGGCGACCCTGTCCCGTGCGGCCTCCGACACCGTCCAGACCGGCCACCGCACGGGACGCCTCAGCCTTCGTCGGGGAAGAGTCCCGCGAAGGGTGCGGCGGCCACCACCTCGCCATTGAGCAGTGACCGGGCCGGTCGGTCGGCATCGCCGACCCCGGCGAGAACCAGCTGCCCCACCCGCAGCGGCCCTCGCGTTCGGATTCGTAGTTCCGCCCCGTCGCGGACCGCCTCGATGACCGTGTCGCCGTCGACGTCGTGGACCACCGTGGTGGCGTCGACCGCGCCCCAGCTGACCAGGGTGACATCGCCGAAGGGGCCGTCACCCACGGTGACCCCCGGCGCCACCAGTGGCAGCAGCGCGCCGCGGCGCACGTACACCGGCGCCCGGGACAGCGGCACTTCGACCCGCAGGTACTGCCCGCCGGCGTACCGTTCGCCGGTGGCCGCGTCGATCCAGTCGTCGCCGACCGGCAGGTAGACGTCACGCCGGCCGGACGGGTCGATCACCGGCGCGACCAGCAGGTCCGCGCCGAGTCGGTACTGCAGGTCGACGGTCCAGGCCGTCGGGTCGTGCGGGGTGTCGACGAGCAGCGCGCGCATCATCGGCGTCCCGGTGCGCGCCGCCGCCACCGCCGCCGACCACAGGTACGGCAGCAGGCGGTAGCGCAACCGCAGGGCGGCGACCGCGTGCTGCGCCGCCTCGGGCGGGAAGTCCCACGGCATCCGGCTGCTCGTGCCGTGCAGCCGGATCAGCGGCGACAGCGCCCCGAACTGCGCCCAGCGCACGTACAGGTCGGGGTCGGGTACACCGTGGAACCCGCCGGTGTCGTGGCTCCAGAACGGCACCCCGGACAGTCCGTGCGACAGCCCGCCGCGCAACGTGCTGGCCAGGGCCGGCCAGGTCGCGTTCACGTCCCCGCTCCACTGCGCGCTGTGCCGCTGCCCACCCAGGTACGACGCGCGGGCCCAGACCGTGCGGTGGCCGGCCACCTCCTCGGTGACCTGGGCGACCACGTCGTTGAAGAGCAGGGCGTACACGTTGTGCAACTCGACGCCGGTCATCCCGTTGTGGGCCACCGCGTCGACCGGTACCCCCTCGGCGAAGTCGGTCTTGAACACCGCCACGCCCTGCTCCAGCAGGGCACGCAGCAACCCGCTGAACCAGCGCACCGCGTCGGGGTTGGTGAAGTCCACGATGGCCGAGGCCGGGTAGCTGCCGTGCCAGACGTCGGCGACGTACGTGCTGCCGTCGGCGTGGCGCAGGAAGTAGCCGGCCTGGTCGGCCTCGGCGTAGCTCGGGCTGGCCGTCATCACGTACGGGTTCATCCAGAGGCAGACCCGGAAACCCTGCTCGGCGAGGGTACGCAGCATCCCGGCCGGGTCGGGGAAGCGGCGGTCGTTCCAGCGCAGGTCCGACCAGCAGCCGGCCACCTGCCAGTAGCAGTCCAGGTGCAGCACGTCGCAGGGAATGCCGTGCTCCCGGATGCGTCGGGCCCGTTTGAGCACCCGCCGCTGGCTGTCGGGCAGGAAGCCGGAGGAGATCCAGCTGCCGAACGCCCATCGGGGCGGCAGGTACGGCCGGCCGGTGAGCTGGTTGAACCGGTCCAGCACCTGCGCCGGGGTCGGCCCGGCCAGCACGTAGTAGTCGAGCAGGTCGTCGGGGACCAGGATCTGCACCGCGCTGTGGGTGGACTGGCAGACGTCGAACTGCACCGGCAGCCCGCTGTCGACAAGCACCCCGTAGCCCCGGTTGGACAGGTAGAACGGCACGTTCTTGTGGGCGCGGTCGGACTCGCCCCCGAAGGCGTCGAAGTTCCACATCAGCGCCCGCTGGCCCCGCTTGTCCAGCGGGGTGAACTTCTCCCCGAAGCCGACGAAGCGCTCGTCGCCGGGGGCGAGAAAGCTCTCGTGCCAGGCGACCCGGACCCCGTCGAGCGTGGAGTGGCCGAACGGCAGGGTACGCAGCCGGCCGCTGATGTCGACCGTGCCCTGGTCCTGCTCGATGAGCACGGCACCGTCGGCGCTCAGGAACCGGATCCGCCACGGGTCGAGGGTGATCTCGGCGACCACCGCACCGGCGGCCACCCGGACGTGCCGCTCGTCGACGGTGACGGTGGCCGGGTAGGGCCGGGGGTGCACCAGGGCCACGGCCCGGGCCGAGCGGCTGCGGGCCTGCGCGTCCTCGGCCAGCCGCACCCGGATCACACCGTCGCCGGCCGCCTCGACGCGGACCACCGCGGTCGCCCCGTCGGCCAGTGCGGCCTTGAACGTCGCGCCGTGCGGGTCGGTGCCGGCGACCTCGGCCCGGCCCACCATTGCCGGGCCACCCGCGCCGGGGCCGCGCACCGGCAGGTCGGGCGGGTCGGCGACGAAGGTCTCGTAGGGCACCAACGGCGGGCGGTACGGCATCGGCGTCTCCTCGACGAGGTTTCGGCGGTGCCGACAGTTTCTTTAACTACCCAACGAACTGTCAACGACAGTCATCGATTCCGAAATTATCGGTGCCGTTGACATGGGCAAAGCCCGTACCTAGTTTGGACAGTCCTTCAACTAAAGAAACCGGTGATGGTGGTATGTGGACCGAGGGCCCGCTCTGCTACGGCGGCGACTACAACCCGGAGCAGTGGCCGACCCGGGTCTGGGCCGAGGACGTCGCGCTGATGCGCCGGGCCCGGGTCAACCTGGTCACCGTCGGCGTGTTCGCCTGGTCCCGCCTGGAGCCGCAACCCGGACGGTACGACTTCGACTGGCTCGACCAGGTGCTCGACCTGCTGCACGACGGCGGCATCCGGGTCGCGCTGGCCACCCCCACGGCCTCCCCGCCGCCCTGGTTCACCCTGGCACACCCGGAGGCGCTGCCGGTCACCGCCGACGGGGTCCGGCTGCACCACGGCAGCCGGGACACCTACTGCGCCGCCACGCCCGCCTACCGGGCCGCCGCCCGACGCATCGCCGGCGCCCTCGCCGACCGGTACGCCCACCACCCGGCGCTGGCCGGCTGGCACGTACACAACGAATACGGCACCACCTGCCACTGCGAGCACACGGCGAACGCGTTCCGCCGCTGGCTGGCCGAGCGCCACGGCGACCTGGCCACGCTCAACGAGGCCTGGGTGACCAGCTTCTGGAGCCAGCACTACACCGACTGGGCGCAGATCAGCACCCCCCGGGCCACCCAGTACCTGGCCAATCCCGGCCAGCTGCTGGACTTCCGCCGCTTCTGGTCGGACACCCTGCTCGACGCGTACGTTGAGCAGCGCGACCTGCTGCGCGCGGCGAATCCACGGCTGCCGGTCACCACCAACTACGTGCTCGGCGACTGGGTACCGGTCGACCACGCCCGCTGGGCCGCCGAGGTGGACCTGGTCGCCGTGGACCACTACCCGTCGGCGGTGGACATCGGCGCGGAGGAGCAGACCGCTCTCGTCGGCGACCTGGCCCGGGGCTGGGCCCGGCACGCCGCCCCTGACCGGCCCACCCCGGCGGTCGGCGACGCCCCGGCCTGGCTGCTGATGGAGAGCGCCCCGAACCAGATCCACACCGCCGGACGGATGCACACCAAGGAGCCGGGCCGGATGCTGCGGCACAGCCTCGCCCACGTCGCCCGGGGCTCGCACGGCGCGATGTTCTTCCAGTGGCGGGCCCCCACCGGTGGCGCCGAGCGTTTCCACTCCGCCCTGGTGCCGCACGCCGGCCCGGACAGCCGGGTGTTCCGCGAGACCGTCGAACTCGGCGCGGCGCTGCAACGCCTCGCCGAGGTACGCGGCCGGGTCGAGGCGTCCGTGGCGCTTGTCGTCGACGCCGCCAGCGGCTGGGCACTGCGCCATCCGGGTCTGCCCTCCGAACTGCTGGACCACCACGAGGAGGCCGCCGCCGCCCACCGAGGGCTGTGGCACGCCGGCTACGGCTGCGACGTGGTGGTGCCCGGCGACCCGCTCGACGGGTACCGGCTGCTCGTCCTGCCCGCCCTCTACCTGGTCGACGACGCCACCGCCGGCTGGGTACGCGAGCACGTCCACGGCGGCGGTCACCTGCTGGCCACCTACCTCAGCGGGGCCGCCGACGAGCACGCCCGGGTGCGTCTGGGCGGCTATCCGGGCGCGTTGCGCGATGTCCTCGGCGTCTGGGCAGAGGAGTTCCACCCGCTTGCCGACGGCGAGCAGGTGGGCCTCTCCGACGGCGGCACCGGGCGGATCTGGGCCGAGACGCTGCGTCCGGCCGGGGCGGAGGTGGTCACCGCGTACGCCGACGGGCTGCTCGACGGCCGGCCCGCCGTCACCCGGCACCGCTACGGCGCCGGCACCGCGTGGTACGTGTCGACTCGACCCGACGATGACACGTACCGCCGGTTGCTGGCCCGCGCCGCGCGGGCCGCCGGCGTCCGGCCCGTCTGCACGCAGGCGCCCGACGGCGTGGAGGCGGTGCGCCGCCGCGCCGGCCGGCACAGCTGGCTGTTCCTGTTCAACCACACCGACCGGCAGCACCGCGTCGCCGCGCAAGGCGTGGAACTGCTCACCGCGACCATCGTCGAGCAGGCGGTGACCCTGCCGCCCGGCGGCGTCGCGGTGCTACGCGAGCCCGCCGACTGACCCGGGTCAACCGGCGGGCACGTCGAACCTCCGGTCAGCCGGCGGCGACGGCGGCACGGGAACGGTCGGCGGCGATCCGCACCGCCAGCGCGGCCAGCACCGTGCCCATCAGCACCCGCTGCACCCGCAGCCACAGTGGCCGCCGGCCCAGGAATCCGGCGATCCCACCGGCGGTCAGCACGATCAACGCGTTCACCGTCAACGCCACCGCGATCTGGGTAAGCCCCAGCAGCAGGCTCTGTACCGCCACGCTGCCCCGTGCCGGGTCGATGAACTGCGGCAGCAGCGACACGTACAGGATCGCGATCTTCGGGTTGAGCAGGTTGGTCACCAGACCCATGGTGAACAGCCGCCGGGTCGGGTCCGGCGGCAGCGGCACCGGAGTGAACGGCGAGTGGCCGCCCGGGCGGACCGCCTGCCAGGCCAGCCACAGCAGGTACGCCGCCCCGGCCAGCTTCACCGCCGTGTACAGCGCCGGCACCAGCACGAACACGGTGGCGATGCCGGCCACCGCGGCACCCAGGTAGACCACGAAGCCCGCCGCGACCCCGAGCAACGAGATCAACCCGGCTCGCCGCCCCTGGGTGACCGACCGCGACACCAGGTAGACCATGTTCGGCCCCGGCGTCAGCACCAGCCCCAGGGCGACCAGCGCGATCCCGACGATCCCCGCCGTACTCACCATTTCCGCCCCCGTTCGCGCGATCCTCCGCCGAGCCTACGCCGCTGGCACATGCCCGCGGTGACCGTGACGCTCTGCTCCGGGACAGGCACCGGCCGCGTCACGGTGGGCCCGGGGGAGCCTTCCGTCGACGCCGCGCCGCCTGAGGGTTCTGCTCCCGGCTCAGCGCGACCGGCTCTTCGCCCGCGCCGTGGAGGCCGACCCCGGCTGGGCCGAATACCAGGCGAAGACGTCCCGGGTCATCCCGGTGGTGGCCCTCTACCGGCGGCCTGGAGACGCACCTGGCGTACGAGGAGGAGCAGCTGATCCCGGTACTCGACGGCGTCGGCTGACGCCGCTGCCGGCGGGCGGGACGAATTGCTCGCCCCGCCCGCCGGCCCCCCGTTGATTCACCCGGCCCTCGGGTCGCGGAGTTGCTGGCCTACCGCGATCAGGTGCGGGTCGCCTCGTAGCCGCCGCTGGTGATCCAGGCCCCGTTGCGGCATTCCGCCTTCTGGTACTGCCACCTCTTCGCGCCGTTGATCGGCGACCCTGAACTACAGGTGACCCAGACCCGCACGTAGTAGCCGTTGCACTGGACGTGGTACCGCTCCGCGCCCCCGCTGCCAGCGCTGTCAAACCATTCCACGCAGGCCGCCGCAGCCGCCTTGGGAGCGGCGGCGGCCACAGGCGCGGCGGCCGTCGCGGGGCTGCTGCTCAGCGCCAGCGCACCGCCGACCAGTAACGCGATGCCAGCCGCTGCGGTCGATCTGGTTCGAGTGCTCCGCACGATGAATCCTCCTAGAGATGTCGGCTCTGGCCGTTCCCGGCGTTCGTCCGGCCGGTGAAATCAGCGTCCGGCCCCTGCCATTCGGAAATCTTGCGCAGACCTTGAATGCGCAGACCAGGCGCGGACGGCGGAGGAAGACGCCGGACGATGTCGGTCGCTGATCCGGAGCGTGCCGGACCATTACCGGACAACCCTTGGATGGACCTTGTGGAAAGCTTGAGTCCGCTGGTGGCCGGCGGGGTGGACAGCGAGGGCTCATGGTTGTGCAGTTCAGGATGCTGGGCAACATCGAGGCAGAGGCCGACGGCAATGCGATCGATCTCGGTCATGTCCGCCAGCGATGCGTGCTGGCGGTGCTGCTGGTCGAGGCAAACAGGGTTGTGCATGTCGATCGGCTACTCGACCGGGTGTGGCTGGACCGGCCACCACAGCGGGCACACGGCACGCTCTACAGCTACCTGTCGCGGCTACGGCGTGCACTCAGCGGCGCTTACGATGTCGGCATCGTGCGGCAGCAGGGCGGCTACCTGCTGAACGTCGACGCGATGGCGGTGGACCTGCACCGATTCCAGGCGCTTGTCGCACGTGCCCGGCTCACCGCCGACGACGAGCAGGCGCTGCGGCAGTTCGACGAGGCGCTCGGCCTGTGGCGGGGCGAGCCGTTCGCGGGCCTGGACACGCCCTGGTTCAACACCATGCGTACCGCCCTGCACCAGGAGCGGCTGGCGGCCGAACGCGACCGGACCGATATCGCCCTGCGTTGCGGCCAGCATTCCACGCTGCTGGCCGAGCTGTCCCGCGGGGTGGCCGAGCAGCCGTTGGACGAGCGGCTTGCCGGCCAGCTGATGCTGGCGCTGTCCCGTTCGGGCCGACAGGCCGAGGCCCTTGAGCAGTACCAGCGGATTCGGTGCCAACTGGCCGACGTGTTGGGCGTCGACCCCGGCCCTGACCTGCAGAAGCTGCATCTGCGGATCCTGCACGGCGATCCCGGTTTCGCCGCCTCGGCGGTGTCGGCCACCGGCACCGCCCGTATGCCCCGGCAGTTGCCGCCGCCACCGGCCAGCTTCGCCGGCCGCGCCCGCGAGTTGGCGGCCCTCACCGACGCCGTCGACCAGCAGGTCGAGACGGGGGGCGGGGTCACCATCTCGGCGGTCGGCGGGATGGGTGGGATCGGCAAGACCTGGCTGGCGTTGCGGTGGGCACACGACAACCTGGACCGGTTCCCCGACGGGCAGCTCTACGTCAACCTGCGCGGTTTCGAGCCCACCGTGGCGGCGATGCCACCCGCGGTGGCGCTACGCAGCTTCCTCGACGCCCTCGGTGTGCCGCCCGGGTCGGTACCGACGGACCTGGACACACAGGCCGGCATGTACCGCAGCCTGGTGTCCGGTCGGCGGATGCTGATCGTGCTGGACAACGCGCGCGACGCCGAGCAGGTGCGTCCACTGTTGCCCGGCGTTCCCGGCTGCGCCGTGGTGGTGACCAGCCGCCAGCAACTCTCCGGCCTGGTGGCGGCCGAGGGTGCCCGCCCGGTCACGCTGGACCTGCTCACCGCCGCCGAGGCCCGCGAGTTGCTGGCGAGCCGGCTAGGCGACCGCCGGCTGGTGGCCGAACCGGCACCGGTGCAGGGGATCGTCGAACGCTGTTCCGGCCTGCCGCTGGCGCTGGCGATCGTGGCAGCCCGCGCGGCAGCCCAACCCGGATTCCGGCTCGCGGCCCTGGACCGGGAACTGGCCGAGTTGCAGGGCAGCCTCGACGGCTTCGCCGGCAGCGGGGACCCCGCCACCGACCTGCGCTCGGTGTTCTCCTGGTCGTACCGGGCGCTCGGCGAGCCGGCGGCGCGGCTGTTCCGGCTGCTCGGGCTGCATCCCGGGCCGGACATCTCGGTGCCGGCCGCCGCCAGCCTCGCCACCCTGCCACAGCGGCAGGTGCGTCCCGTCCTCGGCGAGTTGAGCCGGATGCAGCTGCTGGTGGAGCGGGTCCCGGGTAGATACACCTGCCACGACCTGTTGCGGGCGTACGCGGCGGAGCTGGTCGAGTCGGAGCCGGCGGACATTCGCCGCGCCGCGGTGCACCGGATGCTGGACCACTACCTGCACAGCGCCTGCGCCGCCGATGCCCGGCTGTCCCCGCTGCGGGACCGGCTCGTGCTGCCCCCGCCGGAGGCGGGGGTGGAGCCGGAGGCGCCGGCGGACAACGGGCAGGCGTTGGCCTGGTTCACCGAGGAGGGGGCGGTGCTCCTGCGGGTGGTCGAGCTGGCCGCCCGGCACGGCTTCGACCGGCACGTGCGGCAGTTGGCGTGGGCGTCGACCACCTTCCTCAGCCGGCGGGGCTACTGGGCGGATCTGATCGCCCTCCAGGAGCGCGCGCTGGTCGCCGCCGAACGCGACGGTGACCGGGCGGCGCAGGCGCAGGCGCATCGGGACATCGTTCCCGCCTACTCCGAGACCGGGCGGTTCGAGGTGGCCCGCGTTCACCTGGAACGCGCCCTGACACTGCTGGACGAACTCGCCGACGGGGTCGGCCAGGCACACACCCTGCTGTCACTGAGCTGGGTGGCCGAGAAGGACGGAGACCGGGCGGCCGCGTTGCACCACGACCAGCGGGCGCTGCAACTCTTCCGCGACAACGGGCACCGGGCGGGGGAGGCCCGGGCACTCAACGCGCTCGGCTGGGACCACGCCATGCTCGGCGCGTATCGGGAGGCGGTCCGCTGCTGCCAGCAGGCCGTCGCCCTGCAACGCAGGCTCGGTGACCTGACCGGCGAGGCGAACAGTTGGGACACGCTCGGGTACGCCCATCACCATCTCGGCCACTACGAGTGGGCGGCCCGCTGTTATGGCCGGGCGTTGAAACTCAGCCGCGAACTCGGCCACCGCTACAACGAGGCGGAGGCGCTGCGGCACCTCGGCGACACCCGCCGGGCCCTCGGCGACCAGGCGACCGCCATCCGCTGCTGGCGGCGCGCCCTGCACATCCTCACCGAATTGGCGCACCCGGAGGCGCAACAGCTCCGGGATAAACTCGCCGCCGGCCGGACAACGGTCAGCAGCCCGCGCGGGGCGACCAGAGGTAGGTGCGGTCGAGAGCGAGCAGGCGGGCTTTCGGATCAGGGTGGTCGGCCGTCACCGCAGTGGAGATCTCGCCGGCGAGGGCGTGGTAACCCTCCCGGGTGATGGCGGCCGACTCCGGCACAATGGTGCGATGGCAGCGTCGGATCGAGGTGGCCTCGGCCAGGTGTTCAACGAGGTGCCGCAGCTCTACGACCGGGTCCGGCCCGGGTACCCCGACGAGTTGTTCGCGGACCTGGCCACGATCACCGGCCTGGACACACGGTCGCCGGTGCTGGAGGTGGGCTGCGGCACCGGCCAGGCGACCCGTTCACTGGCCGCGCTCGGCTGCCCGGTGACCGCCGTCGAGCCGGGCGCGGCGATGGCCGCGCTGGCCCGACAGCGTCTCGCCGGTCACCGCGACGTACGGGTCGAGGAGTCCACATTCGAGCGCTGGGACGATCGCGGGCGACGCTTCGACGTCCTGGTGGCCGCGTCGGCGTGGCACTGGGTCGACCCGTCGATCGGTTGGCGGCGCGCGCACCAGGTGTTGCGCCCCCAGGGCTGGCTGGCGTTGCTCGGTCACGTCGTGGTCCGCTGTCCCGGCGAGCCGGAGGTGTACGCCGAGACCGCCGACCTGCACGAACGGTTCTCGCCCGGGAACCCGGACTGGGGGCATCCGCCCCTGGCGGACGACGTACGCGCCACGGACACGGGTTGGGGTTCGGTCGAGGATCCCGGCGACCTGTTCGGCCCGCCGATCGTGCGGTGGTACCCGACCGTGCAGTGGTTCACCGGCGACGGGTTCGCCGACCTGCTGCGCTCGCTGTCGCCGTACCGGAGGCTCGACCGCGCCGTACGCGAACCGTTGCTCGATGCCGTCGCCGAGCGCATCCGCACCCGCATGGGCGACCGGGCCGCCCGCCGTTATCTGACTGTGCTGCGACTCGGCCAGCGCCGATGACCCGGTGTCGCCCGGTGTCGCGGGTCAGCCGGCAAGGTGCTGCGGGTCAGCCCGGGGAGAGGACGCAGAACTCGTTGCCCTCCGGGTCGGCGAGGCACCGCCACGACGCGTCGCCCTGGCCGACGTCGATGCTGGTGGCCCCGAGCGCCTCCAGCCGAGCCACCTCTGCTGCCTGATCGTCATCGGGGTAGGGCTTCAGGTCGAGATGCACCCGGTTCCACCAGGTCCGCACACCGGTCGTGCGCAGGAACTCCAGATACGGCCCGACTCCCTTGGCCGAACGCAGCACCGCATGATCATCGGTCACCTCGTGCAGGGTCCAGTCCATCGCCTGGTCCCAGAACCGGGCCATGGCTCGCGGATCCGCACAGTCGACCACCACCACGGCGATCGGCCCGGTGTCCCGGTAGATCTCCCGAGGCTCCAACACGCAGAACACGTTGCCCTCCGGGTCGGCCAGCACCGTCCACGGGACATCGCCCTGGCCCACGTCAGCGGGAGTCGCACCGAGTTCCATCAGGTGTGCCACCAGCTCCGCCTGATGGGCCGCGGAGGTGGTGGCGAGATCGAGGTGCACGCCGTACTTCACGGTTTCGGGGTCCGGGACGACGACCACGTCGACGCAGACAGCCGCGGGGTCCGGCCAGGTGATGCCCGCGGGTTCGACGTTGACCACACCCGGTTCCTCGCTGGAGACACCCCAGCCGAGCGCCTCCGCCCAGAACCGGCCGAGAGCCGATTCATTCCGAGCCTTGAAGTTCACCTGGACCAGACGTAGTGCCATGCCATGCAACCGTACGGGTTGGCGCGGGACCGTGGGCTGGAGGGTCGGATGCTGGGCCACGACCTCGACCGAGCCACGCAATCGTCAGCCGCTGGCGGCGTAGCTGAAGATTCTCTGCGGGGTCAGCCGGATCCACGCCGTGGCCCAGGTCAGTTCGCGGTCGTACCGGTTCGCGGCGGCCGTCGCGTCGGCCGTCGCGGCATCCACGACCTCGGCGACTCCTTCCAGCATCACCATCGCGTGGTCCGGTCCGTCGCCGCGCATGACGACAAGCGACGCCCACGGGTGCGCGGCGACATTGGCCAGGCGGACCGCACCGCCCACCGTGGGGAGCCACACGGCCCGTTCGTGCTGGACCAGGCTGGTCGGCGTGGCATGCGCACGACCGTCAGCCCTCGTGGTGGCCAATACGCCGTACGCCCCCGGGTGGAGCAGTCGGGCAAGTTGGGCACCGGTCATCCGATTCTCCGCCGGAAACGACGACGCCGTGGCGGCACCAGCTCGGCTGAAGGAGATGTCCTGAAGTTCGGCAAGCCAGACCTCTTCCGCGTCCATGCCAGGATCGTCTCGGTTGAAGGGCGGTTGAGGTCAACTGTCTTCCTGCCGGTGCCGGGTGGGCCGACCCGTCGATCGGGGTTTGGTGTGAAGTGCGGCCGGGCGGGTCGGAGCCGCCCGCCCGGCTGCATTTCCGCTAGTGCCCGCTCAGCACCGTGAAGGCGAATCCGGCGCTCGTCGGACGGCGCAGCGGAATGCCGCACTTGACCCGGCGCAGTACCTCGTTCCTGCTGAAGCCGAGGCCGTGGGCGATGAGCCGGTCCGGGCGTACCGGCACCGGGTCGGCGAAGACGACCTCCACCTGGACCGGCCACACCTCGTCGCGCCAGGGCGACGGGACGTCCAGCCGCCAGGCGCCCGTCCAGTCGAGGACGAAGCGGTTGCGCCGGGCGAGCCGCGGGTCCAGCAGCGTGGACGCCACCAGTTCCGGATCGTTGTCGCGGTAGCCGTCGAGTTCGGCCGGATCGAAGGAGTTGACAGGCGTCCGCTCGTGCACGGTGAGCTTGCTCGTCCGATCGCAGGATATGCAGCCGACCAGTAGCCAGACGTCCAGCAGCTTGCCGTTGGCGTTGACGCGGAACCTGCCCTTGCCGGTGGTGGCCGACTCCGCCCGGCAGTCCAGGCAGCGCAGCGACAGCAGCGGCAGCCTGGTCCGACGAACGGCCCAGGGCAGCACGGTATGCGGTTGTGAAGACATGGTTTCCAGACCTGATCTCTAGACCTGACACGAGGCCGATCACGCGCGGCCTCGAACGCGGTATGACCGGGCGCACGGGCAGCCCGGCAGAACCGACGGGAGCGTCGGCTACCGGTGAGTGGAAAAAGGTGTCAGGTCTAGAGAGCAGGCGGGGTCACGCGGTTTTGTCCTCTGTCCTCACGACGATGGGCGCCGGCAATCTACGGGTACGCCGTCGGAAGGCTCAACCGGTTTTCCGGCCGGCGCCGGGGTGTGTAGCCCACTCGTGCTGCTGAGGGTCAGCTCACGGCCCTTTTGACGAGGGCGGTGAGCTTCTTCTCGGCGTTGTCGCTCAATGCGGTCACCGCGTAGGAGGTGGGCCAAAGGCCGCCGTCGTCGAGGTTGGCTTCGGTGGTGAAACCGAAGGTCGAGTAACGCTCCTTGTCGACCTGCCCGCTGCGGAAGAAGCACAGCACCTTTCCCTTCCGCGCGTAGGCCGGCTGTCCGTACCACAGCTTCGGGGACAGCTCCGGCGCGGTAGTGGTGACGATTGCGTGGATTCGTTCGGCCACCACCCGGTCCGCCGTATCCATCTCCGCGATCTTCGACAGCACGTCGAGTTCCTCGGCGGCTGCTTTCTTGCCACGACCGCTGCGGTTCGCCTCCTCCCGTAACTCCGCGGCGCGCTGCTTCATGGCGGCACGCTCCTGGGCAGAGAAGCCATCGGTGTTCGTCCTGCCGGGTTTGTCGCTCATGCGGCCCACTCTCCTGTGACGGTGTGCAACTGAGGCTAGCTGTGCTGCGGGACCTGCAACTTCTTGATTCCTGACGGGTGCGATGAGGGTGTCCGGGCCGGTCAGGAATCAAGAAGCACCTCCCGGGTGCGGCTACCTAGTGTTTTGGGCATGAAGATCACCTCTTGGGCGCTCTCTCTCGACGTCATCACTGTCGGTGTGCCGGCGGTTGAGGCGGCACGCGGCTTCTACGCGTCCGTGTTCTCGGCTCCGGTCACCGACGACGGACACACCGCCAGCCTGGATCTGCACGGCACCGGACAGCTTGCTCTACGTCAACTCGACGCGCTCGCCACCGACGCCGGCATGAGCCCGGCGACCTCGGGCTTCCGGGGCTGCGTCCTGTCCATCATCGTCAACCAACCCGCCGAGGTCAGGGCGCTCCTCGACGCCGCCGTCGCTGGCGGGGCGTCGGTTGTCAAGCCGGCGAAGAAGGAGTTGTTCGGCGAGTTCGCCGCCGTCTGCCAGGCGCCGGATGGAACAGTCTGGAAGCTGGCTGCCGCTACCAAGAAGGACAAGGGTGCCCTGACCGGTCCACCGAAGCCGACCGAGACCGCCGCCTATCTCGGCGTTGCGAACCCGAAAGCGTCGAAGGCGTTCTACGAGGCGCTGGGGATGCGTGTCGATCGCGACTACGGCGACAAGTTCGTCGACTTCACCATCGCCGACGGCGTCTGCCGGCTGGGTCTGCTGCCCCGCAAGGCCCTCGCCAAGGACGCTGCGGTCGACGAGCACGGTGACGGTTTCTCCGCGCTCGTGCTGACCCACACCGTCGCCTCCCGCAACGACGTTGACGCCCTGCTCGCCGCCGCAGGCGCTGCCGGCGGCCGGATCAGCGCCGCTACCCGGACCGAGAACGGACACCACGTCGGCCGGTTCACCGACCTCGACGGTTACCACTGGGCAGTCACCGCCCGGGCATAGCTCCGGGGGGCGGTCGGTTCACCAACCCCGACGCCTCGGCCAATTAATGGATTACCGGTTACAGCAATGAGATAATCTATCCACACAAGATGGACATAACACCCATGCATCATAATGACAGTTAAGGTGCATAAGTGCTTACGCTGGTGTGACGGCGGATTGAACCGGGTCCGTCAGGAACTCAGGAGATGGCCCGCCCGTACGCCGTGCGCGCCTCGGCGACCTCGGCGGCCTGGCGCGCACGCCAGCGCTGCTGGGCCTGCCGGTTGCAGATCCGGCAGACTCTCCGGAACCGGCCGGTGGTCGGGTCGATCTCCCGATCGTGGCCGTTGCGGCACTGGGGGCGCTGGGCGCGGTCGCGGCAGTTGTCGGCGCGGCTGCGCTGGCACAGGTGGCTGGGCTCGATGCAGTCCGGCGCGCCGCAGTCGTGGTGGACTTCCAGGGCGGGGTCGTAGCCGCCGACGAAGACCACGTACGCCGCGATGTGTGCCCAGGCCCGGCCGGCGAGTTTCTGGTACTCGCCAGGCCGGTTGCCGTAGCCGCGCACGATGAGGCATCCGTTGCCGGCCCGGGTGGCGCGGCTCAGCAGGTAGGCCCGGAGGGTCTCCTCGGTGAAGTGGCGCGACAGGCCGGTGATCTGGGACAGCACCGGATCAGCCTATGACCCGGCCGCGACTCGGTGCCGAGCGGTGGTGAGGGATGCTCATTTATGCCATCGGGGCAGCATCCGGTAGGACATCTGTCGCCAGAATCTCTGCAGGTCGGATCGGGGGCCCAACTGCCAACTCGCCCGGCTCGGTCGCTGCGGATGCAGGGTGGCCAACTCGACCTGCCGCGAGCAGAACGCCTCGTCGATCTGGTGCGGCAGGTCCTCGTTCGGCGCGGGCAGCGGGCAGAGCCGGAACGGACAGTCGGCCACGCAGGTGGCGCCCGGGCTGGTCTTCTCGATGGGGTGCTCGCGGCTGGCCTGCAGGGGAGCGCGGTCGCCGGTGAGGCAGGGCGGCAGGTTGCTGCGGTTGGACCGGGCCAGCAGCCGGTCGCGCTCGGGCGGATCGTCGGGGTACCGACCGGTCAGGTTGAGCAGAAGCATCACGTCGGCGAGCAGACGCTGGGCACGCTGGTCCAGCACCGCCCAGCCGACGGACTCAGGCAGCCACGACTCCTGCTCGCCGCGGATGTCGGCACTCGGCTCGCTGTCACCCACCCGGCTGATGATGTCCCGCTCGTCGATCCAGCAGTATCGCTCGGGATGCCCGCTGCGCAGCGCCAGGACGCAGAGCTCCGCCACCTCCTGCACCAGCGGGTGGGGCGTACCGTCGCCGTCGGGCGCGGCCGGGCCACCGCCGGCGATGCTCACCCAGTAGTCGACCAGGCCGCGCGGGTCCGCCGCCGGCCGGTCGTACGGCAGCCACTCGTGCGGGTCCTCGGGCAGCGACAGCAGGGTCAGCGCCTGGAGCAGCACGAGCTGCGCGTACCAGAGGTGGACGTTGCGCAGCAGTCGTTCGGCCTGCTCGATCAACGCCTGCCGCCGGTTGCCGCTGTCATCGAAGATGCGGCAGTTGGCCGCGAGGCGGAATCCCTGCGCCAGGTGCATCTGGTTGGCCAGGTCGTCGGCCCCCGATGGTTCGCAGAACCGGTCGACTGCGGCGCGTAGCAGGTCATGAGTCCGCTCCTCCGAATCCCGCTGCGCCTGCGGTGGCAGGTAGCGATGGGAGTACAGGTACAGCAGCGGGATCAGCCAGCCGCGCAGCTGCTCCTCGTGGGACGGGTTGGCCGAGTCGGGGGTGCAGGGCTCGCCCTGCAAACGCTTTGCCAACAGCCGTGCGGCCTCGCCGCCGCCGATGGCGATCTGCCGTACGGCCACCAGCCGGACCGGGTGCGAGGCCTCGCCGCAGATCATGTCGAAGAACGTGCGGTAGGCGGGCCCGTCGGGGTAGGCGTTCCCGCGTTCGACGAGCAGCCGGGCCGCCGCGCCGAAGCGGTGCATGAGGGCCAGCTTCGCCTCGCCCAGCGGCCGGTCGGTGATGGAATGGTCCTCCTGGAAGGTGTGCCAGTTGGCGGCGGCGGCCGAGGCGATGCGCGAGTGCGCGGGCTGGGCGGACCAGCCGTCGATCTCGAAGGCGGTGGCGAACATCTCGACGGCCCGGGTTCGGTCGCCGCTGGGCAACCGAACCTTTCCGGGTCCGGCCTCGGTGCTGCGGCTCTGCCTGGCGGCGACCGTGCACAGCGCGTTGGTCAGGAAGGCGGCGAGCTTCGGCACCTTCTGTGCGGGGGCGTCCTCCTCGCAGTGCGGCAGCAGTCGTTTGAGGCCCGCGACCGCCTCGCGGGCTGCCCGGGAGGGCTTCGGTGGCGGCCCAGCGCTGCGGGAGAAGAGGGTCATCGCGATGAGTAGCTCGCGGCTGGGTCGGTTCGAGCCCTGCTCGGCTCGTTGCAGAAAGTCGATCATGCCCTGCTCGATCGCCGGTGCCAGGTACCGCGCACCCAGGTAGGCGTGGATCGCGCCGTCGGGAAATCGCAGTCCTCCGTTGGGGAGGCGTTCCGCCAGGCCGAGCAGCACGCCGAGGGCCTGGGCGAGACCGAGGTCGGATTCGAGGAGGGGGTTGAACTTCGTCACCTTCCGTTTCAGCGCTTCCGTCAGAAAGCTGTTCTGCCGGTGCCGCAGATCGGTGGGATTGACCTCGGCGGTGCCGTCGAGCAACCCCAGACAGGCAAGTGCCGAGAGGATCTCGAAGACGTCGTGGCGCTCGCGCTCGGAGACGCCGTAGTCCTGGTGCACCCATCCGCTGATCAGCGCCTCGCGCCAGCGCTCCATCAGGTACCAGCGCGCCGCGGAGCGGTCGCGCGGTTGTCGATCGTCACGGGTGGCCGCCACCGCCTCCAGCTTGCCGCAACGACGCAGGTCATCGATGATGCGCAGGTAGACAGGTGATTCGGCGATGTCGGCGAGCCTGACCAGGTCGGCTACCCGGGCCCAGCCGGGACCCAGGGTCGGGTCCGGGCCGAGGACGTACTTCAGGGCGGCGCCCTCGCTCAACGGCTCCAGTTGGAGCACGCTGGCGTTCATGCCGCGCAGCGGGTCGTTGGGCCGGGAGGCGATCACCAGCGGCAGGTCCTGTCTGGCCGCCTGGTCGATGGCGTAGCGCAGCACGCTGTCCCGGTCGACGTCGTGGCCGACGTCGACCTGTTCGAGGCCGTCGGCGAGCACCACGATCCGTTCCCGCCGGCGTAGCCACCGCCACGCCGTGTCGCCCTGTCCTGCGCTCCACAGCCAGGGGTCCACGAAGCGCAGGAACTCCTCGTGGGCCAGGGCGAGAAAGTCGAGGTCCTGTTCCTTGTCGACCCGGCGACCGCGCAGGTCCAGGCCGACCGGCACGAGGCGTTTTCCCGCCAGGTGCTGGGCGAGCAGGGTCAGCGTCGCGGTCTTGCCGGTGCCGATCCCGCCGACGAGGACCAGTGGGCGGCGGACGTCGTGGTCCTGCAACCGTCTCAGCAGTAGCGTGCAGAGTTCGTTGCGGCCCACCACCTGGCCGAGCTGTTGGCCCGCCGCCGTGTGCACCACCCGTTCGGGTGCCCGTTGGACGGTGGATCGGTACCGGTTGCTGAGCCAGGCGTACCAGCCACACAGGAAGATGACGGCGCCCAGCGCCAGCCCCAGCAGGTTGGTGGCCAGGCCGGTCACCTGGCCGCAGTAGAAGGATGCCGACTCCGGGCAGACCTGCCACGGTTGCAGCGTGCCGAAACGCGCCAGGATCGTCACGACCAGGGCGACGAACAGCCAGAGCGCGTAGGCCGCCCCGACGATCACGACCACCCAGTAGAGGCGTGGCCTCGGCCGGCGGGGGAGGTAGTCGTCCGGCAACCGCTCGGCGGCCGCCCGGCTCGCCTGCTGGCCGGCGTGCTCGCGCCAGGTCCGCCGCCGTCGCCGCCACTGCCGCAGCCGGACCCGTACCTGCCATCGCCGGTTCGCCCAACTGCCGGGTCCTCGTCTCACCTGGGCCCGTCCCTGCTGTCGCGTCTCGATGCGAGAGAGGCGACAGCGGACAGCTGTGAACAGGATTCGCCATTCACCTCACCCAGAGTAATCGGCACCCGTTCCCACCAGGGGCTTTTGGCGATCGCAGCCGCCACCGCCCGACGCGCAACCCACCCACTAGTACGCTGTACCAGAGCGCCAAACGGTGTAGCACGCCGTACTGGCACGATGTGCTGCTCAGCTCGACGTGGGGGATCGATGGACTATGGGTGACCGGCGGGAGCAGATCCTGCGCGCGGCGACGGAGATCGCCGCCGAGGGCGGCCTGGCGGCGTTGACCGTACGTGCCGTCGCCGCCCGCGCCGGCATCGGCCCGAGCACCCTGCGGCACTACTTTCCGACCCAACGCGCCCTGCATCAGGCCGTGGTCGACCAGAGCCTCGACGCCGAGCTGCTCGACCTGCGCATCGGTGACCGCAGCGTGCCGGCGACGATCCGGCTCACCGAGTGCCTGGCCCAGTTCCTGCCGGCCGGGCCGGGCAGCCGGAGCGAGCTGGAGAACTGGCTCGCGCTGCACGCCTCGGCGCTCGGTCCGCAGCGCACCGAGCAGGCTCGGCGGCTGTTGTCCGCGATGACCGCCCGCGCCCTGGACCGGGTCGACACCTGGCTGGCCACGCTGGAGGCCGAGGGCGCGCTACGGCACCCGGATCGGCTGCGCCACGCCACCGTGCTGCTCGCCCTGATCGACGGTCTCTGCCTGCAACTGCTCGCCGCCGAATCCGGGGCCAGCCTGGTGGAGGCCCGCAGCATCCTTGCCGAGGCGGTCGACCGGCTGGTGACGGTCAGCCCCGGCGGCTGATCGTCAGCCCGGTCAGTCCGGCGTCGGTACGCAGTACACGTCGCCGGAGTTCGCCTCGTGCGGCAACGTGAGCAGGTGGGTGGCCATCTCCTCGGCGGAGACCCACCGCCCGAGGGTCAACGACTTTTCGTCGCCGAGCGCCACGTCGAAGCCGGCGAAGCCGAGCGCGGTGAGCCGGTCAAGGCAGCGCAACGCCACCGTACGGCCGATGGTGGTGAATTCGAAGGACAGTGCCGGCAGCGGGCGGCTCAGGCCGGCGAGGACGGCGTCCTCGAAGCCCTCCACGTCGATCTTGACGAAGGCCGGCGTGCCGTGTTCGGCGATGAGCGCGTCGACGGTGGTGACCGGGACCTCGATCCGGCCGTCCCACACCTGGCCCTCCCAACCGCCGGCGCCGGCCGCCGCGGCCACGAAGTCGGTGGAGGCGGTGGAGACCGTCGGGTTGGCGGAGTTCACCAGGAAACCGACAAGCCCCGGCTGCGCCCCGCAGGCCGCCTCGACCACGCTGACCTGTTCGTCGTCGGCGTAGATGGTCCGTAGCGCCCGCAGGCACAGCGGTTGCGGCTCCACGGCGACGACCCGGGCCCCGAGGCGGCGGAAGCAACCGATGTGGTCGCCGACGTGCGAACCGATGTCGAACACCAGGTCGCCGGGGCGCACGAAGCGGGCGTAGAAGGCATCCATCGCCGCGTCCCGGTCGGGGTCGCCGTAGTAGACCTCCAACGAGCGGCGCAGCGAGGCGGTGACCGGGTCGGCCTTGAGCGCCTCGACCGCGGCGGATTGGGTACCCATCGCAGCACCCTAACCCGGCCGGGTGGCCGCCGTGGCGGTCCGCGCGACGGCCGGTCACCCCGTGTGACGTACCTCGGTGTCCCAGATCTCGGTCCACGGCCGCCGCAGCCCCCGGCACAGCCAGATCGGCCCGCCGTTCTCGGGGGCCACCGCGCCGGCCTCGCCGTCGTTGGCGGTGAGGATGACGGCCCGGTGGCCCGGTCCCCGATCTCCACAGCGGCCGGGCGTTGCTACACCGTTGCGGTACGGCCACGCGGCGTCGCCGTGGTCATGGCGACCATTTGTCGGCCGGACCGACCAGGTGCGTAATCCTCCCGACGGTCCGTGACCGGGCAACGATCCCGCCTCGGAAGATCTTGTTAGCCTCGGTGCATGGAATCCCCGTCGCCGGGTCGCCCGTTGGACCTGATGTTCCTGCTCAGCTGGGCCAGCCACGCGCTGCGGGCCGAGCACGCCGCCAGCCTGGCCGAGTTGGGCATCTCACCCCGGGCGTACGGCGTGCTGCTGCGCGCCCACGGCGGCGGGCTCACCCAGCGGCAGATCGGCGAGATGTGCGGGGTCGACAAGACCACAATGGTGGTGACCCTGGACCAGCTGGAGGCCGACGGGCTGGCCCGCCGGGTACCCGCGCCGGGTGATCGACGGGCCCGCCTGGTGGAGCTGACCCCGAAGGGGGAGCAGGTGCTCGACCAGGCCCGGCAGGTCTCGGCCCGGATCGAGGCGAACGTGCTCGCCATCCTGCCCGAGGCCGAACGCGACGTGTTCGTCCGGGCCATCCAGCGCCTGGTGCACGAGCGCCTCTCCGGCCAGTGCGGGCCGGCCGGCTCCGTCTGCTAGCGCGCCGAGCGCGCCGGCGCTCGGCGCGCTCGCCACTCCGTCGCTTCGGCGACGGCATCTTCCGGGTCATGGACGCACCCGACGAACTTGTACTGACCTCCTCTGCCTGGGGCATCCGTCCACCCGCCCACTCAATCAATCTCGTACCAGATAGTCTCGTACGAGACTATCTGGGTACGGTCGCTGTGCTGGAGTTCCCGAACAAGGAGTGACCATGAGCAGTACCGC
>NZ_JCANNB010000010.1:0-208151 GCF_059553435.1 Micromonospora sp. PRAS1
ACTCGCCGCCACCGGTTAACACTCGCCGCCGCCGGCGATCCCGAGGCCCGCGACGGGCATCGGCAACGTGCGACGGCCGCGGACCCACCGACATCGCCTCCCGGAAAGGCGACGACGGTCAGCGGAGGCGGAGGCCGTTCAACAGCCGGCCGAGCGCGGCCCAGGTGTGCTCCAGCGCGTCGGGGCTGGTCGTCGTGGCGAGCCACAGGGCCGCCTCGTTCATCGCGCCGGAGAGCAGGTGGGCCAGGGGCGCGACCGGTTGCGCCGGGATCGTCCCGTCCGCGACGAGGTCGGTGAGCGCCTCGGCGAGGTGCTGGGCGGACGCCGCCTCGTCCAGCGCCCGCCACTCGGCCCAGCCCAGCACGGCCGGCCCGTCGATCAGCATGATCTGCTGGACTCCGGGGGCGGTGCTGGCGGTGAGGAACGCACGGCAACCTGCCGTGAGCCGGGCCCACGAGTCGGGTTGTGCCTGAGCGGCCGTGACGATCTGCTCGGCCACCTCCTGTTGCACCTGCTCCAATACCGCCCGGAAGACGTCGGCCTTGCTGTCGAAGTGGTGGTACAGGGCGCCCTTGGTCACCCCGGCTGCGGTGACGATGTGCGACAGGCCGACCGCCGGGTAGCCCAGCGCCGCGAACAACCGCCGGCTCTCCCGTACCAGGGTCTGTCGGGTCTGTTCCCGCTGCTCCGCCCGCCGCATCCTGCCGTCCTCACCCGGTGCCGCTATTGACATACCGATGGTATGCCAATAGCGTCCATTCGCATACCAGCGGTATGTGAATGGAGTGGGCCATGCACCTGACCAGCTTCTACCCGGTGATCTGCACCAACCGGCTGAAGGAGTCGCACGCGTTCTACGTCGAGTGGTTCGGCTTCGAGACCACCTTCGAGGCGGACTGGTACGTGAGCCTGCGCCGTCCCGGCCGCGAGCCGTACGAACTCGCCCTGCTTGACGCCACCCACCCGACGATCCCGGACGGCTTCCGGCGACCGGCCGGCGGACTGCTGCTCAACTTCGAGGTGTCCGACGTGGACGCGCAGTGGCAGCGCCTCGTCGTCGAGGGCGGGTTGCCGGCCGAGCTGGAGCTGCGCAGCGAGGACTTCGGGCAGCGGCACTTCATCGTCGCCGACCCCAACGGCGTACTGATCGACGTCATCACGCCCATCGAGCCCAGCGGCGAGTACGTCGAGCAGTACACCGACGCGTCGAGCCGCCCCTGACCACCGCCGGCGGACCGGGCTACCGGACCGGTGACCAGGCCGGTGCGTTGCAGTCGCAGCAGCACCGGACCGGTGCCGTGCGACGGCCTACCGCAGCCCGTACGCGACCGGTCGGGAGGCGAGCCACCAGGAGACGCAGGCGGCGACGGCGACGACGCCGCTGAACACGAAGGGTGCCTCGATGCCGGCGCTGGTCGCCAGCGCGCCGCCGGCCAGCGCTCCCAGGGCGGTGCAGCTGTAGGTGACCATGCGGGAGGCGGCGGTGACCCGGCCGAGCAGCCCGGTCGGCACGAGCCGCTGGCGTACGGAGAGCGCAGCGACGTTGAGCACGGCGAACGCCGCGCTGGTGGTGACCACCACGAGCACCGCGGCGGCCCGGTTCGCCACGACCGCCAGCAGCACCGGTACGCCGGCGGTGACCGCCATCGACCAGGTCAGCACGGCGCGGTGCCGGAATCGGGCGATCAGCCGGTCGGCGGCGAACGAGCCGAGCAGGCCACCGGCCGCGCCGGTGGCCAGGAGCAGGCCGAAGCCGACCGCGCCGAGGCCGAGGGCGTCCCGGGCGTAGAGCACGAAGATCGCGAACCAGGCGGTGTCGGCGGCGGCGACGGCGGCGCTGACCAGGACCAGGGTGCGCAGCGTGGGCTGGCGGACGAGCCAGCGCAGGCCGGCGAGGATGCCGTCGCGCTGCGGGGCCGGGGTGTCGCCGCCGGGGGCGGCGGCGCGGTGGGCCAGGGTCAACGGCAGCGAGAGGACGAGCATCACGGCCAGGGCCAAGGTGGCGCCGTTGACGGCGAACGGGATGGCGGCGCCTACGACGAAGAGCAGGGCGCCGACCGGTGGCCCGACGAACTCGTTACCGACGATCTCGCCGGCGACCAGCCGTCCGTTCGCCTTCTCCAACTGGGCGTCGGTGACGAGCCGGGGTACGGCGGTCTGGGCGGCGGTGTCGCGGACGGTCTCCCCGACGCCGAGCAGGAATGCGGCGGTCACGACCAGGGCGATGGTGGCCCAGCCGAGGGCGACCGCAGTGGCCAGGGTGGCCAGCACGAGCACCCGGCCGGTGTCGGCGGCGGCGAGCAGGGTGCGGGCGCCACGGCGGTCGGCGAGGGCGCCGGCGAACAGGCCGGCGACGAGCCAGGGCAGGAACTGGGCGGCGGCGACGGCGGCCACGGCCAGCGGATCGTCGGTGAGCGCGGCGGCCAGTAGCGGGAAGGCGGCGACCCGGATGCCGTCACCGAGATTGGCCAGCGCGGCGGCGCTCCAGAACGTCCAGAACGGCCGTCCGAGCGAGTGAGCCTGGTTGTCCACGGGGCGACTCTAGTGGATCAGGTGTGGCTGGCGCGGTGCCCGCTCGCCGGCAAGCGGGCACCGCGCCAGCAGAGTTGGTTACCCCTCAGACTGCGTTGTCGGCGATGACCTGGCGGTACCAGTGGGCGCTGCGCTTGAGCACCCGGCGTTGGGTGGGGTAGTCGACGTAGATGAGGCCCCAGCGCTGGTCGTAGCCCTCGGCCCACTCGAAGTTGTCGAGCAGGGACCAGACGTGGAAGCTCTCCAGCGGTACCCCGTCGGTGACGGCCCGGTGGGCGGCGGTGAGGTGGTCGCGCAGGAAGGCGACCCGCCCGGTGTCCTCGACGGTGCCGTCGGCGGCGAGTACGTCGGGGGTGGGCAGCCCGTTCTCGGTGACGGTGAGCGGCACGGGGCCGTAGTCGCGGGTGACCCGGGTCAGGATGTCGTACATCCCCTGCGGGTAGATCTGCTGCCAGCTGGCCTCGGAGGTGGGCCAGCGGCGGACGGTACCGCCGTCGGCGGTGACGTAGATCGGCGTGTAGTACTGCACCGCGAGCAGGTCGACGGGAGAGGAAATGATCTTCAGGTCGCCGTCCTGGATGCCGCGGACCATCCGGCTGCTCGGGCCGAGGTCGGCCAGCACGTCCTCGGGGTAGCTGCCCTTGAAGGCAGAGTCGAGGTAGAGCCGGTTCTCGTAGCCGTCGTAGAGGCGGGCCGCCTCGGCCGCGGCGGGGGAGTCGTCGGCGGGGTAGCACGGGTGCAGGTTGAAGGCCGGGCCGATGCGGCCCTCGCCGTTTGCGCGCAGTGCCCGCACCGCGAGGCCGTGGGCGAGTTGCAGGTGGTGCGCGACGAGGTACGCGGCGTCCGGGTCCTGCCGGCCGGGGGCGTGGTGGCCCTGGAGGTAGCCGTTCTGCACGACGGTCTTGGGCTCGTTGATGGTGAGCCAGACCGGCACCCGGTCACCGAGTGCGGTGAACAGGGTGGCCGCGTAGTCGGCGAAGCGGTGCGCGGTGTCGCGGGATTCCCAGCCGCCGACGTCCTGCAGGGACTGCGGCAGGTCCCAGTGGAACAGGGTGGCCATCGGGGCGATGCCCCGCTCGTGCAGCCCGTCGACCAGGCGACGGTAGAAGTCGAGGCCCCGTTGGTTGGCGGCGCCGGTGCCGTCGGGCTGGATGCGCGGCCAGGAGATGGAGAACCGGTAGCTGCGCAGCCCCAGGTCGCGCATCAGATCGAGGTCTTCGGCGTAGCGGTGGTAGTGGTCGGCGGCGACGTCACCGGTGTCGCCGTTGCGGATGCGGCCCGGCGTGTGGCTGAAGGTGTCCCAGACCGATTCGCCGCGGCCGTCCTCCTTGGCGGCGCCCTCGATCTGGTAAGCGGAGGTGGCCGCGCCCCAGCCGAAGTCCGGCGGGAAGGGCAGCCGGGCGGTGGGCGCTGCGGCCGGGTCGGTGCGGTCGGACTGGCAGCCGGTGAGGGCGGCGGCGCTGACGGCGGTGGCCGTGGTGCCGACGGCGGTGGCGCCGACAGCGGTGGTGCCTGCCGTGCTGGCGCCGACTGCCGGGCCGGCCTGGGATGCGGCGGCCGAGAGCGCCGCGCGGCGCAGCAGGTGACGCCTGGTGAGCATCGACATGGGTTCTCCTTGTGGATGGGGTTGACCGCCGGAGCCCGGGAGCGCTCCCAATAAAGGGTAAGGGGTGGGCGGTAGCCGCCGGGGCATGATCGTCGCAGCGGGACGGGCAGGCCGCAGTGGCGGGGGATGGCAGGTGAGAGGGGGTGGGCGTGTGCCGGTCGGGCGTCGGGTGCGGCGGGACCGGGTACGCCGAGGGCCGCGGGCGGACCGTGGCGCGCGCCCGGGCGGTCGGCGGGGCGGCGCGGATGGCGGTCGGCGGGCGGGTCGACTGCCGTGCGGTGCGCGCGGGTGATGCGCGTCTGACCCGTCGGCCTCTTTTCCCATCGTGAACGGGGGTTTAGTGTGGGGACGGGGGAGGGCAACCCCCGTCCCCACCATGTTGCGGTACACGCACGTGCGGATTGGCGTCCCAGTCGTGCGTGTCGCGCGGGAGCCGGGCCACGCGAGTGGCTGAGGATCCACCTCCCTCCACTATGTGGGGCGGCGGCTGACGGCGGTGTCCGGGCTGGCCCGCCGTCGGCCTGTGGGTTCTGTCCCCGGTGCCGTGGGCACGACATCGGGTGATCTTCTGGTTGGAACTCTGTCGATGGAAGCGCTCCCATCGACGTTGCTGCGACTGTAACGCCCGTCACGGCTTTGTGAAAGCCCCAAAACGAGATCGAAACAACTCAGTGTTTCCGGAAGCGCTGTCTCTGGCGTTGGGAGCGCTTCCATGGCAGACTGTCGATCGACCACGTGGAGCCACGTTTGTCGCGCGAGCGTGGGTCGCCGAGGGCATCCGGTCCGTCCGGTACGGCGTCCTGCAGCAGTGGGCGTAGCCGCCGTTCCTGCCCGGCGCCCCCACCGCCACCGGCCTTGCGGCCGGAGAGACCACCATCCACTGGCGCCACGCGACCCATCCCGGCCGGCGTGGGCGTCACGCCGGGGCGGCACCGCCCCCGGCCTGGTCCGAGGAGACACCGCGCAGATGAGAAATCTGGCAAGACGTCGCCGGCTGGCGTGGCTCGCCGCCGCGGCACTGGCGCTCGGCGGGGTGACCGTACCCGCCGCCGCCGCGCAGGCCGCGCCGGCCTGCGACGTGGTCTATACGACAAACGACTGGAGCAACGGCTTCACCGCCAACGTGACCCTCAAGAACCTCGGCGACCCGATCAACGGCTGGACGTTGCGGTTCGCCTTCCCCGGCAACCAGCGGGTCACCCAGGGCTGGTCGGCCCGGTGGAGCCAGTCCGGCAACCAGGTCACCGCCACCAACGAGTCCTACAACGGCAACCTGGCCACCGGCTCGTCGGTAAGCCTCGGCTTCAACGGCTCCTACACCGGCAGCAACCCGAAGCCGACGTCGTTCTCGGTAAACGGGGTCACCTGCGGCGGGGTCGCGGCGCAGCCGCCATCGGTGAGCCTGTCGGTGCCCGCCGGCCCGTTCACCGCCCCGGCGACCGTGCCGCTGACCGCCACCGCCAGCGACCCGGACGGCACGATCGCCCGGGTCGAGTTCTACCGCAACGGCCTGCTGGTCAACACCGACACCACCGCGCCGTACGCGTACACGCTGGAGAACCTGCCGGCCGGTGACTACACGGTGCAGGCCAGGGCGTTCGACAACAGCGGTCTCTCCGCGATCGCCGAGCGGTCGTTCACCGTGGCCGGTACCACCTCGCCGGCGCTGGTGGCCACCCCGTCGGCGTTGACCGTCCCCGAGGGCGGCAGCTCGACGTTCCGGCTCACCGCGAGCCGGGCACCCACCTCGAACGTCGCGGTGAGCCTGGCGCGTACCGGCGACACGGACATCACCGTCTCGCCGACCTCGGCGACGCTGACCCCGAGCAACTGGAACACCGGGGTCGAGGTGACCGTCCGGGCGGCCGAAGACGCCGACACCGTCGGTGGCACCGCCACCGTCACCGCCTCGGCCACCGGCCACACGCCGGCCACGGTCACCGTCACCGAGATCGACAACGACGTGCCCGGCGGCGACGGCGAGTACGTCCAGCGCTTCCTCGCCCAGTACAACAAGATCAAGAACTCCGGCTACTTCAGCCCCGAGGGCGTGCCCTACCACTCGATCGAGACGCTTATCGTCGAGGCACCCGACCACGGGCACGAGACCACCTCGGAGGCGTTCAGCTTCTGGCTCTGGCTGGAGGCGTACTACGGACGGGTGACCCAGAACTGGGCGCCGTTCAACAACGCCTGGACGGTGATGGAGAAGTACATCATCCCCTCCGCGGCCGACCAGCCGACCGCCGGCTCGCCCGGTGACGCCACCTACGCCGCCGAGAACGACCTGCCCAGCCAGTACCCGTCGCAGCTGCAGCCGAACGTGCCGGTGGGCAAGGACCCGCTGCGCGCGGAGCTTCAGCAGACCTACGGCACCGGCTCGATCTACGGCATGCACTGGCTGCTGGACGTGGACAACGTCTACGGCTACGGCCGCTGCGGCGACGGCACCACCCGCCCGGCGTACATCAACACGTTCCAGCGGGGCACCCAGGAGTCGGTGTGGGAGACCATCCCGCAGCCCTCCTGCGACACCTTCGCGCACGGCGGCCAGTACGGCTACCTGGACCTGTTCATCAAGGAGCAGAACGCCCCGGCCAAGCAGTGGAAGTACACGAACGCCCCGGACGCCGACGCCCGGGCCGTGCAGGCCGCGTACTGGGCCCTGACCTGGGCCAAGGAGCAGAACAAGGCGGCCGACGTGGCAGCCACCGTGGCCAAGGCGGCCAAGATGGGCGACTACCTGCGGTACGCCATGTTCGACAAGTACTTCAAGCGGGTCGGCAACTGCGTCGGCGCCAGCACCTGCCCGGCGGGCAACGGCCGCGACTCCGCCCACTACCTGATGTCCTGGTACTACGCCTGGGGCGGCGCGTACGAGACCAGCCAGAACTGGTCGTGGCGGATCGGCTCCAGCCACAGCCACTTCGGCTACCAGAACCCGTTCGCGGCGTGGGCGCTGACCAACGTGCCCGAGCTCAAGCCCCAGTCGCCGACCGCGGCCGCCGACTGGGAGAAGAGCTTCGAGCGGCAGCTGGAGTTCTACACCTGGCTCCAGTCCGCCGAGGGCGGCATCGCCGGTGGCGCGACCAACAGCTGGGGTGGCCACTACGGCACGCCGCCGGCCGGCACCGCCACCTTCTACGGCATGTTCTACGACGAGGACCCGGTCTACAACGACCCGCCGTCGAACCAGTGGTTCGGCATGCAGGTCTGGTCGATGCAGCGCATCGCGGAGCTGTACCTGGTCACCGGCAACGCCCGGGCCAAGGCGCTGCTGGACAAGTGGGTGCCGTGGGCGATCGCCAACACCACGCTTGGCGCCGACTGGTCCATCCCGTCGGACATGGAGTGGACCGGCCAGCCCGCCAACTGGAACCCGAGCAGCCCGCAGCCCAACAACAACCTGCACGTCGAGGTGACGGTGAAGGGTCGGGACGTCGGCGTCACCTCCGCCCTGGCCCGCACGCTCATCGCGTACGCGGCGAAGTCGGGTAACACGGCGGCGAAGACCACCGGCAAGGGGCTGCTGGACGCGCTGCACGCGGCCAGCGACGCGCAGGGCGTGTCGACGGTGGAGAAGCGCGGCGACTACCGGCGCTTCGACGACGTCTACAACGCCTCCACCGGTCAGGGCCTCTACGTCCCGCCGGGCTGGACTGGCCGGATGCCCAACGGCGACCAGATCGCCCCGGGCAAGAGCTTCGTCGACATCCGGTCGTTCTACAAGAACGACCCGGCGTGGCCGAAGGTCCAGGCGTACCTCGACGGCGGGCCGGAGCCGGAGTTCCGCTACCACCGGTTCTGGGCCCAGGCGGACATCGCCATGGCGTACGCCGACTACGGAAAGCTGTTCCCCAACGGCTGAGCGAACTCCTCCGGGTGGGGTGCTGACCCACCCGGAGGCTTCGGTCGGGCCTCGGGGGTAACAGGCAGGTCCGGCCGGCGGCCTGACGCCCACGGTCAGGCCGGGGTGGGTCGGCCCCTCTGGCCGACGCAGCGGAGCGGTCGGCCCACCCCACCGCGCCCGATCCGTCGGGCTCACCACGCAGATCGCGAAAAAAAGTAGCCGCCCCGGGATCACAACCCGGCCCGGGACGGAGTAACGTACATCACCGGAGAGGCCGCTCCCCCCGTGGCGGCCTCTCCCTTTTTGTGCCCGTCGCTCACCGCGTTTCGTGCCCGTCGCTCACCGCGTCGGGGTGCACCACGTCGCCGGGGCGGATCGACCGGCCGTCGCCGTGCAGCGGTGGCGACCCGGTCGGCGGGCTTCCCGCCGGCACCGGATGCCGCAGTCCCGGATGACCGGACGGCAGCGACCGGCGTACCACCGCCCAGCTGAGCGCCAACGCCGTGGCCACCAGCGGCCAGGTCAGCCCCACCCGGGCCGCGGTCAACGCGAGCACCTGCCCACCGAGGTACAGCGGCAGGAACACCGCCACCCGCAGCACGTAGGTCGCGGTCCAGACCCAACTGCCCCGGCCGTACGCGCGCAGCAGCGCCGGGTCCCGCCGCCACCGCCCGCGCTGGCCGAGGGCGGCACCGACCACCACCCCGAGCAGCGGCCAGCGCACCACGATGCTGACCGCCCACACCAGGGCGCTGGCCGCGTTGGCCAGCAGTTGCACGAGGAAGAAGTCCTCGGCGCGGCCGGTGCGTACCACGACGATCGCGGCCACACAGACGGCGAGCAGACCGATCAGCACCGACCGGGGACGGTGCCCGCGGCGCAGCCGCCAGCCGGCCACCGCGACACCGACGGCCAGGGCCGCGATCACTCCGGCGGTGACCGACCGCCCGGCCAGCAACCAGCCCGCCGTGAAGGCGACCGGCGGCAGGGTCGCGTCCACCGCACCACGACGCCCGCCGAGCAGGTCGGCCAGCGATTCCGGGCGCCCGACGGCCGGGGCGTCCCGCTCCGAGGTACCGGTCACCATCGCCTCCCTCACCTGCGCCCAACCTATCCCGACGCCACCGGCGGGCCCCCGGATGTCCGGTACGGGCGGGCGGCTAAGTTGTCCGGGTGCGCGTGACGCCGAGGGGTGGAACTGCGGTCTGGCTGGTCCTGCTGGCTCTCGTCCAGGCGGCGGCCTTCATCGTCGTCTGGCGATACGCCCTGCACAGCGCGACCGGGCAGTGGATCGACACGGTCGCGCTCACCGGCAATCGGATCGGTCGCGACCACATCGAGGATCCGGTCAACCGCATCCTCAACGCGATGTCCGTGGTGTCGTTGCTCGCGGCCACCGTGATGATCGGGTTCATCGCGCTGATCCGGGGCCGGGTCGCGCTGGCCGTCGCGGCCACCCTGCTGATCGCCGGGTCCAACGTCAGCACGCAGCTGCTGAAGTACGGGCTGAACCGGCCGGACTACGGCGTCGACCCGGAGCGGGCGTTCGTGGGTAACAGTCTGCCCAGCGGCCACACCACGGTCGCCGCCTCGGTGGCGGTGGCGCTGGTGCTCGTGCTGCCGCCCAAGGTGCGCGGCTTCGCCGCCGTGATCGGCGCCGGCTACGCCGCGATCGCCGGGGTGGCCACCCTCTCCGCGAGCTGGCACCGGCCCAGCGACGCGGTGGCCGCGTATCTCGTGGTGGGGGTCTGGGCGGCGGTGGCCGGGCTGCTGCTGCTGAGCACCCAGCGGGAGGGGGCGCAGGTGGCCCTGGCCGACGCGCACCGTCTCACCCCGCTGCTGCTCGGCCTCGGCGGTCTGCTGGCGATCGCGGGCTGCACGTTGGCGCTGTGGTGGCTGCTGGGCCAGCGCGGCATCCCGGCGGCCGAGCTGGGCCGCCGGCCGTTGTTCCTCGGCTACGCCGGCAGCGCCGCCGGCATCGCCGGCTCGATGGGCGTGGTGATGGCGCTGATGCTCGCCGCCGTGCACCGCATCGTCCCCCGCGAGCAGGGCTAGGCCTGGGAAAGGCGGAACCGTGGTGACCGAACCGCGAGAGCTGATGACTGCGACCCGGGACGCCTTCCGCGACGAGTGTGCGCGGTTGGGCCAGGTGCTGCCCACCCTCGACCGGCGGGACCTGGAACGACCCACCGACTGTCCACCATGGAATGTGGCAGAGCTGTTGGCCCACGTCCGCACCGGCGTCGCCCGGTTGGCCGACATGCTGGCCGCCCCGGCGCCTGAGCGGGCCCAGGTCGACGCCGCCGGCTACTTCGGCGCGGCCAAGTTCACCCCGCAGGTCGACGCCGACCGCATCGACGCCGCCCGGGCGCAGGCCGGCGACGTTGCCGATGTGCCGACGCTGGCCGCCCAGTTCGACCGGGCCTGGCGCGCCACCCTCGACGGGGTCGACGCCCACCCGGCGCAGCGGGTCGTCCGCACCCGGCACGGCGACGCGATGACGGTGCCGGAGTTCCTGCGTACCCGGGTGGTGGAGGTCGGGGTGCACGGCCTGGACCTGGCCGCGGCGCTGGACCGCGAGCCGTGGCTGACCCCGGCGGCCGGCCAGGTGATCGCCGACCTGCTCACCGGTGGCCGCCCGGTGCCACCGCAACTGGGTTGGGAACCGCTGACCCTGATCCGCAAGGCCACCGGTCGCAGCCCGCGCAGCGCCGCCGAGCAGGCCGTCCTCGACGCCGCCGGGATCCGGCTGCTCGCCTTCGGCGGCTGACCGGCCACCCACGGGTGCCTCGCCGCTGGCGAGCCCGCGACCGTGGCGTTCAGAAGGGGGTCGCCGCCGGTTCCGGTGGACCCTTGCGGGCGCGGCGGGCGTCGTCGATGGCGACCGCGCCGAGCACCACGACCACAAGCGCCTCGGCGTACACCGGCGGGTGATCCAGCAGCAGCGGCAGCGGGAGGGCCAGGACCAGCGCGCCGATCCACCGGGACGGGGAGACCCGGTTGAAGACCTCGTACTCGAAGCGGGCCCGGCCGAGCAGGAACAGCACCGGCCCACCCGTGATCAGCACGATCCAGGCCACCTCGGGGTGCGTCAGCGGATGTTGGATGGCCAGTTCGTAGCCGATCGCGGTGGCGGTCAACCCGATCACCATCACCAGGTGGGTGTCCGCGGCCGAGCGACCGATCCTGGCCGGTCGGCGGGCTGCGGCGACCGCCTCGGCGAGGATCTGCCCGGCCCGTTGGACGTAGACGCGCCACAGCAGGATGGTGCACGCCATCGCCAGCGCGAAGGTCACGGTACGCGCGGGACCGTAGCCGCTGTCGCTGTAGGAGAAGCCGGCCACCAGGATCGTCTCGCCGAGAGCGATGAGGAAGAACTGCTGGTAGCGCTCGGCCAGATGCCAGCCGCCGATCTCCCACTGGGAGACGACCGAGCGACCCAGCCCGGGGACCGGGTAGCCGAACCGCCCGGCGAGGTACTCCACGCCCAGCGCGCAACTCCAGAGGATCACCCGAGGGCTGGTCGCTGACAGCGCGCCGACGATCCAGAGTACGCCGGTGGCGCAGAAGGTGATGATCGTTCTGATCTTGAGGCGGCGTTCCGGTGTGCCGCCGACGAGCAGGATCAGCGGTCGGACGAGCTGGGCGACCACGTACGCCGTGGCGAACGCCAACCCCGTGGTGGTGAACGCGCTGGGGATCGCCACCCCCATCACCATGGCGCAGACCAGCGCGATGATCACGATCAGTTGCAGCCACCCGTGGTGCGGGTCGTAGCGGCTGGTCGTCCAGGCGGTGTGCTGCCAGAGCACCCAGAGCGCCAGCAACAGCAGCAGCGTCTTCGCGCCCCCGGTCACCGGGCTCCAGCCGGTGGCGCCCCCGGGCTCCAGGGCGAGGTCCTCGAACGCCCGGGCGGAGATCCGGGTCAGCGCGAAGACGAACACCAGGTCGAAGAAGAGCTCCAGGAAGGTCGCCCGCCCCGGATCCCCGGTGCCCGGCATCAGCCGACCGGCGGGCCGCGCCACGGTCAGCTGCTCTGCTCAGCATCGGTCCAGGTCACCACGTTGTCGTAGCACCGCCGACGCCGGCGGAAGGGGTGAACCGGGAAACCGACAAGATCTTGCTCGGCGGACCGGGCGGCGGGCACCATCGACCGATGACGACGAGATGGGCGATGACGGTCCCGTTGGCGGGTGTCCCGCTCGCCGACCACGCCGCGGTGTACGCCGCCCTCGCCGACGCCGGCTACACCGACGTGTGGTCCGCCGAGGTCAACGGCGCCGACGCGTTCACCCCGCTGGCGCTGGCCGCGGCCTGGCAGCCGCGGCTGCGGCTGGGTACCGCGATCACCCCCGTGTTCACCCGGGGCCCCGGCCTGCTGGCGATGAGCGCCGCCGCCCTCGCCGACGTCGCTCCCGGCCGGTTCGCCCTCGGCATCGGCGCCTCGTCGCCGACGGTGGTCGCCGACTGGAACGCGGGGCAGTTCACCGCGCCGTACCGGCGCACCCGGGACGTGCTGCGCTTCCTGCGGGCGGCGCTGCGCGGGGAGACCGTCGACGGCGCCTTCGACACCTTCGCCGTGCGCCGGTTCACCCTCGAACGGCCGCCGGTGGTACCGCCGCCGTTGCTGCTGGCCGCGCTGCGCCCCGGCATGCTGCGGCTGGCCGCCGCCGAGGCCGACGGGGTCATCCTCAACTGGCTCGCCGCCACCGACGTGCCACGCGCGCTGGCCGAGCTGGGGGAGCGGCGCCCGCAGTTCGAGGTGGTGGCCCGGATCTTCGTCTGCCCCACCGAGGACGCCGGCTACGCCCGCACTCTGGGCCGGCGGCTGATCGCCAGCTACCTGACCGTGCCCGCGTACGCGCAGTTCCACCGCTGGCTCGGCCGGGAGCCGGCGCTTGCCGACATGTGGCAGGCGTGGGCGGCCGGCGACCGGCGCGCGGCGCTGGCGGCGGTGCCGGACGAGGTGGTCGACGCGCTGATCCTGCACGGCTCGCCGGAGCGGTGCCGGGCCCAGGTGTGCCAGTACGTCACGGCCGGGGTGGACGTGCCGGTGCTGGCCCTGCTGCCCACCCCGGAGGTGGCCACCGGCGACCCGGCGGCCCTGGTCACGCTGGCCGCCCGGCTCGGACTCGGTGCCGAGCCGCCGCCGAACGCCGCATCGATGGCGGGCCTACCGAACGCCGCGTCGACGGTGGGCCCGCTGAGCGCCGCGTCGACAGTGGGCCCGCCGAATGCGGCGTCCAGGGTGGGCCCGCCGAATGCGGCATCGACGGTGGGCCCGCCGAACCCGGTGCCGACGGTGGGCGCAGAGCCACCGGCCCGGCCCGCGTCAGCGCTCGGGTGAACGCCGGGAACGCCAGCGCAGCGGGCCCGGATGCACCGCCCAGAGCAGCCGCCGCCAGCGGGGCCGGGCCTGCCGTAGTGCCCCGGTGTAGACGGTGGCGGCCTCGGCGGCCGTACCGGCCTGCTCGGCGGTGGCCGTACCCGGCGCGAAGGCGACCTGGTTGAGCAGGCGGGCCAGGTCGTCGACGGCGCTGTACGCGGGCATCCGGGGATCTGCGGTGTCGGGTCGGGTCGCGTCGGCGAGGGTGCGCCGGGCCCGCTCGGCGACCTCGGTGGCGGAAAGGTCGACGGGCACCGGCTGCCCAGCCAGCCGCAGCGCGTCGGTCACCTCCCGCCAGGCGCCGGCGATCCGCTGGCCGGGGTCGCCCCGATGCAGCCGGTTGCGGGTCAGCGCGCGGCGCATCCCCAGCAGAGTGGCCAGCGCCACCACGACCAGCAGCAGGAGACCGCCGCTGGTCCCGGCGACCAGCACCGGCGTCGACGCCCCACCCGAGTCGGCGGGGCCACCGGGGGCCGCCTGCGGCGGCGGCGAGGCGGTCGGCTCCAGGGTCGGCTCCGGCTGCTCCGACGGCGGCGGATCGTCCGGCTTCGGGCGGAAGTCCTCCTCGACCGGGCGCGGCTCCTCGTCGGGGCGGGGCAGCGGATCGAACGGCACCCAGCCCAGCCCGTCGAAGAGCACCTCCGGCCAGGCGTACGCGTCGGCGGCCCGCACCGGCCCGGACGATCCGGCGGCGAACCCGACCACCACCCGGGTCGGCAACCCGGCCATCCGGCCCAGCACCGCGAAGGCGGCGGCGAACTGCTCGGAGGTGCCGCGCTGCCCGCCGCCGTTGACCGGTCCGAACAGGAAGAACGCCAGATTCGGGTACGCGTGACCGCTGGGCGCGTCGGCGACCAGCCGGTAGTGCTCGGAGAGCCACTGCTCGATCGCTGCCGCGCGGGCGTACGGGGCGCCGTTCTCCTCGGCCAGTTGGGCGGCGAGCCGGCGCAACTGTTCAGGTGCCCCGTCGGCGACGTGCAGCACCCGGGCCACCTCGTCGCCGGCCGGCGTGTTCGCGGTGGCGAGCAGGTTCACGTCGGGTCGTTCCTGCGCGGAGGTCACCGTGTACCGCAGTCCCGGGGCGAGCCCGTCGGGTCGGATCAGCGTGCCGGTGTCCGGGTCGTAGGCCACCCGCGCCCCGCTGACCTCGCGCGGGGTGGCCACCGCCGGCAGCAGCCGGCCACTGAGGTCGCCCATCGTGATCTCCTGCCGGACCGTGCGCACGGTGGCGTACGGCGGCGGGTCCACCACGGGCAGGATCCGGCCGGCGTTGCGGTAGGTGGCGCCGACCCGCCAGGTGACCCCGTCGTAGTCGCTGAGCACGGCCAGCCGGATCCGCACCCCGCCGCCGGCAGCCGTCGGCCGCTCGTCCGCAGCGGCGTCGCTGTCATCCGGGTCCGAGTCGGCGTCGGAGCCGGGGTCGGTGGTGCCGGCGTCGGCCGGGGTGCTGCCCTGCGTGGACACCTGGAACAGTTGCTGGTCCGGGTTCAGCGCCCAGCCCGAGATCCGGATCAGCGGATTCTCGTCAAGCGTCTCCACCTGCGGCGGCTCCACATAGCGGCGCGGATCCACCGGGCGGGTTTCCACAAGCGCGGCCAGGGCCGGGCCGAGCAGCGCGGCCAACCCCACCACCACCGCCGTACCGGCGGCCGACGCCACCGCCAACCGGGCCCGCATCCCCGCCCGCGCCGCCGGGGCCAACCCGTCGACCGGGTCACCGCCGCCCGCCCGCCCCGACGCCGCCAGACCGAGCGCCGCCACCGCCACCAGCGCCACCGTCGCACCGATCGCCGGCTCCGCGTTCGGGCCCACCACGTACACCGCCCCGGCGAAGAGCAGGGCCGGCGGCAGGTAGCCCAGCAGCACCCGCCCGGCCCGCAGCGCCACCTCCGCGCCGGCCAACCCGGCCAGCCAGGCACCCACCAGCGGCACCAGCACGGTGTCCGGCGTCGGCTCCACCGGAATCATCGCGGTCAGCAGCCGGGGGATGCCGTTGCGGGCGGCATCGGCGGCCACCTCGGCGAACCCGCCCGGCAGCTCGGCCCGGTCCGCGGCCAGCCGCAGCCCCCACGCCGTCCAGCCGGCCATCGCCAACACCGACACCGGCGCGACCAGCCAGGACGGCAGCCGCCGCGCCACCACGCTGACCAGCACCGAGCCGAGGGCCGCGCCGGCCACCAGCCCGGTCAGCAGCGAACCCGCGTACACCCGGTCGAGCGTCAGCCCGGCCAGCGTGACCATGGTGACCAGCACCGCCGGCACGACCAGACCGGCCAGCGCCGCCGGCACCGCCCGCAGGATTCTCACCACCGGCGTACCCCGTCCCACTCGGCGGCGAAGGCCGCCCCGTCGAGGGCGTCGACGACGACCAGGCCGGCGGCGTCCGGCGGCGCCGGTTCCGCCGAGCCGAACACCCCGACGACCACAGACGGGTACGCCCCCCGCAACGCGCCGACGTAGCCCAGGTCGCCACGGCCACCCGGGCCGGTGAGGACGACCAGGGTGTCGCCGAGCCGGTCGCGACGCAGCCGTCCCGTCGCGGCCTCCAGGGTGCCCTCGTCGGTAAGCGTCACCGCGGCCAACCGGTCCAGCGGCCCGACCCCCGGCTCGTCGAACTCCACACCGCCGCTGCCGTTGCCGTTGCCGGGCGGGGCGGCTGCCGCCGGCTCGGTGGGCGGCTCGGCGGCGGCCACGAAGAGCAGCGCCACCGGCAGGTCCTCCCGCACCGCCGCGGCGACCACCGACGCCGCCGCCTCGCAGGCCGACTCGAACGACTCGGCCACCCCGTCCACCCGGTCCGGATGCGCGGCGGCCCGATTGTCCAGCAGCACCACGATCCGCGGCAGGCTGGTGTCCACGTTCTCCCGCACCATCAGCTCACCGACCCGCGCGCTGGTGCGCCAGTGCACCCGCCGCAACTCGTCGCCGACCACGTACTCCCGCAACGAGTCGAAGGTGATCGAGCCGTGCGGTACCGCGTCGACCCGGCCGTCGAGGCTGCGGCCGGCGCCGGTGGGCACCGCGCTCAGTGGATGGATCCGCGGATGCACCCAGACCGGCACGCTGTCCCCGTAGGAGCGGGCCAGCACCACCAGGCCCAGCGGATCACGGCGGGTCACCCGCAGCGGGCCGACCGGCACCACACCCCGGCGGGTCGTCGGCACGTCGTAGCGGACCGTGGTGTCCGCACTCGGACGCAACCGCAGCACCGGCACCGGCACCACCCGGTCACCGCACCGGTCGGTGGCCAGCAGGCTCGCCGCCCGCAGCCGCCCCGCGTTGCGCAGCGTCAACGTCATCGCCGCCGGCTCACCCCGGGCCACCCGGTCCGGATCCGCCTGCCGCTGCACCGCCAGCCGGGGTCGGCGGGCCGCGATGACCACGGCCACCGCGACGGCGATGCCAGCCGCCGCACCCAGCAGCGTCAACTCCGGATACCCGAACCGGAAACCGGCACCGAGCAGCAGGACGGCCACGACGAGCAGACCGATGCCCCGAGCGGTGATACCCACGCCAGCCCGCCGCAGCTACGGATGCGCCGGGGCCGGCTGACCCGACGGCAGCGGCACCGGCACCGAGGCGACGGCCTGACGGAGCACATCGGCGGCAGTCACCCCGCGCACCTGGGCGTCGGAAGTGAGCAGCAGCCGATGCGCGAACACCGGTTCGGTGAGAGCCTTCAGGTCCTCGGGCATGATCCAGCCCCGGCCGTCGATAAGCGCGTACGCGCACGCCGCCCGGGTCAACGCGATCACCCCACGCGGGCTGACCCCGACCCGCACCTGCGGATGGGTCCGGGTCGCCGCGGCCAGCCGCACCGCGTACGCGTACAGCGGCTCGGCGATGTGCACCCGCAACGCCATCCGGACCATCTCGCCGACGGTGGCCGTGTCGGTGACCGCGGCGAGCGCCTCGGGGGAGCGCACAGTCGCCCCGCGCAACACCTCCACCTCCACCGACTCGTCCGGATAGCCGACGGAGAGCTTCACCAGGAACCGGTCCAGCTGCGCCTCCGGCAGCCGGTACGTGCCGTCCATCTCCACCGGGTTCTGCGTCGCCACCACCAGGAACGGCTGCGGCACCGGATGCCGTACCCCGTCCACGGTGACCGTGCGCTCCTCCATCACCTCCAGCAGCGCCGACTGCGTCTTCGGCGACGCCCGGTTGATCTCGTCGGCGATGACGATGTTGGCGAACACCGGACCGGGATGGAACTCGAAACCCCGGGTTGCCTGGTTGAAGATGGTCACCCCGGAGACATCCGAGGGCAGCAGGTCCGGGGTGAACTGGATGCGCCGCCACTGGCCCTTGACCGTCGCCGCGATCGCCCGCGCCAGGGTCGTCTTACCCACCCCCGGCACATCCTCCAACAGCACGTGCCCCTGGGCGAACAACGCGGTCAACGCCAACCGGACCACCTGTGGCTTGCCGAGCACCACCGCGTTGACGTTCTCGGCCAGCCGGGCGGCGAGGGCGGCGAAGCCCTGCACCTCCTGCTGGGTCAGCGGCTCGTGGCTTGTCACGGTGGTGCTCCTTGCCTGAGGTGGATCAGCAGGTGGGCAGGACGTTGATGTTGTCGCCGCCCTCCAGGTTCAGCCAGGCCCACGGGATGTAGTTGCGCCCGCTGTACTCGACCCGTACCCACCAGGTGCTCTTCTTGTGGTCGTTGTAGACGTACGCGTACACCTCCTCGCCCCGGATCTTGCAGTGCGTCTGCAACCGGGTACCCGGCTTGGCCCAGCCGACCTGCCGGTCGTTGTCCTGCCGGGGCACCGAGAAGACCTCGTTGCCGTTACGGCCGTCGACGTCCTTGTTGCAGTAGGTACGCTGCTCCGGCTCGCTGCCGTTGACGCAGGTGGCGATGCCGTACAGGGCCTGCGTCGGCTGCGCCTTGGTGGCCTCGCCGCTGCCGGCGGCGTTGGTCGCCGTCACCGTGAACGTGTAGCTGGTGCCGGGCGTCAACCCGGTCATCGTGATGCTCGAACACGGACCGCTCTTGGCCGGCTGACCCGACCGGCTCAACGTGCAGGTGGACTTGCCGCCCCCGGCGTCCACGGTGAACGACACCGTCGCCTCCGTCGCGGTCGCCGACGAGCCGGTGACCGCCACCCGCGGCGGCGCCACGGTCCGCGCCGTCGCCGTCGCCTCCGCACCCTCACCGGCCTCGTTGACCGCCCGGACCCGCACCGTCACGTTCTGCCCGTCACCCAGGCCGGTCACCGTCGTGCCGGTGTCGGTGACCTCGCTGCGCCGGTCACCCACGAGCACCACGTACCCACTCACCGGCCGACCGTTGGCCTGCGCCGGTGACCACTGCACCGCCACCGTCCCCGGCTGGTCGGCCACCGTGCTCGCGCGCAGCTCCACCGGCGCACCGGGCACCGTGAACGGCACCACCGTGTTGCTCACCGGCGACGCCTCCGAGGCAGCGCCCTTGTCGTTGACCGCCACCACCGTGAAGGCGTACTGCGTGCCGTACTCCAGCTCACCGGCCTTGATGCTCAACTCGGTGCCGGTCGCCTCGCCGGCCGGCGCGTTCGTGCCGGCCGAGGTGGCGGTCACCGCGTACCGGGCGATCGCGTTGCCCTGCCCGTTCGCCTCCGGCCAGCTCACCACCACCGTGCCGTCCGGCCGCGCCTCGGCCGTGACACTGGCCGGCGCGTCCGGCACGTCCGCCGTTGGCGTCACCGGGTTGCTGTTCCGTGCCGGCCCGGTCCCCTTGGCGTTTACCGCGTGCACCGAGAACCGGTACGTCTCGCCGTTGGTCAGCTCCTTGACCTGCACCGACCGTTGGTTCGCGCCGACTTCCAGCCGCTGCCCGGCACCCTCCACCACGTACCGGATGATCTCGGCGCCGTTGGCGGCGGCCGGCCGCCAACTCACCCGCGCCTGCGCGTCACCGGCCGCGGCGGTCACATTGCGCGGCGCACCCGGCTTGCTGACCTGCGGCTTCTTCGGCGGCGGAGGCGGCGGCGGAGGCTCGGCCGGCGGGTCGCCACCGAGCACGTCGTTTGCGTACTTGTCGACCTCCCGCACCTCGTGCCGGTCGTTGACCACCCGGGCGGTCGACGCTTCCGGCGCGTTGATGAACAGGTAGTTCTCCCGCACCTCCAACTCCAGCGGACCACGCCAGCGGCCCCGGATGGTTTCCACCATCTGCCCGGACGAGTCGAACGCGTACACCACGCCCGCCGCCTCGTCCGCGCAGTAGAACCGGCCCGACCAGGCCACCGCCGGGCTGAGCCGGTCACCGGAACCCGGCACCACGAACGAGCGCACCTCACCGCCGTCGGTGATGGCGTGCACCTGCCGCTGCCCGACCACCGTCACCGGCACCACCGGACCGCTGGTCCGCGCCGGCAACGTGCCCGGCCCGGTCAGGGTCTGCGCCAACGCGGTACGACGCACCGCGCCGGCCACCACCGTCACCAGCGTGCCGGCCGTGCGGTCCAGCACCGCCACCCCGTCGTCAAGCGCGGAGACCACCAGCTCGTGGCTGGGCTCGGCCACGTCGTGCGTCTCCACCTGCTTCGGGCTCACCTGCGTACGCTCGGTCGACTCCGACGGCAACACCGCCGGGGTGATCGCCGAAACGGTGCCCTCGGCCGGCACCGCGATCCACAACCGACCCTTGCCGTCGAACGTGCCGCCGGTGATCCCCGGCGGATACTGCACCGGGTCACCCACCGGTGCCAGCGACCGGGGATCCAACTGCCGGACCACACCCTGTACCGCGTCCACCACGAACGCCGCGTCCTCGTGCAACGCCACGCTCACCCCCAACCCGGGGGTCGTCGGCGTGGTCGCGGTGATCTGCAACGTGGCCAGGTCCAGGGCGCTGATCTGGCCGGTGTGCAGGTCCCGCAGCACCAGCATCCGGTCGGTCTGCACCACCTGCATCGGATGCCGCCGCGCCCCGGTCACCTCCGCCCGGGTGTCCACCCGGGCGGTCACCCCGTTGACCCGGGCCAACTCGCTGCGCGCCGCGCTCCACAGCCACGAACTCGCGTCGTAGCTGGCCACCGCGTTGTCCGCCGCCCCGAGACCGAGCACGGTCAGACCCATCGCCGCCAGCAGCGCCAACACCGTGCCCACGGTGACGAGGCCACCGCGCAGCCGCGACCGGGGGCGGGTGGTGCGGATCGGACCGGCCTCGTCGATGCTCGCCACAGCTGGCTGCCTTCCCGTGTCGTCCTGGCAGGTGGCGCCCCCGTGACGGCAACCCCTCCCCTGAGCCGGGAGCCATCATATGGTCACGCTACGGACGCCCGGAACCCGCACTGTCCGCCTGTGGACACCCAGCGTGGCGTGTCGTCGGCGTGTCCGGCCGGGACGGTCGGCTGGTCAGGGCCGGTCGGCCGTCCGGCGGATGGCCCTCCGTCGGCCCGGAGCACTGCCGTGCGCTTGGGTCAGCCGGCAGTGTTGCCGGCCGCTCGGATCAGCCTGGCGTTCCGCCGTCCTCCCGGGACGTGCACGCCTGGCCGGAGGTGGCCAACTGGTCGGTGTCGTAGACGGCCAGCACGGTGAAGCAGTAGTCCACTCGGGAACTCAACCCGTTCACCGTGTACGTGGTCTGTCCCGCGTCGACCGTGGCCATCATCCGCAGCGGCGACCCGGCCCGCCCACCGGCCACCACGAACGGTACCAACCCGCCGGAGGGATCGGCCCAGGTCAACGTGATCGTGGTCGCGTCGTCGCGCAGCGCCAGGTCGGTGGGAGGCGCCAGCGACTCCGCCACCGTGCCGGGCGTCGCATCCCCGGACGAGGCGGACCGGCGGTCCAGGAGCAGCAGCCCCACCCCGATCACCGCGGCGACGGCGACCACCACCGAGATCACCGCCACCACGATCGCCGTACGGTTGCGGGCCGGCTCCGGCTCCGGCGGCGGCAGCACCAGCGGCCCCTGATACGGCGCGGCGACCGGCGGATGCCCCGCCGGCTGTCCCCAACCCGGCGAAGCGGGGTACGCCGACGGCGCTACGTCGCTGGGCGGCGGTGGCGGGTAGGCCGGCGGTGCGGGCGGAGCCTGCTGGGTCGACCCATGCGGGTGCCCGCCGAGAAACTGCTGCTCTGCTCCATGCTGATGCGGAACGTGGTACTGGCCGACGCCGATCCCGTCCTGATGCGAGGGCGGCCCGCTTACCGGCCCGTGGTGCGAGGGCGGCCCGCTTACCGGCCCGTGGTGCGAGGGCGGCCCGCTTACCGGCCCGTGGTGCGAGGGCGGCCCGCTTACCGGGCCCGACTGCGGCAGTCGGGCGGTCATCGCATCGGCCCCGGCCGGCGGGATCACGGGCGGGGCCGGAATACCCGGTACGCCCGACACCGGTGACTGGTACGACAGCCCAGCCCCCGACGGCGAACTGACCGACGGCCCACTGACCGGCACTCCGCTGACCGGCGGCGAACTGATGGGCGGCGAGCTGACCGGTTGCCAGGGCGCTGGCGGCCCACTGACCGACGCTCCGCTCAGCGGTAGGCCGCTGACTGGCGGTCCGCTTACCGGTGGTCCACTGACTGGCGGTCCGCTTACCGGTGGTCCACTGACTGGCGGTCCGCTTACCGGTGGTCCGCTTACCGGTGGTCCGCTCACCGGCGGTCTACTGACCGGTGGTCCGCCCACCGGTCCGCTGACTGGTGACCCGCTGACTGGTAGGTCGCTGACTGGCGGCCCACTCACCGGCGGTCCGCTGACCGGGAATGCCGGGGCGCCATCTGCTGAGGTACCGGGGGACTGGCGCCCGGACCTGGCCGCCTCCTCGGCCAACAGCGGGCCGATCTGCTGGACCCGGATCGTCGGCCGAGCCCACCCCGGATGCGGCGGCGACCCACTGCCACCGCCGCCCGCCGGCGTCCCAACCTCGGTAGCGGGCGGTACCGCCACCACCCCGGTCACCTCGTCGGTGCCGCGCTGAGCAGGCACCGCCGCGGCCGGTACGGAAGGCGCCGACGGAACGGCTGGCGGCCCGTACGGCGTACCCGGAATCTCCTGGGCTGGCCGGGCCACCGGCGCTGCTGGCGCCGCCGGAGCAGGCGGAACCATCGTGCCCCGCTCGCCCGCTGGCACGGCCGGGGCGGCCTGGTCGTGGAACGCCACCCGGGCCTGCGGCACCACCGGAGGCGGCGGAACTACCGGCGTCTGCGGAGAAACACTCGGTGGTGCCGGAACCACATGAGGCACGGAAGGAACGGGCGGCGCGACGGCGGGCGGCGGTACGGCCAGCGCAGGCGGCACCGCCGGAACGGCTGGTACGACCGGGGTGGCCGCCGGGGTGATCGGTATCGGTGGCGTGATCGGCGGAGTCTGCGCGGCCGGCGTTGTCGGCGTTGTCGGGAAAACTGGCGTTGTCGGTGGGGTCGGCAGGGTCGGTGGGGGCGGTACGGCCGGAGCGGGCGGCAGTCCAGGCACAGTGTGAGCTGCCGGAGGCCCGGACGCGGGGGAGACCGCCTGCCGGGTGGGCGCTGCCGCTGACGCGTCGTGCGGCTTCCAGGCGGTCGACAGCACGGCCAGCGACACCGTCGGCTCGGCCAGCGCACCGTGCGGCGACTGACTGGCCGGTACCGGCGGGACAGCCGGGGGAGCGGGCGGCGGCTGGGGCGCGGGAGCGGCGTCGCCGAGATACTCCCGCGCCGCGCGTACCGCCGGATGATCGGCACCGAGCACGGCGGGGCCGGCGGCAGCCACCCGGGTGTAGTTGCGGCGGGCCTCGTGCCGGTTGCCCAGTTCGTCGGCGACCGACGCCAACTCGTAGGACAACGCCAACATCAACGGATCCGAGTGCGGCCACCGCCGTTCCCCGTCAGCGAACGCCCCCTCCAACACCCGGCGGGCCGCACTCGGATCGTCCGCTTCCCGGTGCAGTCGAGCCAGCAGATGGGCGGTGCTGAGCACGTCGGGATGATCCTTGCCGAACGGCGGGCGAGCAGACTCGACCGCCTCGGTCAGCAGATCACGGGCGGCGGCGAGGTTACCCGCCCCGCGCAGCGCGAGGGCTCGCTGCTGGATGACGGCCAGGGGAGAAGCTTGGGGCACGTGGCCATGCTGCCGGGTACGGACGCTCGCCGCTACCCGCCGCACAGCCGCAGCGTTTCCCGGTCCCCGTCACGCCGCCCGACCGGCTCCCGGACGCCGATGTGCATGATCCACCAGCGCCGTGTACAGTAACTCCCCGTGCGGCCCGCCGGGCGGCCTACGGGTGGTGGAACACCGAGGCCGGCGGGGTAGGCTGTGCAGAGCAAGTCCGGGTGGCGGAATGGCAGACGCGCTAGCTTGAGGTGCTAGTGCCCGTATAGGGCGTGGGGGTTCAAGTCCCCCCTCGGACACGATCTTGAGAACGAAGGCAAAAGGCCGTTGACCTGGCTTTATCCAGGTCGGCGGCCTTAGTTGTTTCTCGGGCTGTTGCCGCCATGGGATCGCCGCGGGATCACGGCTCTCGATGAGGACTGTCAAGGGTGTGATCTTGCCTCTGTCGGGCGAGACGGCTACGGTCCCACTGCTGCGCATATAGGTGCGGCTGGCGGCAGAGCCCGCGTAGCTGGGGGCCGCCTGTTCACGTGGAGGAACAGTGGCGCAGGTCGAGAAGAGACAGACGAAGGACGGCAAGACCACCCGGTGGAGGGTGAAGTGGCGCGACGGCGGCCGCCGTGACGGCGACTGGGACGGCGAGACGTTCGACTATCAGGCCGACGCGAAGCGCTTCAAGGCGCTCGTCGACGCCTGCGGTAACCGCCGGCCGTCGCCAGAGCAGCTGGTCGACCACGGCTTCGGCTTCCTGGTGCCAGGCCCCGCTCCGGTGCCGGAGCCGACCGCGAAGACGACGTTCCGCGAGTACGCGCTGGCCTGGATGGAGACGCTGACGAAGCCGAGCGTCGAGACGAAGCGGAAGTACCGGGAGCGGCTGGAGAAGCACGTCTTCCCGACGCTCGGGGACCTGCCGATCGACGAGATCACACGCCGAGTGATGCGCGAGTGGCAGACGGCGCTGCTGAACTCCGGCCTGTCCCGGAAGACGATCGCCAACATCCGGGGCGAGAGCGTCTACCCGATCTTCCGCGCCTCCTGCCTGCCCGGTGAGGACGAAGAGCCGCCCCTGCGGTCGTACAACCCGCTGGACGGCCTGGCCCTCCCCGAGGGGGAGAAGTACGTGCCGGACATCCTGGAGACGCCCGAGGACGCCTCGATCCTGCTCACCGCGGCGTACGAGGTTGATCCGGAGGCCGGCGACCTGCTCCTGACGAAGCTCGCCACCGGCCTGCGATGGGGTGAGGTCGCCGCCCTGTCGCCCCGGGCCGTCCGGGCGCACCTTGGCACCGTCGAGGTCCAGCAGGTCCTGCGGAAGGTCAACCGGCGGTGGGTCGTCGAGCCCAAGCCGAAGACGAAGCAGGGCTACCGCCAGGTCCCGCTGCACCCACTGGTCATGGAGATCGTGACGCGGCGCGCGGCGGCCGGCAACGCGTTCCTGTTCGTCGCGCCGCGTGGCAACCACTGGCGGTACGAGGACTTCTACGACTGGCGGTGGGTGAAGATCCGCAAGCTGGCCGAGTCGCGCGGCCTGGCCGGGCACATGACGATGCACGGCCTGCGGCACTCCCTGCTGACCCTGCTGGCCAACGAGGGCCTGGAGCTGGCGGCGCTCAAGGGCGTCGCCGGGCACGCCCAGGTGTCCACGACGATGGACGTCTACGTGCATGGCACCAGGACGCACCACGAGCCCGTCCGGCGGATCGTCGGCGGGTTCCTGGAGGCCGGCATCCGTGCCGGCGAGGAGCAGCGCGCCGCCGGCGCCGGCCGAGCCGCCGACCTTCGCGGCCGGATCCACCGGGGGACGCGGCAGGTGCGCCCGGCCGCCTCGCGCCCGTAGACCGCTCGGGGGGAGCCGGCCGGGTCGAGGGGGTCACCCGGCCGACGAAGCGGGCGGCGAGCTGTGATGGCTCGCCGCCCGCTTTCTATCTGCCGTCCTCCTAGGACGGTTTAGGGGTGGTGACGTACGACGGGGGCCGCCGGCTGCCAGCGTCTGGCCGGCCGAGAACGATGAGTGCGGGTTGTAGCGACCGCACCGGCGGCCCCCGGGTCTGTGGTGTGTGGTGCTAAGGGCCGCCGGACGCCGGCATGGGCCGGCAGTGAACGACGTGCTGTACCGGCGGCCCCCAGGTCATCAGCGCCGCCGGCCCGCGCCGGCCGGGATCGCCGGCGACGGCTTGTACGCCGATGCCAGGTCCTCGTCGGTGAAGCGGACCAGCCGGCCCAGCCGGTGGCAGGAGATGCGGCCCTTGGACACCCAGCGCCGCAGGGTGGTCTCCGCGACGCGCAGCTTTATTGCGGCTTCGGCGTAGGTGTACTCCTGCACGTCTCCTGCCTTCCATGATCTCGGACGAGCGAGCTTGATGGGGTCACAGTAGAGCATTGCGGCCGCATAGAGCTACGAGAAGGTCGTGGAGTAGCCCTCGGCGCTTTCGGGGACTGCTCTCGCGTGGCTCACGCCTGCTACCACGCTGTGATCTAGGAGTTGACTGCTGCCCGGCGGTTCCGCGAACGAGTCACGCTGACTAGAGTGACGGCATTGGGGGTGTGATCGTACGCATGTTCGATCACACTCCCTGTTGCGTCCGAACGTTTCGCTCGTTGCGCACTGCGGGTGGAGGTTACGTTACGCATCGTACGGATCGTCGGCCAAGTTGGATCGCCAGCCTAGAGAGGGAACGATGACATCTCGGCAACGAGGCCGTTGCCTCCCCTCCCGGTCGACCGCCCCGTGCATGGAGAGAGCTGCAGAAGCCCTTGGGTGGTCAGGCGTGGTCGTGCCTGATGTGTCACTACTTGGCACCCACGTTTCGGTAGTCGTGGTCCGTGATGCCGCCGCGCACGAGTGGCGCTTGGAGAACCGGTGCGCCGAACCTCTGCTTGATCCTGACTCTCTAGCGATGTGGGAGTGGCCGCAGGGCCGCGGGCTGTTCCCCCCCTCTGCGGTTTCCATCCAAGGAGTCCTCGCTGGCGTAGAGAGGTCGCCCCGCAACGCGCTTTCGACCGCGCGGAAGTGGCGCGGGTTCGCCGCTACCGCCGTGGCCTTGCCATCTGTCGCTGAGGCAAGTCGAGATCTCCTTCTGGAGTGTGCGTACTCGGGGATTGCCGTTGTCTGCGAGGACCAGGACGAGGCGAGGATCATCCAACCTGGGCATGCCGGCCGACTAGCGACCGCCCGCCGGACAACCGTGGACCGCTGGATCGAGGAGAAGCTCTATGGACGCCTCTTGGCGGACGCGGAGCTAGCGGACGCGCTCCTGTAGCGTCGCCGGCTCCAATGCCTTGAGCCAGCCCCCTAGGAACGGGGGCGGTTCCCACTTGTCGGTGTTGCTCTCCACCTCGTAATGGCGGACCTGCGCGTTCCAACACTTCGCGCGCCAGCTCTCCGTCCGCGCGGCCCTCGTCGATCCGTGAGGCAGGAGTTCGTCGCGAAGATCAAGCAGCACCTCGAGGGAGTGCTCGAACGCCAGCCGCTCCTGCTCGGGCCAGGGGTGGATAGCCAGTTGCCCCAAGGGTCGGGAGTGGCAAGCCTCGCAGACGCACTGCCACAGTCCATCGTCAGGGTCCGCCTGTGCGGCAAGCGCGATCTTGTCGACGCTGATGTAGGCGAGGCACTCCTTCACCATTGCGGCAATCTGCGGATCGTGGCCGCCTCCGCCGCCCCCGTCCTTCACCGGGTAGAGGTGGCGAAGGCTGGTGGACGTACCCACCGCCGCTGCGAGGGCGCCCATGCAGAGCGCCCCAAGGGCGGACACGTCGCAGCGGAGCAGCATTACCGGGACGGGGCAGTTCAACAACCGCAGCAGCGAGCGGACCATGTTCTTCAGGCCGAGTGGGTCCTTGTCGTGCTCGAGAATGACCGCGACGGGCATGCCCGCCTGCTCGATGGAGGAGAGAAGTGTGTCGAGTGCCGGCGCAGAACGTAGCCAGGAGATGTGAAGCGGTAGCAGGGCGATCGCATCCTTGATATCTGCCGCGCGGCGAAGAATGTCTCGAAGCCCCGCTTCGTCACCCTCGCCCACGTAGCCGGAGTCCGTGAGAACCGGAAGCCCGAGGTTCCTCTGATCGCGGATCCAGGTGCCGTTGAACGGGGTCTGCGCGGCCACGCGGTTGGCACCGGCATATCGGGCGGCGTCGAGCAGCAGCGGCTGGCGGAAGTTGTTGTGCTCCCGCAGGTGCCGTGCGGCCTGGTAGACACGGGACGCCGCGTCCGTTGCCCTGAAGTTGCCCTTCCTGGCGGTGATTACGAGACCCGCGTTATCCCGACGCGCCAGCCTGGCAACATTCATCGCCTCGTCCGAATAGCACTGAATGAGGAGGGCCTCCTGGAAGGGCTGTAGCCGTGAGGGCATCCGGCTGTCGCTGTGCTGGCGGGCGTTATCCAAGCTCACTGCCCGTACCTTCCTGGTGAATCGGCGCTGTGTCCGTCCGGTCTGGCAAGTAGTGGCGTGCGAAGGGGCCTGGCAGCATCAGGGCCGTCGAGGCGGCTTTGTCCAGCGTCCTGCCCAGACCGTCCAAATGGGCACGGACGATGCGCGTCATCAGCTGCGGCCTCTCCTCGGCGACGGCGCCGGGTTCGACCTTCGCCCAGCCAAGCTGATTCAGCCGGATTCGCAGCATGCGATGTGACTGGTCGTCGATGTGCCCGAGGCGGGAGGCTTGCTGGATTAGGGCGGCAATCGACATGCCCCAGGTGACCTTGAGGTCGAGCAGGCGTCCGAAGTCCCGTGTGTTCAGGCCGGAGAGATCCTGACCGATCGCGGTGGAGGGCGCGATGAGCTCGCCGGCGAACTCGAACGCCTCCTGCTCGACCGCTTCTTCTCCAGTGGCGACCTGCCAGCCGTGTAGCACCAGATGGCCTAATTCGTGGGCGACGCTGAGCCGCTGACGGTCACCGGGGAGGGCGGTGTTGACCACGATGATGGGCCGGCGCTCGGGCAGGTTGAGGCTTACTCCGTCCTGCGCATCCGTGCCGAGGTCTCGCCGGATCACGGCAACCCCGAGTTGTTCGACCATGCAAATCACGTCGTCGATGGGCGCGTCGCCGACGCCGAGCAGCGCTCGCACGCGTCGAGCGGCCTCGTGCGGGGGGACCGCACCCACAGGCAGCTCGGGTAGACCGACCTCTGGCCTGTGTGGTAGCTCCTCGATCAGCCGGGTCGCGGTCAGGCTGATCAGATGTGTTAGCCCCTCGATGCGCTTGGTGGCGAGGGCGGTGAGCTTACTCCGACGTCGACGGTGGTGGACGCAGGAGACGTTGGCACCGAGGCTCGGTTCGCGGACGGTAAGGAGCTCGGCAGGCACCTCCAGGACTTCGGCGAGCTGGGCAAGCTGCTGGCCCTCAAGCTCAAGCTGTCCGCTCTCGATCTTGGACACATAGCCCTGGGAGACGCGGGCCTTGAGGGCGAGTTCGGCTTGCGTCCACGCCCGCGACTGCCGAACTACGGTCACGGCCGCCCCATTGCCTCGCATGTTGCCCCCCCTCCATTGTGTCCGGCCACAGTAGCACGACGGTGCGCGAAATATTCCTGAGTCATTCCTAGATCATTCCAACGTCGTTCTAGGCGAGTTAGCATGTACGGCTACAATGCTGTACTGCGTACTCGTACGCTCCGCGCTGGAAGTGCTGCTTGGTGGCACGCCGCCGTTCCACGGTGGAGGCCCAGGTTCAAATCCTGGCCGGCGCTCGACGCCCGGCCACAGGGGAGGGTGGTAGAGGCGCGTGTTCCACGGCAGCATCCCGGCCGACCTGCGCTCGATCATCTACGAGCACGCCGAGTCCTGGCCCGACACCGACCTGTACGTCGGCTGCTCGGGCAACTTCACGATCGAGCGGACGCTGCACAGCCGGCCGCTCGAGCGCCGCGTCATCCACGGCAACGACGTCCAGGCGTACTCGAGCGCCCTCGGCTGGTGGCTCGCCGGCCGACCCCTCGACTACCGGCTCAAGGACGAACACTGCGAACTGCTCGCCTGGCTAGAGCCGTACCTGGCCACGCCGACCGACACGCTCGCGTCGCTGATGCTCGGCACCCGGTTCCTCCAGTACGTCGGCCGACCCGGCGTCTACTACGAGCGGATGGTCCGCGCCACGGTCGGCCAGTTCCCGACGATGCACGCCAAGACTGTCGCCAAGCTCAACGCCTTGACACTGCGCCTTGGGTCGTACTACTGCGGCGACGTCCGCGAGTACCTGGAGACGGTGGTGCCGGCCGACGCGCCGGTAGCGATGTTCCCGCCGTTCTATTGCCTCGCGCCTGACGAGCGGCTGCTGACCGATGACCTGCGCTGGGTGCGGTGTGGCGAGCTGCGGCCGGGCGACCGGCTGCTCGCATTCGACGAGTACCCGCCCGACGGCACGCGGATCCGGCGCTGGCGGCGGTCGGTCGTCACCCGGTCCGAGCCGGCGGTCAAGGAGTGCGTGCGGGTGCACCTGGCCGACGGCACGTCGGTGGTCTGCACCACCGACCATCCGTGGCTGGCCGACCAGTACGACGGCCAGAGCGGCGGGAAGCGCCGGTGGGTGAGAGCGGACCAGCTGCTGGAGCAGGCACCGTACGTGCTGCGGCTGGTCGACACCTGGGAGGAGGCCCGCACCTACGAGGCCGGGTGGCTAGCCGGCATGTTCGACGGCGAGGGCTCCATCCACGTCGGGCAGGCGTCCAAGTTGGGGCTTTCGCAGCGACCGGGCCCGACTGCCGACAAGGTGGTCGAGCTGTTGAAGCGACACGGCTTCGAGGCGGGCGCCACCCTGCGGCGGCCCAGCGGCGTGCTCGGGATCGAGGTCGCTGGAGGCATCCCGGCGATCCTGCGAGCGCTCGGCACGCTGCGCCCAGAGCGGCTGATCTCGCGCTTGGCGGCGCTCGACATGGAGCGGATGAGCATCCGGTCGCGCGGCAACTGCCGGGTCCGTGTCGTCGCAGTGGAGCCGCTCGGCGAGCGCCCGATCCAATCGATAACGACGACGACTGGCACCTACATCGGCGAAGGCTTCGCGATGCACAACACCGGCGACTATGAGGCACAGTTCGCCGGCATCGATGAGTTCTTCGACTGGCCGGCGCCGAGCTACGACATGCTCGACGAGGACGGCAAGGAGCAGATCATCGGCGCGGTCCTCGACCGCCCCCACTGGATCCTCGGTCTGCACATCCCGCGCGACGAGCTGCGGCCCTGGCTGCGCGGCGTCGTGCAGACCTCCAACCGCGGCATGCCGATCTACGTCTACGCCTCGTCGGGGGCCCGCCGGGTCGTCGCCCCCGCACAGGACGTCACGCCGATCCTCGCGCCGAAGATCGGCCCCGCCGAAGACCTCGGCGACCGTATGGCCATCCACGTGCTGACTGGCGGCCAGTTCGCCGCCATCCGCTCGCAGTTCATGTCGAAGACGATCCTGCCCGGCTCGCCGCTGCTCGCCTGCGGCGTCAGCGTCGACGGGAAGCTGATCGGCGCGTTCGCGTACCTGCCGCCCAAGTTCGACCCGAGCACCGCGTACCTGATGAGCGACTTCCCGGTGTCGTGGACCCGGTACCGGCGGCTGGCGAAGCTGATCGTGATGGCAGCCGCCAGCCGCGAGACGCAGCTGCTGTTGCAGCGGTCCCTGTCGAAGCGGCTCACCTCCTGGTCGACCACGGCGTTCACGGACCGGCCGAACTCGGCGAAGTACGGCCGGGGCATCCCCGGTGTGAAGTTGCAGAAGCGCAGCGAGCCGGCCGCCGACGGCATCCACCGGTACCAGCTCCAGTACGGCGGCCCGCTGGGCGACTGGACGTTGCGAGAGGCGCTGGCGGAGTGGAAGCGCCGCCACGGGAAGGACATGCGATGACCGACGACCACCGCGGCGGCCAGGTGGCGGCCGCCGACGTCGACCTGGCGACCCGGGCAGCCGCCCGAACGGCCTACCTGCGGTCGTACCCGGCCGACACCATCCGCGCCGACGCGTACGCCGAGCGGATGATCGCCGACGTGCCCTACCGGGCCGAGATGACCGCCGCCCTGGCGGCCCTCGCCGACGCCGGCCGGCTGATGCCCGTCGACGAGGAGACGGCGCACCTGATCCAGCTGCGGGAGGACGGCTGGACGATCCAGCACCCGCTGTCGTGCCGGCCGACGCTGTTCACCTGCGAGGTGAACCAGGCGGCCACGCACGCCCTGACCGCCCCGCCCGCCACGCTGGGTGTCTTCGAGTGCGGCGCCGACAACGGCCGGTTCGTGATCGGAGCGGCCCGGTGAGCGGCGTCGACGAGCGGCAGGCGGCCACCGACGACGGCCCGCTGAACCTGCGGCCCGCCCGCGTCGACCCGGCTGCCCTCACCCTGCTGGAGGTCAACGCCCGGTACATGCGGAAGGAGACGTACGACCGCCTGGTCGCCAACGTTCGCCGCGACGGAGCCCTGACCAGCACGCCGCTGGTGTGGAACGACGAGCCGGGCGGCCGGATGGTGGTGCTGTCCGGCAACCACCGCATCATGGCGGCCCGCGACGCCGGCCTGGATCTGGTCGACGTCATCGTGGTCGACCAGCCGCTCACCCGCGCCCGACAGGTCGCGTTGCAGCTGTCTCACAACGCCATCGAGGGCGAAGACGACCCGGCCACGCTGAAACAGCTGTACGAGGAGCTGGACGACGTGGACTGGCGGGCCTACTCGGGCCTGGACGACAAGCAGCTCGACCTGCTTTCCCAAGTCGACCTGGAGGGCCTGTCCGAGGCGAACCTGGACTTCGCCACCGTCCAGCTGGTGTTCCTGCCGCACGAGCTGGAAGCCGCCCGCACCTCCCTCGACGAGGCCCGCAAGCTCGTCCAAGCGGACGCCCGCTGGCTCGCCGGGTACGGCGACTACGAAACCACGCTGGACGCCCTCTCGACCGCCCACGGCGCCCACAACGTCGGCAACGTGGCCACCGCCCTCGGCCTGATCCTGACGGTGTTCGAGCGGCACCTCGGCGAGCTACGCGACGGCGTGTGGTTCGACCCCGAGGCCGGCGAGACGATCGGCAACGTCAACCGCCTGGTCCCGATCGAGACGGTGATCGAGGCGCGCTCGATGCCTGCCGATGCGGCGTCCGTGCTGGCCCGCGCCGTCGACCAGCTCGTACGCAAGGGCGAAGTGCCTGCCGAACAGCGATGGCGAGCCCTGGAGTACCTGGCGGCCGACTATCTGGCGGGCCTGTGATGGGAAGGTGCGAAGCGTCCGCCGCGTCAACGCGCGGCGGACGCCCGCTGTTCCGCCGCCTCCTAGGCGTGCGGGTGGAGCGGCACCAGCTCGGACGCGTACGCGTACGTCAGGTCGAGGTAGTCCACCCCCGGCCGGTACACGACGTGCCAGTGCAGCCGTACCCGATGGCTGAAGGTGACCTCAGCGTCACCGTCCACGTCGGGGTCGACGAGCCGCAGACCCTGACGGCCCGCGATCGCATCGGGCCTGCCCCAGCCGGTGAAGGTGACATCAGCCTCCACCTCGACCATGCCGACCTCGTCGCCATCGGGGAACACGTCGTGCTGGTCCCAAGAGATGGTGCCAAGGTCCGGCTCGGCCCTGTCGACCACGATCTCATGGAGGATGTCCGCCGGCAGCTCGACGTCATCGAACGTCAGGCCAGCGATCCAGTTCTGCCCGAGGTGCCGCGCGACGCTGTCGCCGGTCATCCCCTTGCACCGGCCAGCAACCGCGGCGGGCAGCAGACTCTCCAGCGACGGGAACAGCGACTCCAGGTCGGCCTGAAGCTCGCGCTTCCGATCATCCTCGTACTGCTCGCGCACTCGGCGCAGCGCTGCCGCGTACGAGATGCCCTCGGCCTCGGCAAGCTGCTTGGCAGCCTTGTTCTTGGTCATGGTGGAACGCCCTCCTCAGCAGCCCCCCACGCAGCCGCCATTGAGAAGACGTGCCACGTCAATCACGCCATCGCGTGACCGTTCCCGCGCGAGCTTTAGGCCCTTGTCCCTCTGCGCCAACCCATGCCGGGCGTGGGGCCACCGGCGGTCGGCAGGAGAAACCGGTGACGCAGGGCCACCGCTATCACCACTCTAGCCACCAGCAAGCAAAACCGTCTACGTGACGCAACACCCGTCCCGATTGTGGCCAGCGTATATGCGGCCGCTATGCCGAGTTGCGACCCTCTAGGAGGAGGCATGGACACCCGCTCCGACCTGTACGCCGCGACCTGGACGAGCGGCAGCGCTACGAGCTGGACCGCCGCTGCGACTACCACCCACCGGTCAACCTGGAGCAAGCCGAGCGGCACGCCCGGTGGAGAGCCGCCGTCAAGGTCGTCATGGCCGAGGCGATGCGCTCCCTGCCGCCCGGCCGCGAGTCGTCACTGGTGCTCACCGCCCTAGACGACGCCCTCATGTACGGCAATGCCGCGATCGCCCGACCTCCGATGTCCGGAGCGCGACCCGCAGGCCACTGAGACGGGGCGGTCCGGGTGGCACTTCTCCGTCGGCCGGGCGTCAGCACCACCAGCACAACGAGGAGGTGACCATGAGCGAGCCGGAGATCCTGGCCTGGGACCGGCAGGCCCGCGAGCCCGAGAAGGCGTACGGCTACTTCGTGCTGTACCGGGACCTCGGCCGCACCCGCACCGTCGCCAAGGTCGCCACCGAGGTCAACAAGAGCCGGGATTACCTCCACAAGGTCGCCACCGCATGGAAGTGGGTGAAGCGGGCGCAGGCGTGGGACCGCGAAGAGGACCGGCTGTACATCGAGGGCCTGGCCGAGCAGCGCCGCGACATGGCGAAGCGGCACGCCCGGATCGCCGGCGCGTTGCAGGCCAAGATCGTGGCCCGGTTGCAGTCCCTCGACGCGTCGAAGCTCAGCCCCGGCGACATCGGCCGGTGGCTGGAGGTGGCGACCCGGGTCGAGCGCCTGGCGCTGGGCCTGCCTGACTCGACAACCTCGCACACCGGCCCGGACGGCGGCCCGATCCGCGCCGAGGTCGAGCAGATGAGCGAAGCACAGCGCGGCGACTTCTTCCGGGCGCTGATGGCCGAGGCGGCGGCCCGCGCCGGCCAGGCCAACCCGACCGCCGGCCCCGACGACCCGGCCGGGGACGACGACGAGCAGGAGGAGAGCGCGGGTGCAGCGGCATCGGAGGAGTGACGGCTACGTGCGGTTCGTGGTCGAGCTGCAGGTGCCCCGCTGGGCGGCCTGGTCGCTGGCAGTCGGGATGCTGATGCTCGGCGCGGCGAACGCGACCGCCGTGGTGCTGCTGCTGGTGGCGCGGTGAGGAAGGGCCCCCGCTCGGTGCGGCGGCTGACCAGCCACCGCCCGCCAGCCGCCGTGCCGCCGCCCTACCGGGCGGTCGGCCGCGCCCGGGTGGTGACGGTGCCGCCCGCCCAGCGGGCCGCTTTCCGGCGGCGGGTGTGGGCGTGGCGGCTGCTGCTCGTCGGCTGGACCGCGCTGACCGGGCTCACCGCCTGGGCGACGTTGTGGTGGGCGGGCCCGTTGGCGCTCGGCTGCCTGGCGCCGATGCTGGCGGTGCTGGTGCTGCTCGCCTCGTGCGCCTCGTCGGACCTGCGGGAGCAGGAAACCGAATTGTGGCAGGGGCGCTGAGAGATGCTGCTGTCGTACCCGGACCCGGCGCTGATGACGGACGCCGAGCTGGCCGCGTACCTGCGCGAGGTGTCCGAGGTGCAGGGCATGGTCCGCTACGACTGGCGGCGGCACGCCCGCCCGGAGCAGATGGAGCCGGCGTACTACCGGATCTGGATGCTGCTGGCTGGGCGTGGCTTCGGCAAGACCAGGACGGGCGCGGAGACGGTACGCGGCTGGGCCGGTACCCGGCCGGGCGGGCACTACGCGGTGATCGCGAAGACGCACCGCGAGGTGTTCAACGTGTGCTTCACCGCGAGGCGGGCCGGGCTGCTGGCGGTGATCCCGCCGAAGGAAGTGCGGACGTTCAACAAGAGCGAGCCGTACTTGGAGCTGCGGAATGGTGCGATCATCCGCGGGTTCGGCGCGCAGGACCCGGACACGCTGCGCGGCTACGACTTCGACGGCTGCTGGCTCGACGAGTACGCGGCCTGGCCGTTGCAGACGGCGCAGGGTGTGTTCGACATGCTGTGGTTCTGCATGCGTGAGGCCCCCGACCCGCGCATGGTGATCTCGACGACGCCGAAGCCGCTGCCGCACGTGAAGAAGCTGCTGACGCGGGCGAAGAAGCAGTTGGCGCGCAGCCGCCGGCCCCGGGTGGTCATCACGCGAGGCAAGACGCTGGACAACGCGGACAACCTCAGCCCGGAGGCGTTGGAGGAGCTGCTGGAGCAGTACGGCGGCACCCGGCTGGGTCGGCAGGAGTTGGATGCCGAGCTGCTGACCGATGTCGACGGCGCGCTGTGGAAGTCGGCGTGGATCGAAGCCGGGCGGGTCGACATGGACGACGTGCCGCCGCTGGTGCGGACCGTCGTGTCGGTGGACCCGGCGGACACGGTGTCGGACACGAGCGACGAGACGGGCATCGTCGCGGTCGGCCGGGGTGAGGATGGCGAGCACTACGTGCTGGCCGACCGGAGCATGAAGATCGCCGGGATGGCGGCGGCGCGCCGGATCTGGCAGTGCTACCTGGACGTCGACGCGGACGTGGTGGTGTACGAGGGCTCGTCGGCGTGGCTGCGGGACATCCTCGTTGACGCCTGGGTGGCGATGCAGAACGAGGGCCTGATCGGTGGGGGTGACCCGCCGCTGGACGTGGTGCAGGCCCGCGCCAGCAAGCGGGTGCGCGCCGAGCCGGTCGCGGCCCGGTACGAGGTGGACCCGCCTCGGGTGCATCACGCCGGCACGTTCCCGGCGCTGGAGGACCAGCTGACGACGTGGACGCCGGAGTCGGGGGACTCTCCGGACCGGCTGGACGCTCTGGTGCATGGGGTGACGTATCTGCGGTCGAAGGAGTCCCGCAGGGCGGTGGTGGCGTCGCCGTTGCGGCGCAAAGTGCCTGGTCGGGGAGGTTCCTGATTGGACGGTGCAAGATCATAAATGATACAATGATTATGTACGGCACGGGCCGTACGTAGCTCACGTGGAGTAGGAAGGACTACCAGTGACAGCAGCCACCAAGCGGCGCACCAAGACGAAAGCGCCGTACCTCGCGGACCTCGACCCGCGCGACCTGCTGGCCAACCCGCGCAACGTCCGCACCCAGGACAGCGACCTGACCGAACTGCGCGCCTCCATCGCCGCCAGCGGCGTCCTCCAGGCCCTCCTCGTCGTCCCCGACGACGACGGACACCTGATCGTCGCCGGTCACCGACGCGCCAAGGCCGCCGCCGAGGCGCTCGCCGCCGGGGAATGGCCCGACGGCATGCCACCGACCGTGCCATGCCTCGTGCGCCCCGACCTGGCCGGCGTCCCCGCCGACCAGGTCGTGTCCATGCTGATCGAGAACGACCAGCGCGCCGACCTCACGCCCACCGAACGGGCCGTCGCGTACGCGCAGCTGGAGCTGTTCGGCCTCGACCCGAGCCAGATCGCCAAGCGCACCGGACGCAGCTACAAGCACGTCCACGACTCGCTGCGGCTCGTCACCCTCGGCGAGAAGGCCACCGCGGCCGCCGACGCCGGCCGGCTGACCCTCGACGACGTGGCCGAGCTGCAGGAGTTCGAGGACGACCCGCAGACGCTGGAGAAGATCCTCAAGGACGTCGACAGCAGCTGGGGCATCAAGCACAAGGTCGGCGAGGAACGCCGAAAGCGGACGGTCAAAGAAGCCGTCGCGGCGCTCAGAGCCGAACTCGAAGCAGCCGGCGTGACCATCGTCAAGAAGCCCAAGGACGGGTGGCCGTACAACTGCCAGATGGCGCGGCTCGACCAGCTCGCCACCGCAGACGGCGAGAGCATCGACTCGGAGACGGTAAAGGCACTCGACGGCTACGGCGCACTGATCGAGGAGCGCTGGGAAAGCGCCGAGGCCGTCATCGTCTGCCTCGACCCGGAGGCCCACGGCTTCAAGCGAACCGGGCACAGCTACTGGAAGAGCCCCGCCGAGGTCGCCGCGAAAGAGGCCGAAGCGAAGGCGAAGGAGGAGCGCCGCGAGCGGTTGAAGGAAGCCGCCACGGTGCGCCGCAAGTTCCTGGTCGAGAAGTACGGCAGCGCGAAGGGCACCAAGACGCTGCTCCTCGACGCGATGCGGCTCGCCGTCGTGGATCCCCGCTTCCTCGTGCACAACGTCGACGAAGAGCTGATCCGGGAGCTGGCCGGCGGCGAGCTGAACGACGGCCAGAACGCGGGGCAGGACCGGCTGAACAGGCTGCTCGTGGCCCGCATGATCGGCGCGCAGGAGTACAACGCCGGTGAGGCTGCCCTCGGCCGATGGATCCAGCGGGCGGACCTGATCGTGCCCTGGCTGACCCGCCTGGAGACGGACGGCTACGAGCTGTCCGACGCCGAAGCCGCGTGGCGGACCGAGCTCATCGCCGAAGAGGAGGAACGGCGGCGCGAGGAAGCCGAGGAGGAAGCCGAGCGCCTGCGGTACGAGGCCGAGGAAGAGGACGAGGACGGCGCGGCGGATGTCGTCGACGTGCACCTGCCGGAGCACGACGTCGAGCCCGACACCGACGACCCGACCCCGGAGGAGGTCACCGCGCTGGCCGACGACGCCGAGCAGAGTCGCCTGGCCGCTGAGGCCGACCGGGACGCCGACTGCGCCGACGCCGACCGTGGAGCAGAAGGAGACGAGTGACCCCGACGCCGAGGCGTCGGTCCGCTGAAGCGGCGCGCACCTGGTTCGCCCAGGTGCGCGCCGCCGGCGAAGCCGACCAGCATGTGCCGCCCGGATCCGCGGCTGCCCTGTGGCGGCGGATGCCGGAGCACCTACGAGCGATGACCACCACGGTGGTGGAGGAAGTGCTGGAGGCGCTGGACATGAACGTGGAGCTGCTGCGCGGCAGCTGCCCGGCCTGCCAGGTGGGGATCAGCGAGATCCACGCCGACGACTGCGACGTGGCCGAGTGCCTGGCCACCGGCCGCAAGCGCATGTGGTGTCGGGCCCACGCCGACAGCGCGGGCCACGACTGCGGGCAGGCCGACTGGACCGGCCGGTGGCCCGGCCACCGGGAGTGCCGCGAGTTCGGCTGGCACGTCGAGTGGGACCGGGAGGCCCGCACCTGGTCGCGGTGCTCCCCGGATGTGCCCGGGTCGGGGCCGGACCTGACCCGGTTGTACGCGCGGGCCCGCTGGAACGCCGACCAGCGGCAGTGGGAACGGCGGCGGGCGGTGGTGTTCACCGGGCCGCTGCGCGGCGGCCGGGCCGCCGCCGAGGTACTGGCGAAGGTGGCGCAGCGCTGGTCCGTGCGGGAGGGCCTGGACGTGGTGTGCGAGCACGTCGGCTCCCGTGCCTTTCGGTCCGTGGTCGCGGATGTGGCCGACGGCCGCACCGAGGTGGTGGTCGTGCCGTCGGCGGCGGCGCTGGGCCACGGCCGGCAGCTGTTCGACCGGATCGCGGCGGTGCGCGGCGCGGGCGGGACCGTCACCGGCCCGGGCTTGGTGATCGACGAGGACGGGCGGGTCGTCGAGACGACGCTGCCCGGAAGGGACGTTCACGATGGAGGACGGTAGGCGCAGCGCGTTCGAGGTGGCGCGGGAAGCCCTGCTGGGACGCTACGGCACGCTCGACCCGACGCGGATGCGGGCACTCGGCGCGGATGACGTCGAGGTCGGCGCGGCGCTGAATATCGACCGGCGCGACGAGGGCGGGCTGGCGCGGGATAAGCGGCTGATCCTGGCGTGCCCGCCGACGAACATGAACGAGCTGCTGGAGGGCGTGCCGGGGGTGCCTCGGTACGTGCCGACGGTCGACCACTCGCTGACGCGGTGCGCCGACTGCGGTACGGACATGTGGATCGGGCCGAAGCAGCAGGCGGCGGCGATGCGGTCACCGGAGGCGACGCTGCTGCTGTGCATGGTGTGCGCGATCCAGGAGACGAACAGGCGCGGAACGGTTGCGCTGGTCGGGAACCTCGGCGGCAACGACGGTAGACCCCGCGTGGTGAGCTAGTCCGTTCAGCGGACCAGCGGTGCGAGCTGGTCCGCTGAACGGACCAGCCAGCCCCCGCACCGACGACGGTGCGGGGGCTGTGCCGGTTCAGTTGATCTGCCGGGTCACCCGTTCCAGGGTGAGGAACGTGGCCAAGGCCAGACTGACCGGCGTTGCGACGTCGGGCACATGGTGTGCGGCGATGCCGACCAGTGCCGCGGCCATCAGGAACAGCAGCGTGAGCAGGGGGATTTGAGGCCCGCGCGGGACGCCCAGCGGCACCCCGTGCGGCACTTCTGCTGCACCAGGAGGTACGTTGCTCATTGCGTTGACTCTTTTCTGCCTGGGATCGGCGGTCAGGTGTTGCGCTTCGGCGGGTGCCCGGGGTAGGAGCCGGGTACCCGCCTTTCCTTTATGCCGCGTCGGTCGACGACGTGACGGCGTCCGGCGGTTCGAAGTGGGTCCACGCGATCAATCGGTGAACCGATCTCTGCGCCGTACTCCTGGGACTGTATGTGGTGCCTGAGGCGGCTGTGCGCTCACCCTCTGGTTCGCACATCAGTACGACGGGATGCCGGCCTTCCGCCTGTCGGTGGGCACCCTGTCCGCCAGGACTCGTACACGCGTTCGATATGCACGCGGTCGGTCTCGTGGACCCGAACGCCAGCTCTGACTGCCGCCTACCGCCGCCGGACTAGCCATGCTCGTGCGGCGGGCACCTGGTGGTCCGGTACCGCCTCTGTCCCGACGTACCGCCACGGCGAAGCCTGTCAGGTCGCAGTGCCGTTGCTTATGCTCATAGGCATGGCGGGGCTGATCGAGATCGCAGTGGTGCTGTTCTTCGTCGCGCGGGTGACCCGGCTGATCGTCGCCGACGAGATCACCCGCCCGCCACGGGAAGCGATCGTGAGGCGACTGCCCGAGGGCAGCCCGCTGGCGTACCTGCTGATGTGCCGATGGTGCCTATCCGTGTGGGTTGCCGCGCCGGCCGCCGCCGGCTGGTGGTATCTGTCGTACCTGCCCCGCTGGTCCGGCTACTGGTGGGTGGACGTGCCGACCGTGGCCCTGGCCTTGTCGCACGCGACCGGCCTGCTCGTGCGCGCAGAGTCGGAGGCATAGGTGGCCTGGTGGGGCACGAAGCCGAGCGCCGACAGCCCGCTCGGCAAGGCGACCGCAGTTGTCGCGTCCGCTGCCAAGATGCGCTACGAGTCCAGCGGCGTGCTGCGGAAGGTTACGAAGCAGCAGTGGCAGGAGGAGGCGTGGCGGCACTACGAGGAGTGCGGCGAACTGGCCTACCTGGTGAACACGATCGCCAAGGCGATGGGCCGGGCCCGGCTGTACATCACGCAGGTCAACGACGAAGGGCGGCCCGTCGAGACACCGGACCAGGCGCCGGCCGGCGTCAACGAGACATTCCTCGGCGGCCCCAGCAAGCAATCCGAACTGCTATCCGATGCCGGAATCCAGCTCGGTGTGCCTGGCGAGTGCTACCTGATCGGTGAGCCAGAACGCGACGAGGACGGCAACGCCACCGACCGGGAGACGTGGATCATCGCGTCAACGGAGGAACTGTCCGAGCGCGCCGGGAAGTACATCCTCGACCAGGGCGCGGGCGCCAGGGAACTGGAGCCCGACGAGACCGTCATCGTACGGATCTGGTCGCCGAGCCCCCGCAAACACGCCCTGCCGTCGTCCCAGGTGCAGTCCAACCGGCGGGTGCTGCGGCTGATCGAGCGGCTGACGCAGTACGTGCAGTCGCAGATCGACTCCCGGTTGGCGGGCGCGGGTGTGCTGTTGCTGCCGAACGAGCTGAGCTTCGTCGCCCCCGAGCAGGAGGAGAACCCGGAGGACGGGGTGTCGTCGTTCCTGGCGACGCTGACCGAGGCGATGACCACCGCCGTAAAGGACCGCGACTCAGTCGCGGCGTTGGTGCCGATCGTCGTGCAGGGGCCGGCGGAGCACCTGGAGAAGGCCCGCCTGCTCAGCTTCGCCACCGAGCTGTCGTCGTCGGTCCCGTCGATGCTCGACGGCGCGATCCGCCGCCTCGCCCTCGGCCTGGACGCCCCACCCGAGATGCTGCTGGGCATGACTCAGGCGAACCACTGGGGCGCCTGGATGACCGACGAAGCGACGATCAAGTACCACGTCGAGAGCAAGCTGGAGCTGGTGTGCGCGGCACTGACCCAGCAAATGCTGTGGCCGGCGCTCGAAGGCGCATCCGGCGTTGCAGACCCGAAGCGGTGGATCGTCTGGTACGACACCAGCGAGCTGACGCAGACCCCAGACAAGGGCGCCGACGCGAAAGACCTCTACGGACTCGGTGAGCTGTCCGGCGACGCGCTGCGCCGGGAGACGGGATTCGGTGACGAGGACAAGCCCACAGACGATGAGCGGGAGCTGCGCCGACTCCTGGAGATCATCCGGACGGTGCCGGCGGCAGGGCCGCTGCTCGTGCAACGGCTGCTGGAGGTCGCCCAGGTGGGCGTGCAGGTCGACCCGGCAGAGTTGAAACCGCCCGCGCCGGCCGAACTTCCCGCCGGCCAACCGCCGACCGCCGACGACCCCGCGCCGGCCACGGCACCGCCACCCGACGGCGACACCGAACGCCGTGGCCCGCCCGAGAAAGCGGCGCTCACCGCTGCGGCGGAACCGCTGACCGGACCGTTCGTAGCTGCGTGCGAGGCCCTGGCACTGAGGGCGCTGGAAGTCGCCGGGAAACGGGTCATCGGCCGTGAGCGGTACCGGCACACCGACCTGTCCGTGTGGGAGTACCACACGGTGCGGCAGTCCACCCCGACGTCGGTGCCCCGCTTGCTCCAGGGCGCGTTCACCGCGGTCCCGGCCGTGGCTGGCCGGCTTGGCATCGACGCGGAGAAGCTGACGGCGGCCCTCAGCGGCTACGTCGGTGGGCTGCTCGTGGCCGGGCGGCGGCACGACGTCGACGAGCTGCGCGAGCACCTGGCGCGCACCGTCGCCGGGGAACTGGTCCCGGCGTGACCGCACCGACCGCCCTTGTTTCTGATCTGGTGTTGGCGCACGGGCACGCCTGCCAGCGGTCCGGGCGCGGCAAGGGCTGCCAGGTCATCCGTTGGTCGCAGTGCCGCACCTGCGGCTGGTGGGGAGAGCTGTGGGACGGCGAACAGCCACCCCTGAGCGACGCGGAGCACGCCTGCGACCCGAAGGAGGCGGCCCGCTACCAGCAGCAGACCAGGAGGACCGGTGGCTGAGGCGCAGAGCGTGACCCTGACCGCGCTGCGTGCTGCGCTCGCGCAGGTCGGCGTCGTCCTCGATGAGGACTTCGTGAGCCTGGAGGTGCGGGAGAACGCGCTGACGGTGCAGCGGCTGGTACGTACCGAGTCGGGGATGCCGGCGTGCCTGCCCAACGGTGGTGTGCAGTGCGTCGGGCAGACGATCACGGTGGTCGCCGAGACGCCGCCGGCCCCGGAGGAGTGAGCGTGGCCGACCGGGACCGGTGGCTGCCGCTGCGGCTCACGCACGAGGCGCGGGTGATCGCCGCCGAGAAGCGCGTGACACAGGCGGCCCGCGCCGCCTTGCGAGCCTGGCTGCGGTCGGCCCGGACGGCGACCCTGCCAGCGGTCACCGCGGCGGCGCTGCCGCCCGACCCGAACGCGCTCGCCGGGGCCGGACAGGCGTGGTTCGAGGCAATGACGGTGCACCTGGTGCCCGCCGTCGACGAGACGTTCCTCGAGGGCGTCGCGGACGCGGGCGGCGACGTGGACGTCCTGCGGGTCGAGCAGTTGAAGGACGAGTATCTGGCGCAGGTGCCGAATCGGCTGCGAGGGGTGCCGGACAGCGCGTGGACGCAAGTCACCGCCGCGGTCGCCGAGCTGACCGCGGAGGGTGCGAGCATCCCGCAGATCCGGGACGCCATCGAGCAGATCCTTGGGGACCTGGCGTGGGAGGACCGGGCGGTGACGATCGCCCGGACGGAAACGATCGGCGCCTACAACGCGGGCACCCTGACCGCTTGGCTGACGGCCGCCCAGGCGTGGGACGAGAAGGTGGACAAGGTGTGGGTGGCCACCCACGACCACCGCACGAGACACGACCACCGGGACTCGGACGGGCAGCGCGTCGCCCTGGACGGCGTGTTCATGGTCGGCGGGGTGCCGCTGCGGTTCCCGGGCGACCCGGCGGCGCCGCCCGGCCAGGTCGTGAACTGCCGCTGCACGATGATCGAGGTGCCGGCCGACGAGCCGCTGCCTGCGATCCCGAAGCACCCGTGGCCCAGGCGGGCTACCGGGTTGGACATCACAGTGACGGCGGCGGCAGCCGCGAAGGGTGGCAAACCAATGGCGAGGTGGAAGGGAACGTTGGCACCGCTGGGCGCAGTGTCCGGCGACCGGCGGATCTTCGCGAAGGACGGCGACTGGTCGTTCCGCGACCTGCCGCTGCCGCTGCGGTGGGCGCGGGAAGACGCACCCGGGCACGAGGGCGCCGTGACGATCGGCCGGATCACGGCCGGCGAGATACAGGCAACGCAGCTGACCGGCGAGGGCGACTTCATCGACGCCGTGCCGGAACTGGCCGAGGCCCTGGAGCTGTGGCAGGCCGGGGTGCTGTTCCCGAGCGTGGACCTGGACGACTTCGAGTTCGTGTACACCGACGGCGACGGCAAACCGATCGCGGACATGAGCGACGAGGAGTGGGAAGCGTTCATCGAGTCCGCCGAGGAGCCGTACATCACGGTTACGAAGGGCCGGATCATGGCGGTGACCATGCTCGCCACGCAGGCGTTCATGGAGGCACGCCTGGAACTGGTCGACGACGAGCCTGCCGACGACGTCGACGAGGAGAAGCCCTCGGACGAAGCGGACGAGGAAGCCGCCGTCACCGCAGCCGGCGCAGGCGGCACACCGCAGCAGGTCGCGCCGCTGTACCCGCCCCGGGCCTGGTTCGACGACCCAGGCCTGTCCGAACTGACGCCAATTCAGGTGACCGCGGACGGGCGGGTGTTCGGGCACCTCGCGGACAACGACTGCCACTTGTCGTACCTGACCGGCGGGCAGTGCGTGCTGCCGCCGGCCGAGGGCGGGTTCGACTGGTTCCACCGGCCGGAGATCCAGACCGCCGAAGGGGAGCTGGTCGCGGTCGGGCACATTACGGCGTCGACCGGGCATGCCGACCTGGCCGCCAGCGGGGCCAGCGCGGTGGCGCACTACGACGACACCGGCACGCAGGTGGCGGTGGTCCGCGCCGGCAGGGATGCGCACGGTACATGGGTCGCCGGGACGCTGGTGCCGGAGGCCACGGAGGAGCAGGTACAGATGCTGCGCCGTTCCCCGCTGTCGGGCGACTGGCGGTGGATCGGCGGAGCCCGGCAGCTCGTGGCCGCCCTGTGTGTCAACGTCGGCGGGTTCCCGGTGGTACGGGGACGGTCGTCAGGCGGGCGGGCGCACGCAATGGTCGCCTCCGGCTGGGCCGGCTGGAAGCCGACCGGTGCGGTCGCGGACCAGCGCGGCGGGGCTGGGTTGTCCCCGGCCGTCCTGGACGCGGCAGTTCGGCGTGCGGTCGCGGCCGGATTCGCGGCCGAGCGTCAGCGGCTCGCGAACGCGGCGGTCGCCGACCGGATCGCCGCGACGATCGGCCGGGACCGCCGGACGGTCGTGACGGCGCTGGCCGCCGCGGTTCACGGCAAGTAGGGAGAATCTGGTGGGCTGCAACTGCGGCAGCAAGGCCCGACGCACCGTGTGGAGGTTGTCCTACGAGGACGGCCGTGCTGGTGGCGAGTACGACTCGAAGACGGCGGCGGAGGTTGCCGACATCCAGAAGGGCGGCGGCGGCACGATCCGTCAAATGCGGAAGTAGCAACCATCGCCATGCGCCTACCCCGAGGTGCTGTCGATCAGGAGCAGTCATCACTCTCTGTGACCTGGAGGGGTGATGATGCCTGTCCGGCCGACGGCTCAGGGCGGAGAGGAAACCGACTCCGGCAGGACGATCCCGCGATCGCCACGCTGTGCCAGACGCGAACACTCCAGCAGGCAAACAGCCTCAGATGGACGAGCTAACCCGTCACCTGCAACTCGTGTGGTACCCACCCGCCGAGGGGGAGGCGATCACGGTGAGGGCACCGAGCGCGACGGATTCGCTAAGCCGGTCGCCGCGCCGCCACCGGCGCTTGGCACGCCGGTGTCGTGATGCGCGATGATGTTCTATGACGCACCGGCTGTTGCAGACGGTGCGCCGCCACCTGCTCGGACGGCACGCACGGGCTTCCGCTGCCGTCCAGCATCTGCCGTCGAATGATCCTCGTAAGGAGCCTTGTGAGCGCGCTCGGTAGTTTCATCTGGTCGATCGCCGACCAGCTTCGGGGCCCCTACCGCCCAAACCAGTACGGCAACGTGATCCTCCCGCTCACAATCCTGCGACGCCTCGACTGCATCCTTGAGCCCGACCGGGAAACGGTGCGCACGCTGGCGGCGAAGTACGACAACCCGAACCGGCTCAAGATCGAGGTCAAGAAGGCGACCGGCCGGCCGTTCTACAACACCTCGAACTACTCCTTCGCCAACCTGCTGGCTGACGCCGATGGGCTGGCGGACAACCTGGCCGACTACATCGACCGGTTCTCGCCCGATGTCGACGTGTTCCAGTACTTCGACTTCAAGAAGGAGATCCTCACCCTGGAGAAGGCGGGGCTCCTACGCGAGGTCATCACGGCCTTCAAGGCCGTCGACCTACATCCGGACGTCGTCTCCAACGCCGACATGGGCGATGCGTTCGAGTACATCATCCGCAAGTTCAACGAGGCAGCGAACGAGACCTCCGGCGACCACTACACCCCACGGGACGCGATCCGGCTGCTGGTCGACCTGCTCTTCGCCGAGAAGGACGCCGACCTGACCGAGGCAGACATCGTCCGCTCGCTGTACGACCCCACCGCAGGCACCGGCGGCATGCTCGCCCTGGCCGAGGAGCACCTGCTTGCGCATAACCCCAGCGCGAAGCTGCGCCTGTACGGCCAGGAGTACAACCCCCAGTCGTACGCGATCTGCAAGTCCGACCTGCTGGCCAAGGGCCACGACGCGACCAACATCGCCTTCGGCAACACGCTGACCGACGATGCGTTCAAGGGCCGCCAGTTCGACTTCTGCATGTCCAACCCCCCGTACGGCGTCGACTGGAAGCAGTACGCCAAGGCGGTCACGAAAGAGCGTGACGAAGCAGGTCCCTACGGTCGGTTCGCCCCCGGCCTCCCGGCGACCTCGGACGGGCAGATGCTCTTCCTGCTCCACCTGGCCCACAAGATGCGCGCTCCCGAAGACGGCGGCGGCCGGGCTGGCATCGTGATGAACGGCTCGCCGCTGTTCAACGGCGCCGCCGAGTCCGGCCCCTCCAACATCCGCAAGTGGCTGCTGAAGAACGACTTGGTCGATGCCATCGTCGCGCTGCCAACCAACATGTTCTTCAACACCGGCATCGCGACCTACATCTGGATCCTCGACAACACCAAGCACCCCGACCGCAAGGGCCTGGTCCAGCTCATCGACGGCACCTCGTTCTGGACCAAGATGCGCAAGAACCTCGGCTCCAAGGGCCGCGAGATCAGCGAGGCCGACCGTGCCAGGGTGGTGCAGTTGTACGCCGACTTCACCGACGCCGACCCCGACCACTCCAAGGTGCTACGCACCGACGAGTTCGGCTACTGGACCATCGTCGTCGAACGCCCCCTCCACGACGAGTCCGGCAACCCCGTCGTCGACCGCAAGGGCAAGCCCAAGCCGGACCCGAAGAAGCGCGACACCGAGAACGTCCCATTCACCTACGGTGGCTCGACCGCCGGCCCGGCCGGCAAGGTCGAGGTTATCCGGACGTACTTCGATGCCGAGGTGAAGCCGCACGTTCCCGACGCCTGGATCGACTGGACAAAGGTCAAAACCGGCTACGAGATCCCCTTCACCCGCCACTTCTACAAGTACGTCCCACCCCGCCCGCTCGCCGAGATCGACGCCGACCTGGAAAAGCAGGTCGCCAAGATCCTCGACCTCCTGCGGGAGGTCGAGGGGTGACGCAAGCACAGTTTGATTTCGAGCAGGCTTGGGCTAGCAGGATTCCGGCCCGCTGGCGTTGGACTCGGAACAAGGAGCTTCTGGTCGAGTCGCAGGCCGTCACTGTCGATGGCTCGGAGGAGCTCCTCAGCGTTTCGCATCTGACAGGCATCACGCCGAAGTCGGAGAAGAACGTGACGATGACTGCGGCTGAAAATCTCGACGGCTACCGCCTGGTCAACGCTGGCGATCTTGTCATCAACACGATGTGGGCGTGGATGGGAGCACTTGGCGTTGCGCGGCAGCCCGGGATTGTGAGCCCGGCCTACGGCGTCTACAGCCCTCGCCCAGATGCGCCCTTCAATCCCGCGTTCTATGACTACCTCTACCGATCGAACCCGTACGTGATGGAGATGACTCGCCTCTCGCGCGGCATCTGGTCCTCGCGATTGCGGCTCTACCCGGATGTCTTCCTCCGCATGGCGATTCCGGTGCCGCCGCCGGAGGAGCAGCGCACAATCGCCGACTACCTTGACCGCGAGACCGCCCGCATTGACACGCTCATCGAGGAGCAGCAGCGCCTGATCGAGATGCTCCGCGAGCGGCGTGAGGCAACGATCCGTTCGGCGCTGCTGTGCGGCCTCGACCATGTAGAGACCGCGCCGTCTGGGGTGGAGTTGCTGGGTGCCGTGCCGAGACACTGGCGGATGGTTCCTACTCGATATCTGTGCACCATCACGACAGGGTCTGAAGACTCCGGGAACGCCACTGATGACGGTGAGTACCCGTTCTACGTACGCGGGCGTGAGATCCTGCGGATAGACCACTACTCGTTTGAGGGAGAAGCGGTCATGACGCCTGGCGATGGCCAAGGCGGCACCGGCAAGGTCTTTCACTACTTCGATGGGAAATTCGAAGCGCACCAGCGGGTCTACGTGTTCACAGGGTTCACGGAGGTCATGGGCCGATACTTCTATTACTTCCTGTCGGCGTTCCTTCGTCCCGTTGCACTCGCAGGTAGCAACACTGTCACCATGGAGTCTCTACGGCGTCCGCTGCTCGCTGACTTCAAGGTCGCGGTGCCGCCGATCGATGAACAGCAGCGGATTACGGCATACCTCGATGATCAGACCGCGAAGATCGACACGCTCATAGCCGAAGCTGAGCACTTCATCGACCTTGTGCGGGAGCGGCGATCCGCATTGATCACTGCGGCCGTAACCGGCAAGATCGACGTACGCGAGGCTTGCTGATGGCTGATTACAACGAGGTCGTCTTCGAGTCCGAGATCTGCACGTACTTGGAGTCCCACGGGTGGCTGTACTCGGCGGACGACACTGGCTACGACCGGGAGCGGGCGCTCTTACCTGAGGATCTGTTCGCCTGGCTGGAGGAGACTCAGCAGGCGGCGTACGAAAAGGCGTTGAAGGCCGCCGGATCGGCGGCGAAGTTCCTCGACGTGCTGACCACGGCCCTCGACAAGCCTCTTGAACATGGTGGCGGGACGCTGAACATCCTCCGCAACGGGGTGCAGTACATCGGCGGTGGTCGGTTGAAGATGGCGCAGTTCCGCCCCGAGACCAGCTTGAACGCGACCACCAACGAGCAGTACGCGGCGATGCGGGTGCGGGTGATGCGGCAGGTGCACTTCTCCACCGCTGACCAGCGCAGCATCGACCTAGTCTTCTTCGTCAACGGGATCCCGGTCGCCACCGCCGAGCTGAAGACCGACTTCACCCAGTCCCTCGATGAGGCGATCAACCAGTACCGCAAGAACCGGAACCCGCTGACCAACGGGCGGCCAGAGCCGCTGCTGTCGTTCGGGCATCGGGCACTGGTGTACTTCGCGGTCTCCAACGACCTTGCCGCGATGACCACCAAGTTGGAGGGCGAGAAGACGCACTTCCTGCCGTTCAACATGGGGCACGACAGTGGCGCGGGGAACCCGCCGGCTGAGGGCGGACGGTCGGCGACGGCGTACCTGTGGGAGCGGGTCTGGGAGAAGGACGCCTGGCTCACCATCATCGGCCGGCTGATGATCGTGGAGACCAAAGAAGAGTGGGATGTCGCCACCGGGACGTCGGTGCGACGGACGAGCATGCTGTTCCCACGGTTCCACCAGTGGGAGGCCGTGACGAACATCGTGGCCGCAGTGCGCGAGGAGGGAGTGGGGCATCGCTACCTGATCGAGCACTCGGCAGGGTCGGGGAAGACGAACACCATCGCCTGGACCGCGCACCGGCTAGCGCGGCTGCACGTCAACGACGAGAAGGTCTTCGACTCGGTGATCGTGGTCGTGGACCGCAACGTGCTCGACGGGCAGCTGCAGGAGGCGATCCGGCAGATCGACGGGTCGGGGAAGATCGTGGCGACGATCAGCCCGGAGGACGTGCGCAAGGCGGGGGCGAAGTCGAAATCCGGGCTGCTGGCGACCGCGTTGAAGAACGGGGAGCTGATCATCGCGGTGACGGTGCAGACCTTCCCGTTCGCTCTCGACGAGATCCGGGCCGACTCGTCGTTAAAGGGCCGACGGTTCGCGGTGATCGCCGACGAGGCGCACTCCTCGCAGTCCGGGCAGATCTCCCGCAAGCTCAGGGCTGTGTTGACCGCGGAGGAGGTCAAGGAGATCGAGGAGGGCGGTGAGGTCGACGTCGAGGCGATCCTTGCCGCGGAGATGACCGAGCGAGCCGAGTCGGAGCGCATCTCCTACTTCGCGTTCACGGCGACGCCGAAACCCAAGACTCTGGAGCTGTTCGGCCGCAAGGGTGCTGACGGCACGTCGGTTGAGTTCCACCTCTACTCGATGCGGCAGGCGATCGAGGAGGGCTACATCCTCGACGTGCTCAGGGGCTACCAGTCCTACGACACCGCCCTGAAGATCGCCGGTCGGGCCGAGAGCGGCGACGGCGACGAGGTGGTGGAGGAGGCCGCGGCGCGTAAAGGGCTGATGCGGTGGGTGAAGCTGCACCCGACCAACATCAGCCAGAAAGTGCAGATCATCGTCGAACACTTCCACGCCAACGTCGCCCATCTGCTGGAGGGCAAGGCGAAGGCGATGGTCGTGACCGACTCCCGCAAGGCCGCGGTGAAGTACAAGAAGGCAATCGACGCCTACATCGCCAAGCGAGCCGCCAAGGACGCCTCCTACAACTACCGCACCCTGGTCGCCTTCTCCAGCTCCGTGACGATGGCCGAGGACGAGGAGTGGGCATCGGACTGGGGGCCGCAGCCGAGCAAGGACGACGAGTTCACCGAGGCCAAGCTGAACCCCGGCGCCGGCGCGGACCTGGCCGCCGCCTTCAAGGGCACGACGTACAAGATCATGCTGGTCGCCAACAAGTTTCAGACAGGGTTCGATCAGCCGTTGCTCTCGGCGATGTACGTCGACAAGAAGCTCTCCGGGGTCACCGCCGTGCAGACGCTGTCCCGGCTCAACCGCACCCACCGCACTGCGGGCGGGGAGCAGAAACGCAAGACGTTCGTCATCGACTTCGTAAACAAGCCCGAGGACATCCGGACTGCGTTCGAGCCGTACTTCACCAACGCCACCCTGGAGACCGAAACCGACCCGTACATCGTCGTCCACCTCGCCAACAAGCTTGCCCAGGCCGGTATCTACACGCCACAGCAAGTGCGCGAGGTCGCCGAACTATGGGTCACCCGCAAAGGCAACAACGCGCTCTCGGCCGCTATCAGCCCGGCCAAGAACGACTTCGCCCGCCGCTACGCGGCGGCGATCGAGGCCGAAGACAAGGTCACCCTCAACACCCTCGACCTGTTCCGCAAGGACGTCTCCACCTACGTCCGGCTCTACGACTTCATGAGCCAGATCGTCGACTACGGCGACCCGTACATGGAGATGCTGTCGATCTTCCTGCGGCTCCTGGAGAAGGTCATCACAGACTCCTCCTGGGCCGCGGAGGTCGACCTCTCCGATGTGGTCCTGGTCGGCGTGAAGCACACAAAGGCGACTGCGGTCGACATCTCGCTGACCGGTGACGGCAAGCTCAAGGGCATCGGTGCCGCGGGCACCGGCACCCGGCAGGAGCCGAAGTACGTCGCTCTGCAGGTCGTCATCGACAAGATGAACGACCTCTTCGGGGCTGAGTCGTTCTCCGCGTCTCAGGTCCGCGAGTTCGTACAGGGGCTGGTGCAGCGGCTGCTCGCCTACCCGGGCCTGGTCAACCAGGCCAAGGTGAACTCGAAGCGGCAGTTCATGGAGTCGCAGGACTTCCAGGCGGCCGTCACCGAGGCGGTCGTCGACAACCAGGACGCCCACAACACCATGGCCGACTACTTCTTCAGCGACGGCCCCGGCGTCAATGCGGTCATCGTGGCACTCGCGGACGCCTTCTACGAGGCAGCGATCGACCAGAGGACGGACGCTTGAGTAGACCGGTCCCGGAATGGAGGGTTTCCAAGACCTCATCGTCCAAGATCGTGCTGGGGTGTCCCTGACAAGATGCCTTTCACTAGCTACGCCCGTATTTGCTTGAAAGTGTCCACTGCGCGGTCGGGTCCCGGGGCTGGCAGGTGGGCATCGTGGGGAGGGCGGGTTGCGTCGCTTCGGCGGGATGAGACAAGCTGGTCCATCACGTGGAGAGACGCCTCGGTTGCCGAAAGCTAATGGCTCCCGGGGATGAAGAGCGGGGGAGACGGACATGGTTTCCAGGTCAGCGACGCTTCGCCAAGGAAGACCTCGGCGGCAATGACTGACGCTCCTCGGCCGAACCGAACGCACCTCCTGCTTTGGGCCATCGGTCCGATCCTCGAACTACCGGCGGCCGCCGCGGCTACCTCGGCGTTCCCCGAGGTAGCTGAAGCCGCTGTCTTCGGGTCTCCGTGGACCGAAGTCATCCTCGTCGTCGCGCTGTGCACGACCCTGGCCGGAGTCGTGATGGGCTGGCGGCCGACTGGCCCATCGTCCACCACGCGGTGGGGTGTTGCCGTCGCACTGTGGATCCTGGCTGGTGTCGTCGCCGTCGTGGCGATCTGGTTCTTCATAAGTGGCCGGTGGCTCGTGTACGGCATCCTGCTGGCGCACTCCGCCGTGTCGATGTTCATGATCGCCCAGCAGGTGACACGAGCCCGGGTCGACCAGCACCCGCCGGCGGTGGCGAGCCGATGAGCGATGAAATCGTCCAGAAGCTGCGGCAGTTGAGTCAGTACACGGCAGACCTGCGGTCGCTGGTCGACCAGGTGCAGGCACGGTCCACGCGTACGTCGACGACTGCCACCGATCCATCCGGTGTGGTGCGCATCAGCGTGGACGCAAACGGCCTGCCGGAGTCGATCCAGGTCGAGCCGGGCTGGCAGCGGCGTGTCCAACCTCAGCAGTTGAGCGAATGTGTTCTCCTGGCCTACCAGGAGGCAGCCCGCCAGGTCATGCAGGCGCTGGCCGCTGGCTTGACCGCCGACGGCTGGCGTGCTGCAACGGAGCAGGCGGAGGCCAGGAGGCAGCATTCTGCCGCCGTTCTGCCGCCGCCGTCGGTGTACGGACAGCCCCGTGATCCGTTAGCGCTTGCCGAGGAAGTCATGAAGGCCCTTGGGAAGGTGCGAGCCGGACCGGCTGCTGTTGCGACAGATCACGTGGGGCAGGCAGGTGGACAGAACGTGTCCGTCACGCTGTCGACTTCCGGTTTGCAGAGTTGCTCCATCACCCCGGCGTGGGCGGCCCGGCACAGCGCAGCGTCCATCAACGATGCTCTGGGCCAGGCGCTCAGGTCCGCCCGAAGGACGCTGAGCGATGCCACCTCTCGGCGCCGCACCGAGACGCAGATGCTGGACACCCTCGCCGGTGAGGCATTGGCGACCCTCGCATCCATCACCGAGACAACTGACCGACGGAAGGAAGCCTGAGATGCCACCCCCGAGCCGCGATCAGGTCACCGTAGCGACCGACGTGCTGCGTCGCGAAGCCGGCGAGTGGGATCGGCAAGCCGTCGCCGTCGGTGGAGTCATGGCGAAGAGTAGCGGCTTGGAACTTGGCCGGGTCGAGGCCGGGTTGTTCCAGATCATCGTGTCGCCGTACAACGCTGTAGTGCAGGCGGTCGCGGATCGTTGCCGTGAGGGGCAAGCGGCGATGGTTGAGGTTGCCCAGACCCTGCGCGAAGTCGCTGACACCTACGAGGCAGAAGACCTCAACAACGCGCACAAGCTGCGGAACCTCTACTGATCGGGGACCAGTCGTGGACTTCAGCAAGGCCCAGTTTCAGGCACTGATAGAGGACATCACGTCGGGGCTGGGCGATCTCTCCCACCATCTCGATAGGGTCGGTCCGGTCGCTACGGCCGCGGCCAACCGCTGGTACGTCCCCTCCGACGTGGGCGCAGGCATCATCGCGATGGCCAACAAGGTCATCGAGGTGGGTAAGGAACTGCTCCAGCTCTTCATCGACGTCCTCAAGGGCGCGACCGCCCCGATCTTCATGTTCCACGACGCGTGGCAGTGGATGGACATCCGCGGATCGGCGACCGGCATCGCGAGCGCACTGACCGAACAGCATCTGGTGGTCGACAACTCCGACTGGTCCGGCAAGGCACGTGACGCCTACGTCGGGAGCGTCTCCCACCACTCCAACGCTGCGGCCCGTATCGGCGCCGTCGCCTCCAGCACGTCCAACTGTATGATCGGTTGTGCGGTGGCAGGCTCGGCCTTCTACATCACCCTTGGCATCGTTCTGGCCAAGCTGATCGCCGCGACCATCGCTGTGATAGCTGCCTTCGGCTCCGGCATCTTCTCGCCGGCAGGCGCAGCTCTCATGTTGGAGGAGGCAGGTGTCAACACCGCCATCATCGGGGCCGCCCTCACGACCCTCGGCACGTTCCTCGCCGCGCAGGCCGGAACGATGATCGTCCTGCACGGTGAAGCGGTCGACGCTACCGCCTTTCCCGCCGGCAAGTGGCCCTCGTCCAACACCTCGACGTTCAACGACGCGACCGTCACCGACGGAGACGCGGACTGGTCACTTGCCGGTAGCTGATCCGGCGACAAAGGCCCGGAAGAATGCCTCGGGCGGACCCTCAGCCTGCGCCACCCCGACCGTCCGGACGATGGAGTGGCACAGAGGCGCTGGCTAAAATCCACCGCCGTGACGACCCTTTCCGCACCATTGTGGACCGATACCGGCGGCTTCTGGATCGCGCTCGCTGCCCTTGTGGCCAGCTTGGCTGCACTCGGTGTTTCCATCTGGTCAGCCTATTCAGGTCACCAATCCGCCAAATCCGGTCGCGAGTCCGCCGTGCACGCAGGTACCGCAGCCAAGGCGGCCGAAGCCGCAGCCGATAGCTCTACCGTTGCCGCTCGCGCGGCAGAGAAGTCGGCTGATGCGGACGGAAAGGTGGCGCGTCTTGAGCTTGATCGGGATCACGAGGCATATCGGCCCATCATGCCTGGGTCGGACGGTTTTCAGGTGGTTCGCGAGTCGTTAAATAATGTACCTGAACTGGAGAAAACTCACCGGCTTGTCTACGAGTTCACTCCGGTTCGCACCTACCGCGTTGTTGGCGAGGCCGTATATCGGTCTGGCAGCCCGAATCCGATGACGCTGTCGATGCCGCTTTTCTGTCGCGCCGGGGTGCCGGTGAGGATCGTGTTCGAGAACCTTGTCGTGGAGAAGCAGCGTTCGGACTTTTCGATGCTGCGCTTTAAGTTTTGGCCGCCCGCTGAGGTTGACCTGGTCGAGCAATGGACGTGCAGGTGCGGGCGGCCGCTCGAATCGGGGGAAGTGCCACACTGGGAGGCGACTATTGCAATCGGCAGGCCGCAGGGCTGGCCAATTGCGCGCGTCGCGGTGCAAAAGTAGCGACTGACTCATCAGTGGAGGTGAAGAGCCAGCCACCGCGCGCGCCGATTTTCCAGTTCTTTAATCGGCTAATCTGTTGCTGCCTGCACGGGGCTGCGTGGCGGTTAAGCCGATCCGCCACTTTTGACCATCCAGATTCTCTGAAGCGTCCTAATCTGACTTCCCTCTTTGAGGGGAAGCCCGCCGGGCGGAGGGTCTCCGCCGGCGGCGCTGAAGGGGCAGGGATCCCGACCTGTGCTCGATGGCGGCTGGAGCGGTTACACCGACGGTCGGCGTGGTCTGGTGGGCGGGAACGGGGAGCGGCGGGTGGCGTTCGGGGTGCCGCGCCACATGCGCCAGATCGTCGGACCGTTTGTCGGTAGCGCCATTGGGGGGCCGGCGTTGTAGCCGAGGCGAAGGTAGAGCTGCCGGTTGCGAATGTTGCGGGCTTCCAGGTAGGCCGGTAGGCCGAGTTGGTCGAGGTGCCGGTGGTGGTGGTTGAGCAGGGCGGTGCCGATGCCCTGACTTTGCCGCTGTGGATCGACCGCAACGTAGGCGAGGTGATGGTGTGGTTCGTCGGGGTGAAAGGTTTCGAACATCCCTTCGAGCAGCGCAAATTTCGGCGCGTGGACACCGACGATTTTCTCGAGCGTTTCCCGGCGTTGGTGCGGGTCGGTGGGCATGGGGTCGAGGTGTGGGTGCCAGATTGCGACCGCGGATTGGTCGTTGGTGGTGTAGACCTTGCCGTGGGCTAGGCCGTGGTGGAATGCGTCGCGGAAGTAGCGGTAGTAGACCGCGCGTCGCTGCTCCGGGTCGGGAATGAGCCAGTCCGCGACGGGACCGTGGTGGAAGGCCTCGGCAAGGACAGCGATCAGTCGTCCGGCACCTTCCTCGGTTGCGCGACGGACGGCGACGTCGTCGTTGGTGACAGTCACATGAACTCCCTGTTCAGGCGGGTTGGCGAATGGAATCGGAGGCGCGCAGGGGACCGGTGTCGCTGCGGGCGCCGAGGCCGATCGCGGCATATATGTGCGGGTTGGTGGCGCGAAGGATCAGCGCCCGCGTCCCCCATGTCGCGCGCTTACACCCCAGGTTCGTAATGGGCCGAGGCGTTACTTTGTGGGAATGAGTCCGATTGCGGCGGCGATGACTAGGTCGTGTCGGGCGTCGTGGAGGGCGTGATGTATCGGTGGTTGCTGTGATGGTGCTGCTGCCTGGGTGCGTCGGGCTTCTTGCATGAGGTCGTGGGTGAATGCGGGTACGGCGGCTGGTAGGTCGTTGAGTGGGCCGTAGAGCTGGGTGAGGACGATGGTGTCGAATGGCGAGAAGTAGGCCCAGGTCTCGGGGTGGTGGAGTTCGGCGAAGAAGGCCGTGACTTCGCTGGCGATGGTCGTGCGGGGTTTCACTGAGGTGAACTCGGGATGGTTTCGGTTCCATGCCCAGCCGCTTTGGGTCTGCTTGACTGGAAGGTGCGGTGCGACGTGCCGGTTGAGCCAGGGGTGGGCGGCGATTCGCTGGAGGTCGATGTCGGCGAATACCGCGTAGTATTCGGGGCCGGTCGCGGCAACCAAGGCGATGCTGATGGGGACGATGACCCGGCCCGTGTCGATGAACTCGGTGTCGAGGAAGACCTTGGTTGTTGGTGTGGGTGCGGTCACCACAGCTTGAGGTCTTCCAGAATCGTGGCGGCTCGGGGCATGGCGGGTGTTGGTTTCCCGGTCGACGGGTCGTTGAGGGAGACGTGCCGGTCGAGGCGGATCAGGTCACGCCAGGTGAGGACTTGGGGCCAGGAGTTGGTGACGGCTTGGCCGCGGGTGCCGTGTAGTCGGCCGCTGTCTCGTAGCTCGTCGAGGTGGATGCCTCCGGCGAGGAGATCCGCTGCGATCTTGGGTCCGATGCCGCGGACGCCGGGAATGTTGTCTGAGGGGTCGCCCGTGAGTGCGCGATAGTCGGGCCACTGAGCGGGGGTGACGTGGTGGCGGGCGTGGACGTCCTCGGCGGTGATGCGGCGTCGGGCGGGTGTGAGGATGGTGACGGTCGCAGCGGCGAGTTGAAGTAGATCACGGTCACCGGAGTAGCAGGTGACGGCGCGGTTGCCGGCCCGTGCGGTGCGGGTCAGGGTGGCGAGGACGTCGTCGCCTTCGTGGTCGTCGAGTTCGAGCCAGGCGATTCCGGCGGCGTCCAGGCCGTCCTTGACCATGCGTAGGGATTTGATCGGCGTGTGATCGGCGTCGGCGCGGGTGGCTTTGTAGCTGGAGTCGTGGTCGCGGCGGGAGGCTGCGGCGTTTTCGCCGTCGAAGACCACGACGATCTCGTGGTCTGCTGCCATTTCCAGGTGGGTTTTGCGCAGGATGGCGAGGAACCCGAACACGCCGGTGAGGTCGCGGCGTCGGTCGCGGGAGGTGATGCGCCGGTCGGAAAATCCCCACCAGGAGCGGTAGAGCAGGTGGTGGCCGTCAACGGCAAGTAATGGTGTCACAGGTTCCCTCCGGTGGGCACGGCAGACGGTCGCCGGTAACCGGGGCGGGACGGGTGCCCATCGCACCTACAGAGGACGTGGACAGGGGCAGAGTTTACCTACTCGGTGGCCGTGCTCGGGTGAAGGTCTGGGTCAGCGTGTCCGCGTAGGCGGCGACGACGTCCCGCTCGACGGCGACGCGTTGGTGGGCCCGTCGGCGCATTGCGGTGTGAGTGGCGGTGTCCATCGTGAGGGCGTGTCGTAGTGCTGCGGTGAGGGCGCCGGGTGCTGTTGGGTCGTAGAGCAGTCCGTTGTCGAGGTGGGTGATGGTTTCGGGGAAGCCGCCGAGGGCGGGGGCGATGATGATGGGGCCGGTGTGGCGGGCCCATAGGCTGACTTCGAGCGGCAGGTTGGCCAGGGGTTCGCTGCGGGAGGGGCAGGCCACGGCGACGGTGTGCGGGAGGCTGGCGAGGGCGCGGGGCAGGTCGCGGCTGAATCGGTCGAGGTAGGTGGCACGCAGGCCGGCGGCGGCGATCAGCTGCCGATAGGCCGTGGTCAAGGGGTCTGCGTCGTTGAAGGCGACGATGACGGCGACGAGGTGGATGCTGTCGCGTAGCGGTGCCAGCGCGGCGACGAGTTGGTCGAATCCTTTGGCCGGGTCGGTGCGTCCGACGGCGAGGATGATGGGCCGGTCCAGGGGAACGCCGTAGGTGGCCGTGACGCGCAGCGCGTCGGCGACGGGCATCGGTTGTAGGTCGGGTGCGGTCAGGTCGAGGCTGCACGGGTATGGGACCAGATCGGCGGGGTCGAGGGCGTACGTGGTGGTCAGGTGGCGGGTGAATTCCCTGCCGATGTCCGCGACCCGGACGGCGGGATGGGTGGTGGCGGTGAGGGAGTTGTGCTCCCAGGGGAGCCGGTCGGGATGAGGGTTCGAGGGGTTGTGCAGGTAGGCGGTGCCGTACAGGGTCAGCAGGATGTCGATCGTTCCCGCGCCTGGTGGCAGCGGCCCGGCGTCAAGGTAGGCGCGGCCGGTCCCGGCGAAGGGGGTGTCCACGGCGATGACCGCGACCTGCTGGTGGCGGGTGGCGAGGGTCCGCGCGGCGGTGGCGGCGTGCCGTGAGAGCTGCTGCCACGTTGGTGGGGTCCAGAACGGTGCTGTGGTGTCGTAGGCCAGGGGCAGGACGCGTCCGCCGCGGGTTTCGATGATGCGGCAGGCGGTGGCCAGCAGCTCGGGGTCGTAGGCCCAGGTGGCGGGTCCGGGTTCGGGGATTGCCAGGTACGGGGTGAACGGGCCGGTGAGCGCCGTCAGCTCGTTCCATCGGCGGCTGAGTGTGCCGAGCAGGGTCTGGGTTTGTCGGCCGATGCCGTTGGTGCAGTTCGCGGCACCGTTGAATGTGCAGTAGAGCAGCGCGCGGGTGGGTGCCTGGTCGGCCCGGGTGGTGGTCATCGGTCATCCTGCGAGGTAGAGGTCTTCGGGGTTGGGCTGCCACACCTGCGATTTTGTGGGGTTGGGTCGTAGGCCCTGGGTGGCCAGTGCGGTGGTGATCTGGTTGGTGGCGGCGGTGGCTTGGCTTCGGGTGGTGCAGAAGACGGTGTAGTTGTCGGTGACGCGGATGACCGGTAGGTGCCGCAGGTGGTCGTCGACGGGCAGGAGCCTGATGTTGGTGAGCATTGGGGTCAGGCCGCTGCCGGGGGCCAGTGGCGTGGGCAGGTGGTGCAGGACGGTGCGGATCAGGTTCAGGAAGGTGGTGTCGCTGATCCAGCGGGCCAGCCCGTCGATGAGGGTGTTGAGGTTGGCGTCGCGGGTCGCGGCGGCGACGTCGAGGTCTGCGACCCAGGTCCGGCCGGCCGACAGGTGCGCGGCGGCGGCGTGTATGGCGTCGAGTCGGCTGGCGCGGGGGCGCCATCCGTACATCCAGTTCGGGTATGCGTCGGCGCAGAGGATGAGTTCAGCGGCTTCGCGTAGCGCCCGGTGGACGATGCGGTCTTCGACGGTGGGGATCGCCAGGGCGATGTTTTTGCCCCAGGACGGCAGCGTGAGGTGGCGGACCGGTGCGGGGGTCCAGGTTCCGGCGGCCAGGCGGGCGGCAAGGCCGCTGATGTGGTGGTCGAGGTCACGTCGGTAGTGCGTCCAGCTGACTCCGTCGCTGCCGGGGCTGCCGCTGCGGCACATCAGGGCGCGAGCGCAGCGTTTGAGCCGCTGCGGGTTGGTGACCAGCGGCATCAGGGTGTGGGCGGCGGGGTGCCGTCGGGTCGTGCGTCTGGTCGTGGTGGTCATGCGCTGGGCCAGGTGGTGATGGTGGAGCCGGCGGCGAGGATGTCGCGGGCGGTCGGTCCGTGGTGGGCCAGCAGGTCGACTATGGACAGGGGGGAGGTGGCCGGTCCCGGATAGCGGTGCGCGGTCGGCGGATGGGTGTAGGTGGCGACCTCCACGGCGATGCCGGCTTGTTGCAGGGCCGCCTGGTCGAGGTACTTCGGCCCGCTGGTGCCGACGCGCAGCACCTGGTTGCCCGTGCGCTGACACAGGTCGATCAGCATGGCCGTGCGGCTACCGGCAGGGCGGATGGTGGTGGAGCGCGCCAGGGTGGTGTGGATGTCGAGGGCGGCGAGGAGGAATCGGGTCAGGGCTAGGTCGAGATCGACCAGCATCGTCCAGGGTGTAGCGATTAGGGCGCCGAGTTGGTCGGCGTAGTTGGACCAATATGGAGCCTTGGCGTAGGTGTCGGTGAGGATCCGCCAGTGCCGGGGGGCCCAGGCAGGGTCGGCGATCCGTACATTGTGCAGCGGTTGCCCGAACCGGCGGCGGATTGGGACCGTGAGCCAGCGTGGTGTACCGCTGCGGTCGAGGATGCGGTTGCGGTGTTGGTAGCCACTCGTCGAGAACTGCACGTGGTCGAGGATGACCATGCGCCGAACGTCGAGCAGCCGGGAGAAGTAGCCGCACCAGGGCAGATATGCGGGCTGGTGGGCCACCAGCACGGCACGGCCGGCGTCGGTGGCCATCAGCAGGCGATCCGGTAGGCGACGAACTCTTCGGCGAGCGCCGCGCCGAGGCGCAAACCAGCGGCGGCGTTGAGGGTCCGGATGCCCTCGATGCTGCGGGGATGTGGCCAATCGCGCAGCTGGGAGGCGTGGGCACGCAACGCCTGTTCCTTGGCGGGCCAGCTTTCGGTGGTGTCGACCAGCACCGTCCAGGGTTCGATGGTGCGAGTCCAGATGTCTTCGGGTCCGCAGTAACCCAGCACGATCCGCGGGGTGGGTTTGGTGTTGCCGCCGAGCCGAGCGGCGGCGATACCAGCGTGGTGCACGGCCAGGTGGTCCTGGTGGAAGCCGGTCGCGGAGGGTACGAGCATCAGATCAGGGCGGGTTGCGGCCAGGGAGGCGTCGGTGCCGGATTCGATCAGGCTGACGAGTTTGGAGGCGTGATTGCCGGGGGCGTGGGCGTGCTCGTCATCGACCCAGGCGATGACTCGGCCGCTGACGCCGAGCGCGTCGCAGGCGGCGTCGAATTCCTTCGCGCGTACGGTGGGGTCGCTGTGGCCGCCCCACATCGGCCGGGTGCGGCAGGCGACGGCGAGAACGTCGACGGTGATGCCGGCGGTTGCGGCGCGGTGCAGCAGTCCGCCGGGGCCTACGGTCTCGTCGTCGGGGTGGCTGACGACCGCAAGGATGCGGTGTCCCTCGCGAAGGCCGAACAGGGAATTGTTGGTTAGCGGCGCGGGTGGTGTGGGGTGCACGGGTCCTCCATCCGTCGGGTCGGGGCGGCTGGTCAATGTCCGAAGGCGGCGAGGAAGGCGCGGGCGGACGCGCGGGGAGTGTGCCCGGCGACCCGGCCGGGCGCGTGTCGGCTGGCGGCGTGGTAGGTGCGCTGGTTGCCGACGAGTTGGGTGGCGGCGCTCCAGAGGGTGGTTGCCGGTTGTCCGGCCGGCACCGGGGTGAGCATGACGCCGGCCGGGCCGGTGAGTGCGGGCACGTTGCCGAAGTCGTAGCCGATCACGGGCGTGCCGGCGGACAGCGCCTCGGCGGCGGTGTTGCACCAGGACTCGGGGCTGGTGGTGGAGATGATCGTGAGGGCGGCATCGGCGAAGAAGTCGGGCACCTGCTGCCAGGGCAGCGGGGGCAGGATCCGTACGTCGGCGGGCGCGTGAGATGCGGCGGCGCGGCATTGGTTGATCACGGCGTTCTGCATGCCGGGCCAGTACTCGAAGCCGGCGGCGGCGAGCACGATCTCGACCGGCCGGCCGAGCCGCGCGGGGACGGCCTGGATCAGTTCGAGAATGCCCTTGTCGGGTTCCGCACGAGCGACGATGCGGATCGGACCGGTGCGGCGCAGGTTTTCACGGCGGTCGTGCGTGGGTGGCTTGCCGGGGGTGAGTAGTGCGTTGGGGACCTGGTGCCAGATGCTGGTGTCGTAGCCGGCGGTAGCTGCCTCGCTGATCATGTAGGTGCTGGGGGTGATGACGGCGTCGGGGCGTCGGTCGAGTGCCTGCCGGAACAGTGGGTCGGTGCGCATCACCGCGACCCGCAGGCCGTGGCGGGCCCCTGGCGGGACTGGGGCCAGGTAGCCCAGGCCCCAGGACGCGTCTGCCCAGCAGACGATGTCGGGCTGCACCCCGGCGAAGATGTCGGCCAGCTCGGCGCACGCCGGCCCCGGGTCGGCGAGCACATCGAGGAGTTGCTCTTCGGTGGCCGGTGCCGCCACAGTGACGGAGGTCAGCGGCATCAGGTCCGGATCGCTGCCGTCGGCGTTGCCGTGGGCGGTGACGATCAGCGCGCGGTGGCCGAACTCGCGTAGCCCTTGGCGCAGGGACGCCACGCTGCGTTCAAGTCCGGCGGGAGCGTTCGGGGCGTACGACAGCAGGACGATGACGACCGTCAACGGCACGGTGCTGGTCATGAGTGCCGCACTCGGTCTGGTGTGGGCAGTGGCTCGGTGGGAAGGTCCGGGTCGGCTTCCCACGGGAACACGGTCCAGTCCGCCACCTCCCACACCCAGGTATCAGGGCAGACGGGAGATCCGACGTTGCGGCACAGGACGGCCGTGCGCAGCGAGGCGGGGAGCACCCGCGTGTCCAGTACGGTGCGAATCGCTGCGATGGTGGCGCCGGTGCCGCAGATGTCGTCGACCAGCAAGATCCGCTTTCCGGTCCAGTCGGATGGCAGGTTCGCCGTGTCGACGGTGACGCGCCCGGTGGCCTGCACCTGGATCCGGTCGTCGGCGTTGTGCCGAGCGGCTATCACCTCGTATGGGAGGCTCGTCAGCTCGGCGATCAGGCGTGCGGCGGGCACCCCGCCGCGTGCGACGCCGAGCACCAGGTCGGGGGCGAAGGGCTGCTCGGCGTCCGCGATCAGCGCGGCGGCGGCCCTGAACTCGTCGGCGGACAGGCGCCAGAGCCGGTGCCCTCGGAAGATGCGGTGGGCATGCGACGTGCGGGACGGTGTGTCGGGTTGGGTGGTCATCGCCAGCTCCAGGAATCGAGGACGGCGGCGGCGTCGGGCCAGCCGGTGAAGTAGTCGGGCACCCAGTGCACGCGGGCGCCGGTGGTGAGCAGGTCGGCGATCAGGACCAGGTACAGCGGCTCCGCGATCACCAGCACTTCGCAGGGCGTCCCGGTCACGGCGAGGTCCGCGGCGAGCGCCGCCGTTACCGCTGGCCGTAGCGTCGTGGCGGTGACGGGATCGAGGGCCTGGTCGTAGGCGACGAGCGGAGTGTCCGCGCGCAGAAGGCCGTGCCGGGCGGACAGGATGCGGATTCGGTCACGCAGGGGGCGCCGGCCGCCGAGCCGGGCTCGCAGCGGCGGTATGCAGCCCTCGTCGTATAGGTCCAGCGCCGGGACCGGCTCGCGGGTGGTCAGCTTGCGGGGACAGCAGGCGACGATGACCATCCGGGACGTGATCGGGTCTGCGGCGCGCGGTAGGGCTGGGAGCGGGTTGCCGAGGAAAGCGGTCATGGCTGACGCACCACCCGAAGGCCGATCCCCGGGGAGGCGAGGGCGGCCGGTACCTCGTTGACGAAGGCGCAGCGCGCGTACAGCGCGAGCGCCCGGTAGGAGCCACCGCGTACGACGTAGCCGCCGGGAACCGGGGTACTGGTCCACTCCCAGACGTTCCCGGCGACATCGAGGATCCCTGCTGGCGTCGCACCTTGCGGGTAGGCGCCGACCGGTGTCGGCGTGTCCGGGCCTGCTCCGCGTACGTTGGCCCGGTGCAGGCCCTGGGTGCTGGGCTCGTCGTCGCCCCACGGGTAGCGGCGTACACCTGCTCCGGCCATCCACTCCCACTCGGCGGAGGTGGGCAGCCGGCTACCGAGCTGGCCAGCGGTCAGGACTGCTTGCTGCCAGGTGAGTCCGGTTGCCGGTAGCAGTGAGCCACTGGCGACGGTTCGGGTGTCGCTGACCGAGGCGAGCAGGGCGGCGGTGACGGGTGTTGCCATCCAGTGCAGGTCAGCGACGGTGGTGGCCGGACGCCACCGGGTGGCGGGAGAAACACCGCCAGCGACGTCTATCCATCGTGGTATGCCTGCCGGTACGGTGGAGGCAACCTGGGCGGCAGGGACGCTTCTGGGCAGGTCAGCCCCACTGGGGCAGGGTTCGCTTCCTGACACGCGCGAACTGATCTTCCGGAAAAGACGCCCCTGCCCAGGCCCGGAATCCCGGCTGGCACGCCTTCTACCGTGCACGTTCGTCTCCCCAGATGAGCACGTGCTGGCGCGTGGTCAGGTTCCATCCGCGGGCCAACGCCGCACCGGCGGCCCATCGCATCCGTTCGATGACGACGTGCGCGGTGACGCCTTCCGGTGACAGCCAGATGTCGGTCAGCGCGAACTCGTCCTGCAACGCGGCGACCTCATCGAGGTCGTCGGTGCTGGCGACGACGAACTTCCACCGGGCCCGACCGGTTGCCTGGAGCGCGGTGATCGCCGCCGGTTTGATCCGCTTGCGCTGCGGGACTGCGCTGCTGGCCAGCTTGATCCCGGCGTTGAACGACACCCCGGTGGCGCTCAGAGCTGCGGCGGGGGCGATGGTCGCGTTGGTCTCGATCTCCAGTTGGCGCCCCGCCTTCTGCGCCTCGGATGCCAGGTACATAGCGGTGTCTGTGCGCAGCAGCGGTTCACCGCCGGACACCACGATCAGGTCCACCGGCCCGAGCTGCGGATTGTTTGTGGCGGGGTCGAGGGCCAGCAGCGCCGTCCAGATTTCGGCCCCGGTCATCTGCCGGCCGGTGGTGAGGTCGTGCTTGGCCGAGTTCCACGTGTACTCGGTGTCGCAGAGCATCAGGCCCGTGGCAGGTGTGTCGGCGGTGCGGGGCAGCTGCCGGTAGCCGCAGGTGAGGTTGCAGCCCATGAACCGGACGAACAAGGCGCGGCGGCCGACGTTTGGGCCTTCTCCCTGGAAGGAGTAGAAGAGGTCAGCCACTGGTGACCGTAGCTGGGAGCGCTCCGGCGCGTCGCAGGCGGGCATCAGGCCCCCTCAGGACGGGTGGACAGTGCGACGCGGTACTCCGCCCAGGTGGTCGCTGTTTCGTGGATCCGGACCGCCTCGACGACGACGGCACTGGGCAGAATGAGCTCCGCGGTGCACCACTCGAACATCAGCCGGGCGAGGTTCTCGCTGGTGGGCGCGACCGGCACGGCGTCGTTGAGTACGGAGTGGTCGAACCGGGCATCCAGATGCGACCTGAGCGGTGCTAGGTCACCGAAGTCGACCACGAACCCGGGGCCGGTGAGTGTCGGCGAGGCTAGGACAACTTCGACGGTGTAGGAGTGACCATGCGGCCGGGCGCACTTGTGTCCGTCCGGCAGATCAGGGAGCCAGTGCCCCGCCTCGAACGTGAACCGCTTGCCGATGCGGTACATCTACGCCTCCCCGATGAGAGGAGTCGCCTCGTACTGCGTCGGGTCGGCAACACCGGCCAACATGAATGCCTCGCGGCGCTCGACGCACGTCCCGCACGTCCCGCAGTGCCGCTCACCTCCGCGGTAGCACGACCACGTTCGGTCGATGGGCACAGCAAGTCGATCAGCGAGCGCCACGATGTCTGCCTTGGTGAGGGTCATGAACGGCGCGATGACCTGGAAGTCGTCCCGGAGGAATCCCGTGCCCGCGAGGCGGGCCATCTGCTGGTAGGCGTCAAGGAACTCGGGCCGACAGTCCGGGTAGATGGCGTGGTCGCCGCCGTGTGCACCGAACGCCACCGTGTCCGCTCCCAGCGCAGTTGCCAGGCCGACCGCGACATCGAGCATCAGGGCGTTGCGGTGGGGCACCACGGTGATTGCCATCGACGCGTCGGTGTAGTGCCCGTCGGGTACCGCGATGGTGGAGTCGGTGAGCGCCGAGCCGCCCAGCAGTGCCCCGACCGAGGTGAGGTCGACCTTGTGGTGCGGGACGTTGAGGTTGCGGGCGGTTGCCTGTGCGAAGTGCAACTCCTTGCGGTGCCGCTGCCCATAGTCGGCCGACAGAATCGTCAGGGTGCCGGCATGCCGATGTAGCCAGTACGCCAGCGTGGTGCTGTCGAGGCCACCGGAGACGATGGCCACGGCATGACCGATCGGTCGTACTGGGGGACGTAGATCGGCGGGAGTGGTAATTGCGGGCATTGTCACGATGCGCTCCTCGTGCTCAGGGCCACTTGAAGGAATTCGGCGCGGGCCGGCGATGGATGTGCCGGGCATGTTGGACTTGGTGGCGTAGGCGAGCGGGGCTGCGATCGGTGGGGTACGCCGGGGCGGTCACGTCGACGTCAAATGACTGGCCGACCCTGAGGGCTCACCGGCGCAGCGGCGGTCACCGGCGTGCTCCCGCGTTGACGAAGGAGTAGAACTCCGAGCGGGTGCGGGGATCATTGAGCACGACACCACGCAGCGCCGACGTGACCGTCGACGTGCCGCTCACCCGTGCACCGCGCAGCATCATGCAGAGGTGTGCGGCACGGACCACCACGCCCACACCCTTCGGCCGAAGCGTGTCCACCAACCAGTCCGCGATCTGGATGGTTAGCCGCTCCTGCACCTGCGGACCCCGCGCGAAGAACTCGACGCCGCGAGCCAGCTTCGACAGGCCGATGATCTGGGCACCGGGTAGGTAGCCGAAGTCCATCGTGCCGAAGAACGGCAGGCAGTGGTGTTCGCAGACGCTGGCGAAGGGAATCTCCTGCTGCACGATCAGTTGGTCGCAGCTAGCTTCGTTGTCGAAGGCGGTTGGGGTGAAGGGGCGAGGGCTGGCGAGGTCGGCGTATGCCTGTGCCATTCGTCGCGGCGTGTCCCGGGTCGACGCGGTGGTCAAGTCCCATCCCAGGGCCGATAGGAAATCGCGGGCGGCCACCTCGGCGGCGGCTAGGTCCTGGACGGTCCTGGCGACGGCCGGGGCATTCACCGGGCACTCCGCCCGATGACTACGTCGCTGTAGTCGCGGCGTGTGTCGGTACGTACACCAATCATGCTGCGACGGTGCAGGGACTGCACTTCAATGAGATCCACTCTGCCCTCCCAGGGGGTTGAACCGCTCATCCACCCACCCATTCACAGTCACATTGAGCGATCGGGGTGTAGCGGGCTGCGTAGATTGACCGTACGAGTGCACAATCAGATCCCCATGGGGTTGCCCCATGCCAGCAGCGAGGCATATCGCCAAGGAGCGAAGCATCGTGAGCGACAATTTTCGGGCAGAGCTGCGCCGCCGGAGGTTGGAAGCCAACCTCTCCCTGCAACAGCTCGCCGAGCTGGTCCCTTGCGACCAGGGGTACCTGAGCAAGGTAGAGAACGGCCGCCGACGGCCCGGCCCGGAGATGACGGCCAGCTTGGACCAGGCCCTCGGTGCCAACGGAGCACTGTTTGCCTTGGCGGGCGAGGACCAGGAAGGCGGTGAGGACATGCGGCGGCGAACGGTACTTCAGGCCCTCAGCGCGGCTGGCATGACGGTGGCTGGTTGGCCTCTAGCATCGGCGGCCACGCCCCGCAGGGTCGGCATCGATCATGTCACCGACATCGTCGAGACAACCGCGGTGTACCGCGGTTGGGTCTCCCGGCACGGCGGCACGGCGGTGCAGCAGCCGACCGCGCAGTTACTCGAGCGGGCCGCCGCGATGCACGGCGCCGTCTCCGAGCCGAAGGTTCGCGCTGCGCTGCTTGTCGCGATCGCCGACCTCGCCGGCCTCGGCGCGTACATCGCTCGCGACATCGGTGACCACCGCGGTGCCGACGAGCACGCTTCGCTCGCTCTGTCCGCTGCCACCGCCGCCGGCAACACGGCGCTTGGCGGCCACACCGTGGTCCGGATGGCTGGCCATAACATTGAGCTGCGCCGCCCCGAGATGACGTTGTCGCTGCTGGACGCAGCCGCGAAGCGTGCCGGTGAGTTGTTCACTCCGGGCGACCGCGCCAACCAGTCGTGCATTCGTGCTTGGGCGTACGCGCAGGTCGGTGACGCAGACCTGGTCCGCCGTGCCGTTGGTGACGCCGAGGACGCCTTCACCCGGGTCGACACCGCCGGCGCGCCCAATTGGGCGGCTCAGCACGTTACGGAGGCGGAACTCTACAGTCTTACCGGGGCCGCCTACACCGACCTGGCCCGCGTCAACGACAGGTACGCCGAAAAGGCCATCGAACGCCTCAACCAGGCATTGGACTTACGCGGTGTATCTCTGGCCCGCAACCGCGTTCTCGACCAGCTCAGCCTGGCCGAAGCGCTGCTGTATGCCGGCGAGTTCGACGAAGCAGGCCGCATCGCGCTTGCAGCTGCGGACGCGGCCGGGGACATTCGCTCCGGCAGGCTCTCGCTCCGCTTCGCCGGGCTGACTCGCCGCATGCAGCCCCACGTTCGCAAGGCGGGGGCAGTGTCCGAGTTCGTCACGGCGCACCGCGTCACGTAGGACGGATGTGCGGGGAGCAACACGGGATGCGTTCGCGACCTGGTACCCGCCGATGTTCCAGGTGTAGACCGGCACATCCTCCGGCACGACGTCGTCGACGCTGCGGCATCGGCCGTACATCTGTGAGGCTGGGTGTAGGGCAGGGGCATGCTTCCTGATCACAGGTGTCGCATGCTGCGTTAGTCTGTGCGCGATACCACCGATGCTGGCTGCGGGCCGGTCGGGACTAGGTCCCTACCGTGCTGAGGAGCCGACGGTGTTTGAGATCCCCGAGAGCCTGGACGGGCTCGACCTCGATGCGCTGGGTCGCCTGGAGGCTGAGGCCGTCGAGGCGTTCGACGCGCTCCGCGACGATCCGGAGCTGAACGCCGCCGGCTTGGTTCGGCTGCGGGAGCTGGCGACGTTCGTTGCATCTGTTCGTGCCGAGCAGGAGCAGATCGAGCAGGACGCGGCGGCCGTCGCGTCGGAGTTGGACGACCTGGACGCCGCTGTTCACGGTAACCCGGAGGAGCCTGAGGGGGAGGGCGGCGACACCGAGCCGGGCGGAGGCGCGGGTGAGGAAAGTCCGGGCGAGGATCCGCCGGTTAACGAACAGGCGACGGCACAGCAGCCGACGCCGGTCGTGGCGTCGCTGGCGCGGCGGGCGGCCCGCCGGCAGCCGAAGCCAAAGGTGACGCAGGGCGGCCGGTCAGCGATCATCAAGGCGGCGGCGGATGTGCCGAACGTTCCGCACGGGCACGTGTTCTCGTCGGTGACCGAGGTCGCGGCGGCGTTCGACGACAAGTTCGCGGGGTTCCCACGTGGTGTGGGCTCACAGGTGCAGACGCGCATCAAGCAGAACGTGGCTCGGGTGGAGCTGCCGGTCGACCAGGCCCTCGTTGCCGGGGGCAGCGGCCTGGTCGACCTGGGACTGATCGACCTGGCCGGCAGCGAGTCGCGCCTGACAGGCGGGAACCTCGTTGCCGCCGGCGGCTGGGGTGCCCCGTCGGAGACGTTGTGGGAGCTGTGCGAGGGGCTGGAGACGACCGAGGGCATCCTCGACCTGCCGGGCATCTCGATTCCACGCGGCGGCGGCATCAAGGTGCCGGCCAACTTGGACTTTGCCACGCTGTACTCGGCCACCGGGTTCGTGCAGACGGAGGCCGACTCGATCGCCGGCACCGACAAGCCGAGCTACCGAGTGCCCACGGTCGACTTCGTGGAGACCCGCTTGGAGATCGATGGGGTGCAGATCGAGCAGGACATCGTGCAGAACGCGGTGTGGCCGGAGTTGACCCGTGACGTGGTGCGGCGGGCCATGACCGCCCACGAGCACAAGATCAACGCGCGGATGGTGCAGCGGATGGCCACCGCTCCGTCGCAGTCGACGCAGTTCACGCTCACCCTCGGCGGCGACCTCGGCGGCGACGAGACGACGACCGCGGTGCTCGGTGCGCTGTCGCTTGCGGCGACCGACTACCGGTACCGGTATCGGATGAGCCGGCGTGCCCTGCTGGAGTGCGTCGCGCCGCTGTGGCTGCTCGACTGGATCCGGGCCGACATGGCGCGCCGAGCGGGGGTGAACTTTTTCGACGTGACCGACGAGCAGATCACCGCTTGGTTCACGCGGAGGCACCTGCGTCCGCAGTTCATCTACGACTGGCAGGACGGGTACGTCAACGCGGGCGGCGCCGGATTCGGCGGCACCACCGCGCCGGGCCAGTGGCCGGGTGCGGTCGATTTCCTGATCTACGCGCCCGGTACCTGGGTGAAGGGCACGAAGCCGATCATCGATCTGTCGGCGGTCTACGACAGCATGAAGCTGCGGGACAACGAGTACATCGCGCTGTTCACCGAGCAGGCGACGCTGCTGGTGAAGCGGTGCTACGTGTCGTACAAGCTGACCGTGCCGCTGTGCCCGGCCGGTGTCACCGGGCAGACCGTCGCGTTCTCGTGCGCGGCGTCCGAGGACTGAGCAACCCGCTGACGGGGCCGCGCCCATCCGGTGCGGCCCGCAGCTTCACAGGGAGGTGGCGGTGACTCAGCCCTTCGTATACGTCGACGCCCCTGCGGCGACGCCGTACCGGTACGGCCTGTTCTCGGCGGCGGCCGTGGTCGACCCGGCGGACCAGCGCGAGTTCCAGGCCGGTGTGGAGTGGGAGCCACAGTGCGTCGACGCTCCTGCGCCGACGAACACGGCGGCGGCGTCCGACCTCGACCGGGAGGCGATGGAACTGCCCGACGGGGTGCCGCTGGTGCAGTCCCAGGCGATCCGGCTGTACACGGGTCTGACGGGCCGATCGGCGGCCCGACCGGACCTGCTGGAGCGAGCGCGGCGGGCGATCGGCCTGGTCGAGCAGCAGTCGCTGGAGCACTACGTGTGGACCGGCGAGGCCGACACGACGCCGCACCTGGCTGCGGCCGGCACGCCGGTGCTCGCGGACACCGGCGAGACGCCGGTCGCTCTGGAGACGGGAATCGGACTGCTGGAGTCGCACCTGGCGCAGGCGGCGGGTGTGCTCGGCGTGTTGTGGGCTCCGCGGTGGACGGCCGGCTGGTTCGTGTCGAAGCAGCTGACCCGCGTGGAAGGGCCGCGGCTTGTCGGGCCGTTAGGCAACCCGGTGGTGTTCGCGCAGACGACCGGCGTTGGTCCCGGCGGCGAGGTGCCGGAGGCGGGTGAGGCGTGGCTGTATGCGACGGGGCCGGTGATGGTGCGCCGGTCGGCGGTGTTCCTGCCGAGATTGCCGGAGGCCCTGGACCGCAAGAGCAACGAGGTGTTCGCGGTCGCTGAGCGGTTCTACACGGTGGGGTGGAGCTGCGCGGTGGCGGCGGTGAAGGTCAAGCTGCCGGGTGCGCCGGCGTAGGAGGAGAGATGACGCTGATCTACCCGACGGACCGGGAGGACGCTGGGCGGCTGGCGCGGCAGCTGCTCGACGCGGCCGGTCCGGAGCGGCACGACGAGGTGCGGACGAACACGGATGGGGCGCTGGGCTTGGCGTTCGAGGTGCCGGACGACATCGCGGACGTGGTTCTCGGGACGGGCGATGGTCGGGTGGTGCAGCCGAGCCTCGACCCGCCGGCCGAGAGCGGCGAGGAGAAGACGCCGGCTGAGGTCGGCGAGGAGAGCGCGTCGGTCGTCGCCGGGGCTGGCGTGTCCGAGGTAGACGCCGAGCTGGCGGACGATTCCTCCCAGCCGCCGAGCAAGGCGGCCCGGTCGCGGTCCTCGCGGAGTCGCTGACCGGCTGACCCCAACGCCTCGGGCTGCGCCGCCCCGTCTGGTCCCTTCCCCGTGGACCGGGCGGGGCGGCGCTCTCTGTGTGACTCGCTCCACAGCCTCAGCGTACATAAATTATGCACGGATGGAGTGCTTGGCGCATACAATGAGTATGTACACAACGCGCCACCCCACTAGGAGGGACTGAGATGGAGAGCCGGATCAACGAGCTGCTCAAGGAGTACGGCGTCGAGGTTGAGGGTGCCGAGCGGGGCGGAGTGATCTTCCAGCTGACCGTGCGGTTGGTCGAGGCTGAGCGGGAGCTGGAGGGGCGGGCTGCCGAGCTCACTGAGGCGACCGCGAACGCCGTGGTGGCCGCGACGGCGGGCGACCTGCGGACGACGGTGCGCGGCGACCTGCTGGCCGCTGTGACCGACAAGGCGGCGACGGTCGACGCGGCGCTAATGAAGGTGGCCGAGCGGCGGGCGGCTCTCGCGTACGTCGCGCACGGTGTGAAGGCCAACCGGGCGGGCTGAGTATTCCGACGCGCGCCGGTCGGGGGTGAGCCCCTGGCTGGCGCGCGGTGGTTGCGGGCTCGATGTCCCTCGCGCCAGGCGGCGCGGGGGCATCGGCGCTCATGTGACCCGCTCCACCGTCCAAGAGTACAAAAAATATGTACGCCAGGCTTAGTGTCTGGATACAATGAATATGTACAGTAAGTCACCCCACCTGCGAGGAGAGTCCGATGAGCCTGGCGCACCTGAGCGTGACGACCGACCGTGGCCGGAAGGTCGCGAGCTGGGCGGACACGGTGACCGTCCACCGGCTGAACGCGCTGACGGACGCCTTGCAGGCGGCGCTGACCACCCCCGTCCGACGCCCCACGGAGGAGGAGGACCGCGCGCTCCTCGCCCACAACCGGGCGGTGCGGGAGCACAACGAGCGCGTGTACGCCGAGCGCGAGCGGGTCGCCCGCGAGCGGCAGGCGGCGGAGAACGCGCGGGAGGTGGCAGCCGTGCGTAAGCGGCTGTGCGAATCGTGCTTCTGCGCGCTGCCCGCCTCGGGCATGTGCGGGACGTGCTGAGCGAGAGAGACGAGAGAGAGGGAGTGGCCATGACCGTGACCATGCGAGCCGAGCTGTTCGAGCAGATGCCGACCGCCGAGCAGTGGCAGCCGGTCGCGCTGTCCGAGGTGGAGGACGGCGACGTCGTGTCGTTCGACCTGGCGGCCCTGAGTGAGCGCCGGCACGAGAGCGTGCCGCGCGTCGACTGGACCGAGGTGTACGCCGAGGCGCACGCCGTGGCGGTGAAGGAGGACCTGGGTGGCGGCGTGCGGCTGAACTTCTACGGCCTGACGCACCCCACGGTGGTGGGCGTGCCCGACATGCAGGTGTTGCGGCTGCGCTGAGCCGCACCGAGCGCCCCCGTAGCCGCCCTGGCTGCGGGGGCGCTGACGTTCCCGCCGGCGGGAGAGCCGGCGGGCTGTTCACGTGGAGGAGAGATGACGTCAACAACGGTGGCGTGGCGCGCGAACGCCGTGCCGTCAGACCCGCGAGAGCACGCGCGGGGTGTCGCGGAGGCGGTCGACCAGGCATGGCACAGCCGGTATGGCGGCTCCCGGGTAGAGGTGCCGATGTCGGTGGTGGCTGTTCTGGCGATCCTGGCGCGAGAGGCGCCGGACCCCGACCAGCTCGCCCGAGTGGGAGGGATGGCGGAGCGCCTGGACCATGAGGGCTTCTGGCTGCTGACGCAGCGGCTGTGGTGCGAGTTCGCGGCGCTGAGGCCCGACCTGAACCCGCGGACCATGCACCTGTGGAAGTGGACCGAGGACGAGCCGGATGAGACGACGAAGCGCGCCGTGCACGCGGTCGGCCAGGCGGCGCTGCGGCGCGGTGTGCTCGGCCGGTTCGGGCCGGACGGGTGGGGTGACTACGACCTGCTGGGGACCCTGCTCCAGCAGATGAAGAGCCACGGCGGGCGGAAGGGCATCGGCCAGTTCCTGACGCCGGTCGACGTGACAGAGCTGATCGGTCAGATGGCGGGGCCGGAGGAGGGCCAGCGCGTCCTGGAGCCGTGCGCCGGCACTGGCACGATGTTCCTCGGCGCGGCCCGGGCCATGCGGGAGAAGGGCCTCGACCCGACGACGTGCGAGTGGTGGGCGAACGACCTGGATCCCCTCGCGGCGGCGCTGTGCGCGGTGAACATGCACCTGTGGGGGCTGGGCTGGCGGGTGGTCGTCGGCTGCGGTGACGGTCTGCTGGAAGCGTGGATGCACGAGGCCCTGCGGACCCGTCAGATCGCCATCGATGAGATGCGGCGGGCCTGGCAGCTGGCCCAGCAGATCAGCGCGGTGCGGGACTTGCTGGAGCTGCCGACGCCGGAAAGCGCGCTGGATCGGCACATGCGGAAGGCGGCGCCGAAGTCGGCACCTCAGCCGCCCCCGCCGCCGCCGGCCTCGTCCACGTTCGACGCTGAGGCGGCGTACCGGCAGGGACGGCTGTTCTGACCTGCGCTTGTGTGACCTGCTACACAGCCCCGCGTGTACATATTCTGTGTACGCGCGGGGCCCGGTCGCATACAATGTATATGTACGCCAAGCAGTCCCCAACGTGGAGGTCGAGATGAGCGACGCAAGGCCCGCCGAGGCGTTTGAGGTGCACGTCGAGGTGCGCGCGGTCGACGGCATGGCCACCGCCAGCCAGATCCTCGCGGTCCTGGAGGAGGCCGGCTTCGAGCTGCACCGCGACAGGGCCGGCGTGTGGCGGAAGAAGGAGCACGGCCCGGCCGAGTTCGAGGGTGTGGCCAGGGCGGCGTAGCAGCCGTCTGGTGGCTGCCTAGGCGGGGCCGGGCGAGTGTCCGGCCCCGCTGCGGAGTCCCTAGCCGGGCTTCAACAGGTACGGCCGCAAACCGCGAAAGCGGCCGTGCGAGTCAGGAGAACTGCCCAGTTCACGTGGAGGTCAACATGGGCAAGCACAGCATCAAGCGCGGCCTGCGGGTCGTGGAGTGCGGGCCGAACGGTGCCTGCTACGACGGCGAGGACCGGTGCGTGCACTGCCGCGAGCACATTGCGGACCCGCACGCCCCGCGCTGCGTGCACGCTGGCGAGCCGGTCGACGAGTGTGACGCGCGACCGATGGTGGTGTCGCAGGCGGTGATCGAGCTGCGCAGTGAGGACAACGGCGTGGAGGAGATGCGCCGGGCGGTCGAGGTGCTGCTGCGCGAGGGCTTCGACATGCGTGGCCCAGCCGTGGCGGTGCACCGGAAGTCGGACGCGGACCCGGCGCAGGGGTGGGGTGAGTGGATCGGTGTGGTGACGGTCCCGCAGCGCGCCTAGTGGCTGCGTAGACGGGGCCGGGCTGGTCGCCCGGCCCCGGTGTGGAGTCCCTAGCCGGGCTCTCGCTGTCCGGCCGCTATTGACGATTGCGGCCGGACAGCGGCAAGGTATCTGTCCGAGCAAGACCCAGTTCACGTGGAGGTTGACGTGGGTCTACGCGCGCTGGTCGGCACCGAAGGTGCCGACGGCTTCTACCAGGCGCGGCATGTCCAGCACGACGCGTGCCCGACGATGATCGTGCCCGCCCTATCCGTGCTGGTGCACGAACTGATGGCGCACGACGTGCAGGCGGCCGTCGACGAGCTGATGCGCACCGACTGGTCGCGGCTCTACACCCTCCCGGGAACCGGCGACGCCGGGCCTCTGGTCGGTGTGCCGAGCCCCAACGACGAAGAGCCGCTGCGCGGCCACATCGCGACCGAGAACGCGTACGACCGGGAGTGGGCGTACCTGTTCGGCGGTCACCGGCTGCACGTCTACCTCGGGGTGCTCCCCGAGCGCGGGCCGGCGCGGTGGCGGCCGTGGGCGTGCTGGTCGGTGCACGAGCTTCCGACGCTGCCCCTCGACGAGGTGCTGTCGGTTCAGAAGGCCGGCTACTCGGCGCAGTGGAGAGCGGACGACTTCCGGATGTACATGGACGCCGTGCGGAGACGCATGAAGGAGGTGACGGCGTGGTGAACGCGCTGGTCGGGAAGTTCGAGCCCGGAGCTCGACGGTTCCAGGCCCGGCGGGTCGCCCTGGAGGGTCAGCCCAGCGGAACCCTCGCCCAGATGCGGGTTATCTGGGCGGCGAAGTTCCGGCGGGACACGGCCGCAATGGTCGAGGCGTTGCTGCGCCGCGACTGGTCGGTGCTGGCGTACAAGCCGTGGCCGGAGCAGGCCGTCGCCGAGCGTCGCCCCGAGTGGGCGTACGTGCGCGGCCTGGGGCTCGCGGCGAACACGAGCGAGCCCGGCCCGGCCGTGGCGGGGGACCTGGGCGGCGGCACGCCCACCGACGACGGGTGGGCCTACCTGTGGGAGCACGAGATGGGGGCGCTGCACGTCTACGCGGCCCGGGGCGGCCGGTGGCACCACCTGGCGACGCTGCCGGCCGACGTGTGGGCCGGGATGACGGAGCAGTTGGTGGTCGACGTGGAGGCCCGCTGGTGCTGGCTGGCCCAAGGAGAGGACAAGCCAGCATGAGCGAGTCGAACGAGAAGCCGATGCCGAGGCAGGGCCAGCCGATCCGGACCGAGGAGTTGGTCCGCCGAGACCAGGTGCTGCTGTTCGGGCAGCTGGTCGAGATCGCCGACGTGCAGTCCGTGGGGGACTTCCCGACGACCGTCAACCTGGTGATCCTGCCGCTCCGCAGCGGCGGGCAGCCGAGGGAAACCCTCGTGCCGCGCGGCATGCTGCTGATGGGCCTGCGCCTGGAGCGGACGCTCCGACTGCGCTGCGCCGGGTGCCCCTCGACGACGCCGGTGCGCGTCGACGTGGCGGCGGGTGTGGACGAGCAGCCGCTGTGCGTGGGCTGCCGGGCGAGGGCGGACAAGCCGCTCGGCCCGTGGTTGACCCCGGTGAGGCACTGATGAACAACGTGCTCAGGGCCTTAATGGCGGACAACGAGGAAGAGCGGAACCGGCACCTCGACCGGGAGACGCTGCTGTACGCGGTGCAGCGGCGGATCACGTGCGAGCGGACGGGCCAGGTCCTCGACGTCGACTCGGCGGTGATGGTGACCGCGATCAAGGACGGGCGGCGCACCGGCACGGTGTTGACGGGCGAAGCCTGGGACGAGGTGGCCGAGCAGGTGCGGGCGAAACTCGCGCAGATCGGCGCGACGGTGGAGGTGATCGACGGCCGTCAGCTGACCTGACGGGACGGCTGGCGCTATCCGGCCGGTCTAGGATCGGGGCCGCATCCAGCCAGGGTGCGGCCCCGTTCACTGTGGAGGGACCATGATGGAGCCGTTGGCGCGGTTCGAGAGCCACGTAGCCGGACGGAACGCGCGGGTCGCGGTATGGCCCGACCGGATCGAGTGGAGCCAGCCTGGCCGCACGAAGGTGGCGAACGTGCTGCTGGTGATCCTCGCGGTCTACACGGTCGGGATCACGCTGCTGTTCCGAGCGTGCCGGCCCCGGTTCAAGGAGCAGGGCCGGCAGATGCTCGCCATGCGGGCGGTGCAGTCGGTCGCGGCGCAGCGCGACGGCCTGCACACGGCGGTGGCGGTGGTGGCCGGCGCGTCGACGATCGCGTTCCGGGTGCCGCACGACTCCGCCCCGCAGATCGAGGCGCTGATCCGCGACCTGGTGCTCGGCACCCATCCGTCCGTGCGGAAATAGCGCCCCGCAGGCGTAGCCGAGAGGGCGCTGTGTCCCACCCGGGGCCAGCGCCCTCTCGGCTACGCTGGCGGGGTATACGCCGCTGGCTGCGGGCCGGGCATGGGACTCTCCTGCTGAGGATGTGCCGATGTCCGCGGTGTGTGACACCCCCGTGAAGGGGAAGATGCTCCGGGCCACCAAGCTCGGGGTGTGCGGCGACCCGATCCTGGGCGCCGGAGGCTGGCCGGTCCACGTCACGTCGAAGGGCTTCATCTCGGTCGAGTACGCCGCCGAGGTCGACGACGGCGAGGAGATCGACCAGAAAGACGCCAACGGTGACCGGCTGGTGTACGAGCCGGCGCGGCGGCGGATCAAGCTGTACAACGTGACCGTCACGTGCGGTCGGGTCGACCCGGAGCTGTACACGCTGTTCACGGGGCAGCCGGTGCTGCTCGACGAGGACGGCACCGCCACTGGCCTGCGGATCACCAGCCGGTTGAACCTCGACTCGGCGGTGGCGTTGGAAGTGTGGTCGGGCACCCAGCTCAAGCGGTGCGGCACGATGGCCCGGCCACGGTTCGGGTACTTCCTGCTGCCGCAGATCATCGACGGGATGATCGGGGACTTCACGATCGAGAACGGGGCGGCGAACTTCACGCTGACCGGCAAGGCGATCGAGAACCCAGAGTGGGGTGTCGGCCCGTACGACGTGTACCTGCGGACGACGGGTGTCGCGCCGCTGACCGACCCGATGGGCGACGACGACCTGCTGCACCTCGACTGGACGCTGCTGCCGCCGCCGGCACCGACGTGCGGGCTGGCCCCGCGGCCGCCGGACGGCACCCTGGCCGCCGACGACAGCGACGAGACGAACATGACCGCCGAGTTCACCGCGACGTGGGTGCCGGGCCTGCCCGGTGCCGAGTACACGGTGGATTGGGGTGACGGTACCTCGGCGGCGGGGCCGGCTGAGGCGGCGTCGGTGAGCCACCAGTACGCGAGCCCGGGAACGTACCTGGTGACGGTGACGCACACGGCGTCGGGAGCGCAGCGGTTCCTGTCGTTCGTCGCTCCGGCCATCTGAGGCTGCGGTGACGCAGCCGGCGCGGACCGGCCCGTGCGAGTGGACGCTGAACACGACGTACTGCAAGGGCTGGGACGCGATCGACGAGGCGGCCCGGACGGCAGCTGCGGACCTCGCCACGGAGGTGCTGTGGTCGCTGTCCGGCCGTCGGTACGGGCTGTGCTCGTCGACGGTGCGGCCGTGCCGGCGCGGCACCTACGACGCGTGGCTGCGGCGGGAGCCGTGGCTGACGCTGCCGTACGGCAGCCTGGCGGTGACCTGGTGCGGCTGCGTTGGGGCCGGCAGCTGCGAGTGTGTGTCATCGGCGGCTGAGCTGTCGCTGCCCGGCCCGGTCAACGACGTCACCCGGGTGGTCGTGGACGGCGAGGTGGTGCCGGCCGAGGCGTACGTGGTGCAGGATCGGCGGTGGCTGGTGCGCGTCGACGGTGAGGGTTGGCCGTGGACGCAGGACTTGAGGCTCGGCGACGACGAGCCGGGCGCGTGGGCGGTCACGTACCGCCGTGGTGTTGCGGTGCCGCCGGGTGGCCGGATCGCCGCCGGACAGTACGCCTGCGAGGTGGCGAAGGCGTTGACGAACGACAGCACCTGCCGGCTGCCGAGGCGGGTGCAGTCGGTGGTGCGGCAAGGCGTGCAGGCCACGTTCGCGGACCCGTCGCAGCTGTTGAGGGACGGCATGACCGGTCTACCGGAGGTTGACCAGTGGCTGCGGATCGTGAACCCGCACCGGCTGCCTCGTGACTCGGTGGTGTGGTCGCCGGACTTGGACAGGGGCAGGAGGCGAACGTCGTGACGCTCCCGGAGCTGACCGTCGCTGATGAGGTGGCGTGGCCGGTCGCGGTGCGGCTGCGGGCGCTCGTCGACGAGGCGCTGACCGATGCGCTCGGCGGGACACCGGCGGTGTGTGCGGTGGTGCCGGGCCGTGATGTGGCCATCGACTCGTGCTGCGACGGGCAGGCGTGGGTGCGGATCGTGCGCACCTATCCGGTGCTGCCCGGCGAGTTCCCTGGCGGGCGGGGTACGCCGCTCGACGACGGCGCGGACCCGGGCGCGTTCTGGGCGGTGGAGCTGGGCGTAGGCACCGCCCGGTGCGCGCCCACCATCGACGACGGCGGGAACCCGCCGACCGGAGCGGACCTGGAACGGTCGGCGGGTGAGCTCGCGGACGACGCCGGCCGGATCCGCCGGGCGGTGCTGTGCGAGCTGCAGAACGTCGAGCAGGTCGAGTCGGTGTGGATCGGTGAGCAGTCCAGCGTCGGCCCGTCCGGCGGCTGCGTCGGCCAGGAGGTGCTGGTTGCGGTGATGACGAACATCTGCGTGTGTGAGGAGACGTAGCCGATGCGGGACGGGCAGACGGTGACGGTGCGGGCGTTGACGGCGATGTCCGGCGTCGCCGACAGGCAGGTGCGCCACGGGGTGGAGTGGACGCCGCAGCTGGCGAAGTTGGTCGACGCCGGCCGGTACGAGGTCCTGGACAGCGGCGAGCCTCCGGCGGGCCCGTTGGCTGCCGTCGAGGACGCTCCGTCGGGCCCGGCGGCCGGCAACGGTGACGAGCCGCCGGCCGGCGATGGTGAGCCGCTGCCGGCGAGACGGTCGCGGCGGCGCTGATGGCGGTGCGGACTGATGTGCGGATCGACCTGAACGCGGGGGAGATCCGGCGGTTGCTGTACGGGCCGGTCGGCCCGGTGGTGCGGTTCATCCGGAGCGTGGCGAGGCGGGTGCGGACCAGGGCGGTGCTGACCTCTCCGGTGGACACCGGGCGGTTGCGGACGGCGCACCGCGAAGAGGTTGGGGTCCGCGTCGGCCGGGTGTACGGGTTCGTCGAGAACACGGCCGAGTACGCGGCGGCCGTGCACGACGGCAGTGCAGCGCACGTGATCCGGCCTCGGCGGCCGGGTGGGGTGCTGCGGTTCGTGACGGGCGGTCAGGTGGTGTTCACGAGCCTGGTGAACCACCCGGGTACCAGGGCACAGCCGTGGCTGCGGGAGGCAATGGAAGACGTGGCGCGCCAGGAGGGGTTCCGGCTCGTCCGCAGATAGGGGAGGACAGATGAGGGAGTTCACGACCAGCGCCAGGACGGCGCAGGCGAGTGACGACGGTAAGAAGCTGCCGGATGTGCCGTTCAAGCTGGACACGGTGGAGATGGTCTGCCGGGCGCCGAAGGACGCTCAGTTGGCGTACCTGATGGCGGCGGCGTCGTCGAGTCGCACCGAGGCGGACCAGGTGGCGGCGGTGCTCGACTTTTTCGAGCAGACCCTCGACCCGGCCAGCCTGGTGGTGTTCCGGCGGCGGCTGTTGAACACGACGGACAGCTTCGACTTCGCCGATGCGATGGCGATCTTCGAGTACGTGTGTGAGGAGTGGTCCGGCCGCCCTACTGGGTCGGGCAGCGACTCCTGACCCTGGCGGTCAAACGCTGGCCCGAGTTCCACGGCACGATGCTGCTGCGTACCGGCCGGGAGCCGTTGGACCTGCCGCTGCCGTCGCTGCTGGACGTCATCTACGCCTGGTGGGTGGACGGCGGCACGGAGAAGGATGTCGCGAAGTTCCGGCAGGCGTTGGAGACACCGCCGGCCGGGGAAGTGTTGGACGACCGGCCGGAGTGGTCCGACGACGAGACGGACGAGTCGTTCGCCCGGGCATTGGGCGGGATGCGGCGGGCGGTAGGCGGATAGCCGGAAGGGCGACCCCGAGCTGGGGTCGCCCTTCCTGGTTACGGTCAGCGGAAGTCGCTGTCCCGGAAGGTGGTGCGCGGCGGCAGCGGGGTCCGCTGCGTGGCGGTCGGCGGTGGCACCTCGTCAGCGGGCGCGCTGGCCAGCCACGGCAGGTACTGCTTGAGGAAGTCGTCGACGCCGGGCAGCGCGAGGACGCGGGTGATGGCGGCGGCGACGCCGAGGACCTGGGCGATGGCTGGCACGTCGGCGATGCCGCCGGCGATGGCGATGGTCGGCAGCAGCGACAGCAGCGCGACGGTGACTGCGAAGGCAGTGCGGGCGGTGGCCCGCCACGGGTGGCGGGTCTGGGTGGTAGGGGTCATGGCTGCCCTCCAAGAGAGATAACCTGGGCTTTGAGCTGGGCGTTCTCGACCAGGAGCCGGTCACGATCAGCGGAGACGTCCTTGCGGCTACGCAGCTCGGCGCGCAGCTGGGCGACCTCGCCCTTGGTGCGGGCAAGCTCCTCACGGAGTTGGGCGATGGTCAGGTTCGCGGCCGCCATCTGCGTCTCGGCGAGCTGGAGCTTCGTTTCGGCTCCGGCCAGCTGGGCGTCCATGCGGACCAGCAGACGCTCCGCCATCTGGGTCGACTGGTCGGCCAGCGAGATGCGCTCCTTGCGCCGGCCGACCAGCCACGTCACGAGACGGTCAGCGACGACGCCCACGACCGACCCGCCGCCGAGCAGCAAGACGATCACCTCGGGAGTCATCGGCGGCCCGTCAGGTGACCGGGTTGTTGAAGGCGGCGGTCCAGGTGTTGATGCCGATCAGCGCGTCCTGGCGGAGACGCTGATCGCGCTGGAACGCCAGGGCAAGCGCGCGATACTCGGCACCGTAGATGCCGTCGTTGCCGTGCTCGCTGAGCCAGCGGCGGCCCTTGCCGACGTTCCAGCCGCGCCGGCTGAGCTGGGTGGCCCATTCCTTGAGCCAGGCACGGTCGGTGCGGCCCCGGAAGTAGCGTTCGTACAGTCCGGACACCGAGTAGTCGGGGCCGGAGACGGGGCCGAAGTACCAGCCGGCGGGCAGGGGGAACGCGAGCGGGGTGCCGGGTGCGGGCTTGCTGCCGGCGGGCGGCTTCGGAGCGGGTGTCGGCTGCCCGACAATGGGCAGACCAGCCTTGAGCCACGAGTAGATCTCGTCGCCGGGGCAGGCGGTCGCACCGCGGTCCTTGTGGCCGAGGAGCGTCAGCTTGCTGCCCTTGCGCCGGTTGGCCTCCTCGTAGAGCAACTTGAAGGAGCGGCGGGCGGCGTCGGAGACGTCCTGCACGTCCGGCTTGTCGGCGCCGATGATGCAGACGCCGATCGCCGGGGTGTTGTGGCCGGCGCAGTGCGCGCCGATGGTCAACCAGCCTCGGCCCTCGAAGATCACGCCGCTGGTTGACGAGATGAGGAAGTTGTAGCCGATGTCCGCCCAGCCTCGCTCCCGCATGTGGAAGTCCTGGATTTGGCGGGGGGTTTGGGTGGCGCTGGCGGCCGAGTAGTGGCCCATGAAGACGGTCCGCTTCGACCAGGTGGTGAGGTCGCGGCCCTCGGGTGGTCGGGCGCCCCATTCGGCGCGGCTGATGATGTCCACTGGTTGTCCTCCCGGCAGCGTCAAACGGCTGTCGGGGGACGGCTCTTACGGTAGCGGCCACGGGCGGGGGGCTGCATGTTTGGGTGAGCGGGCTCGCCGTAGGTGCCTCGTCTACGGCGAGCCCGCTCGGCCGCGCCGCCGGGTCAACGGGGGAAGCGTCCGACGGTGCGGGCTGGCCCGCCGGCCGTCGCATCGCGGGATGCGGCGACCGGCGGGGGCTCAGGTCTTCCAGGTGAAGGCGAGGTCATCGGGGTTTGGGCCGATGACGGCTTTCACGAGGAGCAGTTCGAGGGCTGATTTGCGGAACGGTTCGGCGATGTCGCTGATGGTGGCTCGCCGTTCGGCGGCGGTCCAGGTCAGCGACTCCAGCTCGTCGGCGAACAGGTGGATGCGGCGGCACGCCATGCTGCACTTGTAGGTGCGGCGGGGGTTGCCGTGGACGACTGTGGAGGTGCAGACCATGCGCAGGTCGCAGGGGCCGCACCACAGCAGCAGCCGCAGCAGGTACGGGTCGTTGCTCGGCACCAGCGCTGAGCGGAGTGGGCGCGGAGTCATCGCTGGCCCCCGAGGTATCCGGTCGCCGGGGGGTGGGGTTGGCCTGGCCACCCCCCGGCCGGTGCCGGCTGGGCGTCGGACGCTCGATCGACGCCCATCGGATGTGCCGGCTGCCGCACCGCCCCTAACTCCCCTTCGGGGTCGGTGAACCGGACAGGCCGCTCATGCCAGGGCCGGGGCCTGGCAAGTTCGGCCGTGACCGAGGGAGGGCTGACGCCCGCAGCCTCGATCACCAGGGAAGCGTGCTGTCGGGACCGGCATCCGGGCCGGCCACACGCGCAGGTGCCCGTTGGGCCGGGCTCGTGGCGGAGGTACACCTCGACGCAGGTCCGGAACAGGACGCTGGTCGGGAGGACGGTCACGGCGTCGACGTGGGCGGGAAAGGGGCGGGTCACCGGTGATCTCCCGTCCCGCGTAGTCCTTGGGCGAGGGTGGTGAACCCGGCTGCGGAACCCCAGTCGATGACGGTGGGCCCTGCCCAGCTAGGCAGGGCCGGGTGGGTCGAGGGCACCCCCGCCGTCGACCCGCCCGGGGCTTGAGCGGCGCGTGCCCACCGTGCGGCGCTGCACGGCCAGGCGGTGCTGCACCAGGTGCAGGTGCGGCGGAGTCGGAGGCGTGGCGGCTTGGCGGAGATCGTCAGGCGTGCCCGGCCGGGCTGGTGCAGGGCGAGGAGGTGATCGGCCTGGGCGGACCGTTCGCCGGGTTGCTGGAAGGCGCGGTAGCCGACGTGGGGCACCATCTCGCCGTTCGGCGGGGTGGTGTCGAAGTGCGCGGGTGCTGCGTGTAGCCCGTGTCCTGCCTGGACCATGAGATGCCCCCCAGGGGTGCTGTTCTCGATGCTGGCCGTGAGTTGCACGGTGCCTGTCCGGCACTGTGCCGGGTTGCACCGTGCCAGCATGGCACGGCGCTGCTCTATGTCACAAGGGGCAGGCGCGGTTTAACTCCGCGTGTCTGTCGGGGGTGGAGACGGCCGAGGGGCCGGCACCAGAACGGTGCCGGCCCCTCGGGGTGAGCTGGGTCGTCAGGCCAGGTTGAACCGGCCTTTCTTGGCGTCGGCGATGAACGCCGTCCAGCCGGTGTCACCGAACGTGAGGACGGGGCCGGTCTTGTCCTTGCTGTCGCGGACGAGCATGGTGCTGCCGTCAACTGCGTCGGACACCTCGACGCAGTTCTGGCCGCCGTCAGATCGGGTCGACTTCCGCCACGGGCGGAACTGGTCGTCGCTCATGGGAACTCCTCGGGTCAGGCTCCGGCGGCCAGTGCGTCGGCCGCCTTCTGGATGAGTTCCGCGCTCTCCTCAGGGGACAGCGCGGCGTCGCGCAGCTGGTCGAACAGCTGCGCGTACCGCTTCGCCTCCTGGGCCTCGGTGACCAGCAGGTCTGTCGTCACGGTGTCGACGGCGACGAGCGTCAGGTCCTCGGGGTCCGGGTAGGCGTAGAGGGAGAACGGCGAGCGAGGCACGTAGCCTCGGCCGAGCCGGGCGTCAACCGGCAGGACGCGGATCCGCACGTTCTCCCTCGTCGTGGCCACAGTGAGCAGATGGAGCAGTTGCTCCCGCATGACGTCGGGCGGTACGGGCAGCCGCTCGATGGCCTGCGGTTCCAGCACGACGTCGTACTCCGACCCGTCGGGGTCGGAAACCTGTCGCTGTCGCCGCATCCGGCCGGCGACCGTGCCGTGGAGGTCGAAGTCCGCGCCCTGGTCGAGCGCGACCTGGCCACGGTGGTGCGCGTACGCCTCGGTTTGCAGTAGGCCAGGTAGCAGCGAGTTCTGGTATTCGAGGATGGTGTCGGCACCGCACTCGATCTCGGCGGTCCGGGCCTGCCGCGCGCCCATGCCGGTGTATCGCGATTCGGTCCACCAGCCCTTCGCCAGGCCGTCCCTGGCGACACGCTGGAGTGCCCGGTACTGCTCGCTGCCCTCGGGCAGGAGCACGTCGAGCAGCCTGAGGATCGTGTCGAGCGGGCGGCGTTCGCCGTTCTCCACCTTGGACACGGCGGTGCGGTCGAGGGCGGCGGCGCGGGCAAGCTGGGCACTGGTCAGGCTGGCCGTCTCGCGCAGCTCGCGGATCGCGTGCCCGAGCCGTAGGCGTCGCGCGAGGGGAGAGATCACGTGACCTGCACCTCCGTTGGTTGGCACCGTGCCAGCCTGGCACGCCGCACCCGTGAGCGTACGCGGACGGGGCGACGCCGGGCTATCGGAGTTCGCCTACCGGGGAACGGGGCGTCGTCGTTACGCTGATTGTTGACTCGGCGCGGGACGGGTCGGGCTCTGGATGAGCGAAAGCGGAGGGCTTCGGTTGCGTCAGCCGAAGCCCTTCGTTGTGTCCGCGAGTAATACGGCCGCAATGACTGATGGCGACCGTGTGGCACGGCCTACGCTGAGGGTGTGGCTCTCGGACGGGCGTACATCGAGATCATCGGCGACGTGTCGCGGTTCGCGCCGCAACTACGAGCGGGGCTGACGAAGGCCCTGAAGGTCAGCGGCATCGCGGCGATCGGCGCGAGCGCCGCTGCCGCGTCCGGTCAGATCATCGGCCTGGCGGGTTCGCTGGCGTCGGTCGGTGGCGCTTTGTACGCCCTGCCGGCAGCGGCCGGTGTCGGTGGGGCCGCGCTCGGAGCGCTGATGGTCGCTACCCGCGGCCTCGGCGAGGCGTTCGCCGCCGCAGGTGAGGACGACCTCGCGAAGTTCGAGAAGGCGCTTGAGGACCTGTCGCCGCAGGCACAGCGACTCGTACGGGAGTTCCGGGCGATCCTCCCGGCGCTGTCGGATGTGCGGGTCGCCGCGCAGGACGCGTTCACCTCGCAGCTGGTGGGGCAGCTGTCCGCGACCGCTTCGGTGCTTGCCGGACCGCTGCGCGCCGGCCTGACCGGCGTGGCCGCCGAGTGGGGGCGGGCGGCGCGGGCGGTGCTGGAGTTCTCCCGCGAGACGAGCACCGTGCAGACGTTGTCGGGGATTCTCGACACGGCCCGCCTGTCGGTGGGGAACCTGGCCACGTCGATCAAGCCGCTGCTGGCCGGGTTCCGGGACATCACCGCGGTGGCGTTGCCGTCGATCGGCCGGGTGTCCGAACTCGCCGGTGATGCGGCGGTCCGGTTCGGTACGTGGCTGTCGGCTATGGCGGAGAGCGGCGCCGCCGTGACGGCGATCGACCGCGCCGGTGTGGTGATGGGGCAGCTGGGCAAGCTGACCGCGAACGTCGGCTCGATCCTGACCAGCGTCCTGAAAGCCGCCGCGGAGGCGAGCACCGGAGGGTTGCTCGCCGGTCTGGTCGAGGTGACGGGCCGGGTGCGGGAGTTCTTCGGCACGGCGGAGGGCAGCAGCGCACTGCTCGGCGTGTTCAACACGCTGGGCACCCTGGCGGCCGGGCTGGCGCCGGTGTTCACGACCTTGCTGTCGATCATCGGTGAGTCGGTGGTGCCGGCGCTCGGGTCGATGGCGCAGGCCATCGTGCCGGCGATGCAAGCCGTCGTGACGGCCCTCGGGCCGGCGCTCGCGGCGATCAACAGTGCGGTCGGCCCGGTGATGGAGGGCCTGTCCGTCGGCATTCAGGCGCTCGCGCCGGCGCTCGGCCCGGTCGGTGAGGTCATCGCGTCGATCGCTGTCGCGCTGGCACCGCTGCTGCCGGTGATCGGCGAGCTGATCACGATGCTGGTCGGGCCGCTGGCGACGGTCCTCAACGCGCTCGGGCCGATGCTCGCCCCGCTCGTCAGCGCGCTGGCTCCGGTGCTTCTCCAGATCGGGCAGACCCTCACGGCGGTCCTCGCGCCGGTCGCCGGGCTGCTGGCCGACCTGTTCACGCAGCTGGGTCCGCCGCTCGGCAAGGTGGTCGCCGCCCTCGGGTCCGCCCTCGCACCGATCTTGACCACGCTGGGTCCGCTGATCGTGCAGCTGGTGTCGGCGCTGATGCCGCTGATCCCGACGATCGTGGGGCTGCTGCCGCCGCTGGTCGACATCTTGGTGGCGATCACGCCGCTGATCGAGCTGGTGGCGCAGCTCGCGGTCGTCGCGGTCGCCCTGGTCGCCCCGCTGATCCGGGTCGCGGCGGTGCTGGTGGGGTTCCTCGCGGCGAAGGCCGTCGCGCCGCTGGTGTCGGCGCTCGCGTCGGCGCTGGTGTGGCTGCTGTCCCCGCTGTCCGGGGTAGCCGAGTGGCTGGGCAAGGTGGCCGCATGGTTGAGCGCGATCGATTGGGCGGGTGTCGGGTCAGCGATCGGTGGCGCGTTCTCCTCGGCGTGGCAGGCCGTGAAGGGTTTCTTCGAGTCGATCGGGACGTGGTTCGCGGAGCTGCCCGGCAAGATCGGCTCGTTCCTGTCGAGGCTGCCGGAGATCCTGTGGGATCTGTTCACGGACGCGGCCGGGCGGGCGCTGGAGGCCCTGGGCATCGGAATCGGGCTGATCCTGTACGCGGTGACGGTGCTGCCGGGGCAGATCATCGGCTTCCTGTCGTCGCTGCCGGGCCGGCTGCGTGACCTGATCCACCAGACGGCGACTCTGGCGGCGGCGGCGTTCCTGAGGGGTGTGGACTCGCTGGTGTCGTACGCGATGGCGCTGCCTGGTCGGGTGCTGTCGGCGTTGTCGAGCCTGGGGACGCGGCTCCAGTCGACGTTCAGCAGCGCGGTCTCGGCGGGCCGCACCGCAGCGGTGAACGGCTTCAACTCGATCGTGACGTTCATCGCCGGCATCCCGGGCAGGATCTCCGGCTACGCCAGCCGGTTCCTGTCCGCCGGGTCGGGGCTGGTGCGGAAGCTCGTCGACGGGCTGCGGAAGGTGCCGTCGCTGGGCAGCATCGCGTCGGCGATCGCGGACACGATCAGGCATCAACTGAACAAGATCATTGGGGCGATCAACTCGGGCATCGCACGGGTCGACGCCGTGCTCCCCGGCTCGCTGCCGCGAATCCCGATGCTGGCGAACGGGGCGATCCTGCGCCGACCGACGCTGTTCGTCGGCGGTGAGGCCGGCGACGAGGTGGTGATCCCGCTGACCCGGCCCCGGCGGGCCCGGCAGCTCGCCGAGGAGTCCGGGCTGCTGTCTCTGCTCGCCGGAGAGATGGGTGGAGGCGGTACGCCGATCACGTTCGACAGGGGCGCGATCTCTGTCGTGTTCGAGGGTGTCGTGCCGACCCGGCAGGAAGCCCTGGACACCGGCCGGGCTGTCGGCGACGGAGTGTTGGAGACGTTGGCCCGGCGGTCCGTGGCCACGACGGTGAGGACGATCTGATGGGCGAGTACAACCCGGACCGGCCGTACGTGCTGGGCATGCAGTGGGCGCCGATGGTGAAGGCGCCGCTCGTGTTGGACACCGCCAGCGAGGTCGGGTACACGTTCCGAGCCGCCACCGAGCGGGTGGATCGGGTGTGGCTGCGGTCGACGTCGACACCGCCGGGTCGGCCGACGCGCACCGAGCTGGTGGTGAGCCTGTGCCAGGCGGACTTGGTCGCCGGCACCGGACCGGTGCGGAAGCTGGTGATTCCCTGCGCGTCGGGGGCGCTGCTCTCCGGCGCGGCCCTGGCTGGGTCCGCCACGTCCGTGGAGAACGCGGTGGCGAACTCGTCCGACCCTCGGCACATCGCGCTGACGGGGCCGGGTGCCGCCGCCCGGTTCTGGTTCGCGACGACCGGCGCGGCGGCGCAGGCCGCCCTGTTCCGGCGCCGGATCCTGGACGTGTCGGTGCTGTACGTGATGTCCGGCCCGTTCGCCGACCTCGCCGAGGGAGTGACGCTCGGCCTGGAACGGCCGTCGGCCGGTGTGGTGTGGCCAATGGACGAGACGCTGACGGGGCCAGCGCTGCACGAGGCGGCGACGGAGGTGCGGCGATCGCGGCTCGGCGAGCTAAACCCCTGGTGGAGCACCGCGGCGACGCCGCTGACCACGAAGTGGCGGATGCCGTACAACTGGGCGGGTCAGGCGTCGCCGACGTCGGGGCTGACGGCGTGGGCGGCATCTGGCGGCACGAACATCAACGTGCGCCTCCAGGTCGCCGGGTCGGCACTCGAGGACGCGGTGTTCCACGTGCACTACCTCGCGTTGGAGGTGACGTACGGGGAGGAGAACCGGCTCGGCGGCGGCGGGCTTGACATCTCCGACGGTGCCGGCCACCAGGGCGGGGCGTACTACGAGATCCCGCTGTTCGGGATGTACAACTACGGGTTTCCGGTGTCCATGTGGTCGGGCGAGCGGTACGCGGTGACCGTTGGCCGGGCTCACTCTGGGCAGATGTCCGTGGCGTCGACGGTGCCGGTTCCGGTCGACCGGTTGGGCACGGTCGACGCGTTGCCGAGCCTGCGCGGGGTGCAGCTGCGCAAGACAATCCGCGAGGGCGCTGTGCCGAGCGTGGAGACGGTCAACGACCTGCCGGCGATCGTCTTGTACGAGGGGTCACCGCTGCCGGGCGACGCCGATAGCCGTTCTCACGTCTACCTGGCGCAGGCCATCGGCACAGTGTCCGAGCGGTTCTTCGGTGGCGACCTGATGCAGCGGATCGTTGACGACAAGGCTGGCACGTACGTGTGGGTGCGGTTCTATGCGCGGCACCTGCCCGGCACCCGGGAGCCGCTGCACCTGTACCAGGCCGACCCGGCGGACCCGTGGGTGAGCCTTGGTCCCAGGGCGACGATCACCGTCGACGAGTTCGAGACGTTGCCGGAGGTCGCCGACGGGTGGCGGGAGGTCACCCTGCGGCTGGATCCGCCGCTGGAGACAGCTGGCGGCGGTGGGGTGCTGTGGTGGGCGTTCGCCAGCTCCGCCGACGATGAAGCGCCATGGCAGGTCCTCGGCGCGGACGCTGAGCCGGGCAGCGGGGGGTCGAGCACGATCAGCGACGCGACGTACGGCGGGGCGGAGGCGTTCGCCACCATCGACGACGCCGACGACCAGTCGGCCGACTTGACGCTAATGCTGGTCCGGGAGATGGACGAGGTGACCGGCCTGGTCGTGCAGCCGGCTGTGCAGCCGCTGGCGGTCGTCGACGACCAGTGCGACCGGCCGTCGGGCGGAATCCCGACCGGCATCCGCTACCACCGGCTGGCGTGGGATGCCGTCAACAGCGAGGTCGTGGCCGGGTGGGGCGCGTACGAGGTACAGCGCCAGGACGACACGATGGACGACGAGACGTGGGAGACGATCGCGCTGGTCGCCGCGCCGAACGTCAGCGCCGTCGACGACTACGAGGCGCGGGTCGGTGTCGAGTCGCGGTACCGGGTTCGGATGGTGCACCGCATCGGGGTTCCCGGGCCCTGGTCGGCGCCGGTCGCGGCGACGATCGCCACGCCGGGGGTGACCGGCACCCGCGTGGATGTCGGTGCGTTGATCCTGACGAGCAACCACAACCCGGCCGGCAACCTGGCGTACGTCACGAACCAGGACCGCAGTGCGGGCGAGGACTTTACGTTCCCGGAGGCCCGAGAGGTTGAGCTGCGAGCGATGTACGGCCGCGACTACCGGGCGGCGTTCCGGCCGCTGGAACGCGGCGGTGTGGAGTTCACCCGGACCGTGCTGGTCAACGCGGTCGCGGTGCCGGCGCAGACCCTGGACCGGGGGTTCCGCAGCCTGCGGGATCTGGCGTGGGACCAGGTGCCGTATGTGTGTGTGCGGGACGAGCTGGACAACCGGTGGCTGGCGACGCTGCTGGTGCCGTCCGGGTCGGTGCGGCGCAAGCGGCAGCGTGGGCAGATGCAGCTGGCGCAGGTGGCGGTCGTGGAGGTGGCGGACACGCCGGCGCCGGTCGACGGCGGGCCGCCGCCGTGTGAGGGGCTGCGGCCGGAGGGCCACACCACACAGGTGTACGCGTGGGCGGACACTCCGGTTGACGTCGGCTGGAGCCCGTTGGTCGCGGATGACCAGTTCGGACGGGAGGTGCCGGCCGGAGGGTTCGGGTCGACCGACATGCCTGGTGGCCCGTGGGTGGTGGTGTCCGGGCCGCCGGAAGACCTGTCGGTGACTGGCGGCCTTGGGGTGATCCAGCTGGCCGAGCCGCTGAACGCGAATCCGTACTTCGAGACGGACGTGGCCGGTTGGGAACCGACCGGCGGCACGTTCGTCCGGTCGACCGAGCACGCGCATGAGGGTGTCGCGTCAGGTCTGTTGACGCCCAGCGGCGACGACGGCTTCGTGTTCGTCGAGTGCGAGCCGGGCCCCGAGACGGTGCCGGGGACGACGTGGCGGTTCGCGGCGTGGGTGCGCTGCGACGTGTCCCGCGACGTGGTGCTGTCGCTCTACTGGTTCGACGACGAGGGCGACCTGCTGGATCTGGACGAGAGCGACCCGGTGACCGTGCCGGCGAACACGTGGGTGCAGCTGTCGTTCTCCTGGACGGCCCCTGAGGACACGGCGCAGGTGGCCGGGGACGTGTACATGCCGGGCGACGCTTCGCCGTCGCATCGCCTGTTCATTGATGAGGCGGGGATTACGCCGGAGCCGGTGGATAGGAAGGTCGTGACCGGCCCGGCCGTGCGGGACGTCGAGGTGCTGGCGCGGATGCGGATCACCCGCCCGCCGGGTGGGGAGCCGATCAACGCGCACCTGCACGGCCGGCACGTCGACGAGCAGAACGGGTACACGGCTCGGCTGGCGTTCGCTCCGAACGGCACGGTCGGCGTCGGCCTGGAGGTGCTGCACGACGGCGAGCCGCTCGTCCTGGCGGAGCTGGAGACGGCACGCGACTGGCAGTGGGAGGAGGTGCCGGTCGTCGTCGGCGACTGGTACTGGTTCCGGATGCAGGTCCGGGGCCAGGTGGTGCGGGCGGCGGTGTGGAAAGACGAGCCCGGCAGCTACTGGCCGGGCTGGACGGTGCAGGAGGTCGACGGGACGCTGCCGGCGACGGGACTGGCCGGCGTCGGGGCGGGGCTGTCGCCGGGCAACGGCAACATCGACGGGCGGGTGGAGGTCGACAGCTTCCAGGTGCGGGAGCCGATGCCCGACATCGACATGCGGGTGGAGATTCGCCCGGCCGGCGACCGGTGGGAGGTGCGAGTCGAGCACTTCGCCGACACGAACCCGGAGTTCCTCGGGTCCGGTTGGAACGTGCGGTGGTCGGACGTAGAAGCCTGTGTGGAGGTGTTCGACTACGACGTCTTCTACGAGTGTGTGCTTTCGGAACAGTTGGGGGTGGTACGTAACCAGCGGCGGTGGCTGCGGGCGGTGTACGAGCAGGACGCTGGTGGTGGCCAGGGGCGGGCGACGTTCTACACGTCGATGGACGGGGTGACGTGGGGGTCGGGGTTCGCCGTGGAGGGCTTCCCGGAGCCGCTGGACCTGGACGCGGGGTTCTTCGAGGTCAGCGTTCGCGGAGACGTCACGGTGTCGCGGGCGGAGGTGCGCAACGGCGTCGACGGGCCGCTGATCGTCGTCCCGGACTTCGAGGAGCAGCCGAAGGGAACGAAGGTGTTCGTTGACGCGGCCGGCGCGACGTGGGAGGTGGGCGGTGTCGGGATCTGTGGTGCGTGACTCGCTGGACTTGCCGCCCGGTGTCGGGCAGCGGTCGGCGTCGTACCGGTTCGAGCTGGTGGACGGGCGGACCGGGGTGCGGCGCGGGCCGGTGACGCCGTTGCGGGACACCACACCGAGCCTGGTCCACGACGTGACCGGCATCATCGTGCGGCGGGTGGAGTCGCTGACGCTGGACGTGGTCGACGCGAGGCGGCTGCGGCCGTTGACCGACCGGGTGGCGATCTCGATGGTCGTCGGCGGGCGCGAGTACCCGTTGGGCCGGTACATGATCGGTGACGCCATCCAGTTGCAGACCTCGGCGGGGTCGACGGCACCGCTGGTCCTGTTCGACGAGATGTTCGTCGTCGACCAGGAGCTGGAGACGGGCTTCGAGGGCAGCGGGCAGCGGGTCGACCAGGCGGTGTTGAGGCTGCTGGCCGGGCTGCCGATCGGCGAAGTGCAGGTGGACTGGACGGACCTGACGTCGGTGTCGTCGTGGTCGCCTGGCAACACGCGAGGGATGGCGCTGCGGGACCTGGCCCGGCAGGGCGGGTTCTTCCTGCCGTGGTTCAACCACGGTGGCCGGCTGCGGCTGATGCGGGCGTTCGAGCCGGCGAGCCGGCGGCCGACGATCGACCTGGACGCCTCGCAGCGGGTGTTCCGCGGGTCGGTGGCGCGCGGCTCGGAGCTGTTGACCGCCCCGAACCGGTTCGTCGTGGTCAGCAACGATCCGGGGACGGACGTCGCCCCGATCGTGGGTGTGTACGACGTGCCGTCGTCGGCGCCGCACTCGATCGCGCAGCGGGGGTTCGTGCTGCCGAGGGTGGTGGAGGCGCAGCTGCCGTCGCAGGTGGCGGTCGAAGCGTACGCGCGGACGTTGGGCATTCAGCAGACGGCGTACGAGACGGTGGAGCTGTCGACGCCGCCGGACCCGCGGCACGACGGGTACGACGTGGTGCGGTGGGACGGGCTGCTGTGGTTGGAGACGGGGTGGACGATGCAGTTGGCCGCTGGTGGGGAGATGCGGCACACGTTGCGTCGCGCGTACCCGGACACGGGCGGGGATGAACTGTGATCGACCAGCGGATGGTGCAGGTCCCGGTGCGGGCGATTGCCGAGGCGGTCCTCGACCGGGTGTTGGCGTTGGGGATCACGGGCCGGCTGCGGCCGGCGACGGTGGCGGGCCCGGCACCCGGCGGCGGGTTCCTGGTGGTGATGGACGGTGACACCACGGCGATGCGGGTCGTGTCGCTGGTGGGCATGCTGCCGAAGGACGCGCGGGTGATGGTGCTGATGACGCCGCCAGCCGGCCACCATGTGGTCGGCTACCTGGGGGTGCCGCCCCAGGGGGCGTACCTGGCTGACACGGGGGTAGTGACCAACGAGCTGGCGGTGGCGTACGCGGCGGGCTGGGCTCAGCAGGACAACGAGTACCGGATCGTCGGGTCGCGCATCGAGCTGAATGTGAACGTGCGGCGCACCGGTGGACCGATCACGGCGAGCGCCCTGGGCAACATCGGCGACATACTGATGGCGACGCTGACCGATCCGATGTTTCGGCCGACGATGCCGAAGCACCACCTGTTCCGGTCGTCGGTGACCTCGGGGTCGGCGGTGCTGGAGACGAACGGTCAGCTGACGCTGCTGGACATGCATTCGACGTCGGTGATCGCGACGAACGACGTCGTGCGGGTGTCCATCGACTACCCGTTGCCGCTGGTCTGACAGCCGCCAGAAACAGCGCAGCCCCGGATCGCGAAATCCGGGGCTGCGCTGCGTTCACGTGGAGACACCAGCATAACGGGCCGCCCGTAGATGGGGCAAAGCAACCTGCTGGCCGTACATACATTATTGACGGTTGCCTGTCCCTCGTTATACAATGTCTCTGTACGCATCGCCCTGCTTGTGGAGGAGGTACGGATGAGTAGGCCGCTGCTCGTGGCCTTGGGTCACGAGTTTGTGGACGAGGTGCTGGACGCCCTCGGCCCGGATCTGGAGATGGAGGTCGTGGTTGGCAAGCCGGCCGTTGACCAGTGGCGTACCGCGCCCCTGGTCGTGATCGACGCGCGTTGCCGGACGCTGGCGAACGGGATGCCGGCGCATCCGCGGCTGGAGGTCGTCGCGCCGACCACGCTGTACGGCGAGCGGCTGGCCGAGGTGATCCGCGCCTGGCAGGCCGACTACCCGGACGTGGCTGCGTACGCGCTGCCGCGTGCCGCGCAGGGCCTGCGCGAGATCGTCGCTACTGCCGCCGCCAGTAGGCAGGCAGCCGAGGTACGCATCGGCGTGGTCGGCGGGCACGGCGGTGCCGGAGCGACGACCCTCGCGGTGGCGATCGCACTGGCGGCCGCCGAGGAGGGCCGACGCGCGCTGCTCGTCGACGGCGCCGGACGCGGTGGAGTCGACGACCGGCTCGGCAGTCCAGCGATGTCGCTGCGGGTGGTCGACGCGCCGGACGTGCCGGCGCGGGAGATCGAGCGGATCGCAGCCGAGGTGAAGGTGGTCGACCTGGACCGGGCGCTGAACGGCGGCCAGGTCGACGCGGCGCGGCTTTGCGACCTGGTGCTGCTCGTCGCGAACGTGCAGCGCAACGCCGCCGCCACCCGGCGGGTGGCGCAGCGGCTGGCGGGTGCCGGCGTCCGGTTCGCCGTGGTTCCGACGTGGGCGAACGACACGGCGGCGCACGTGTTGGCCGAGGAGTGCGCGTTGCGGCTGTTGGGCGAGGTGCCGCTGGATCCGGCGTCGGTGTTCTCGGACGGCCGGGTGTATCTGATCGGGCACTGCGACCTGCTGGCCCTTGCGCGTGAACTGGTGCACCGCGCGCCGTCCATCGCTGCCCGGACGGCAGCCTGACCGTCCCCGGCCGTGCCGTACATTGACCCTGTATGGCGTTCGGCTGTGGGAGGAGAGGAACGTGAAGGTGAGTCAGGCCAAGCTCAAGGCGGTTGCCAAGCAGGTGACAGCGCAGCTGACGCAGCCAGGCCCGCTGACGCTGCCGCCGGTTGTGGGGCTCAAGGAGATCGTCCGGATGTTCGGCGTGAAGGACAACACGCCGTACCAGTGGCGGTCCAAGGGGGTCCTGCCGGCGGAGGACGGTGAGGTCAGCAACAACCCGGTGTGGAAGGTGACCACGATCTACCAGTTCGCCGAGGACACGAACCGGACGATCGTGTGGGACCCGTGGGACGTGCTGGTCGACGACGAGGCCGCGTAGCTGTGAGCACTTCCGGAGGCATTGCGGCCGTACAGACCGGGTGTAGGGTGCCGGAAAACGCATCGACCCCGCCAGGCGGTCATCTGGCGGGGCCGAGGAGAAACCCGGAACAGAGAACGGGTCGCACGCGCATCGTACGCCAGTTCGGGCGGCGGTGCGCTGGCGGCGCTGCACAGAGAGGCCGCCTGCATGGTGGACCGGTGGACGGTCGAGCGAGCGGTGAGGCACGAGCTATGCACGCTCGATCCTCCCGGCCGGCAGCTCGTCCTGACGCTGCTCACGTGGTCCGACGCGGCCACGGCGGTGATCCCCGAGCAGTTCACGCCGAGCCTGACCGATCTGCAGAAGGCGACCGGGCTCGCCCGGTCGTCGGTCGCGAAGTGGCTCAACCTGCTGGAAGGCAAGGACGGCGAGGGCGGGGAGGAGCGCCCGGAGAACAAGTGGGTGTGGCGCGAGCGGCCGACGGTCGCGGACGCCCGGCGCAAGAAGGCCCGGACGGTCTACCGAATGGGAGTGCCGCCCGACCTACTGCGGCGGCTGACCGAGCTGGGGATAGTTGGTCCGCGTGCCGGACCAGCCGCGTCCGGATCGTCCGGCTTAGGTAGTCCGGTGGGCGGACCAGTGAGGGGCCAGGTTGGTTCGGCACGCGGACTAGAGCTAGTCCGCCAGTCGTACCGAGTTGGTCCGCCACGCGGACGCAAGACATACAGGGAACAAGAAACGGTTGGTCGCGGCGCGAACGGTGACCACCGGTACGTCGAGGGGCCCAACGGCAGATGCGCCCACCCCGGGTGCAACCGCTCGGCCCCGCTGCACGGCCCGAACCTGCGGGCCGTGTCCGAACAGGACGGGAGTGTGATCGGAGAGTGAGGGTTCACCTCGTGCCGGTCGACGTCGCGCAGTGCGCGACGTGCGGCGGCGAGCTGGTCCCCGCCGGGGACGACTGGCGGCATCCGGTGCAGGGCGGCTGCACCGAGCTGGGCACTCCGGTGATCTGCCGGACCGGCGACTGCGGCCTGCCGGCCGCCGTGGGCAGCGAGGTCTGCCTGGACTGCTCCGGCGTCTTTTCGTCGCCCGAAGGTGTACGGCTACGGTCCCCAAATGCGGCCGTATAGAGTTTATGTAGGTTCGTTCACGTGGAAAGGGACGAGATGAGTTCACGGTTCATGCCAGCGACCCGGAAGAAGGCGAAGGCGCGGATCGCGCTCGCCGGGCCGAGCGGGGCGGGGAAGACCCTGACCGGCCTCAAGCTGCTCTACACGCTGACCGGGGCGGCCACCATCGCTGACGGCCTGGAGCGGATCGCGTTCGTCGACACCGAGCGGGACTCGGCCGACAAGTACGCGGTCAACCCGGAGCTGCCCGGCGTCGGCGACATGACGCCTGAGGAGGCCGGCGGGTACGGCTTCCAGAAGTTCTCTCCGGTGCGGTACGACCCTCGGCAGCTCGTCGAGCTGATCGATGAGGCGGCCCTGGCGGGCTTCACGGGTTTCATGCTCGATTCGGCGTCGCACTACTGGTTCGGGCCCGGCGGCATCCTGGAGCTGGTCGACCTGTTCGCCCGCAACCACGGCGGCCGGTCGATGGACGGGTGGAAGGATGTGCGCCCGATCGAGCGGGCGTACATCGAGGCCCTGATGAGCTTTCCCGGACACGTCGTGGTGTGCCTGCGGTCGAAGCAGCGCTACGAGATCACCGAGGGCGCGGACGGCCGGAAGCAGGTGTCCAAGCTGGGCATGCAGCCCGACCAGCGCGACGGGCTGGAGTACGAGTTCGACCTGGTGGGCGACCTCGACCAGGCGCACTACCTGCGGGTGACGAAAAGCCGCTGCGATGCCCTGGCCGACCAGGTAATCCACAAGCCGGGTGAGGAGCTGGGTCACCAGCTGCTCGACTGGCTCGACAACGGCGAGCCGCCGAGGGATCCCGACTGGCCCAAGGCCCTCGCCGCGTGCGCTTCGCGGGAGGACCTGGCGGTGCTGTGGCAGCGGGCGCAGCGGCTCGGCAAGACGCAGAAGCTGAGGGACGCCTTCAACGCGCGGGGCGTGGAGATCGCCGCCGCGCGGCGTGCCGCCGAGGCTCCGGGCACGCAGCTCGCCAGCGCGGTGACCGAGGCGGCCGGGGCGCGTGCGGCCGACCCGGACGCATCCGAGGAAGCGGCAGCGCAGCAGGCCCGCGACGCCCGGCAGATGGCGACGGTCGGCGGCCGGCAGCCGGAGACGACGGGAGTGGGCAGGTGATGGGTCCACAGCAGCGGGCCATGCGGGCGGCGGTACTCAAGGCCTTGCTCGACGAGGTCAAGAAGGCGTACGACGCGGCGCGGACCGAGGCCGACACCGGCATGGTCGGCCTGAACCACTCGTTCGGTGTGACGACGATCGAGGTTCGGCTGCCGGGCTACGACGGTGCCGTGGCTCAGGTGACGCTCAACGAGCCGAAGACGGGCTTCGTGGTCGAGGAGGCCGGTCTCCTGGCCTACTGCAAGACGGAGCACCCGACCGAGGTTCAGGCGACCGTCCCGGAGCCGGTGGAGTCGGTGCGGCCGGCGTTCCGGAAGGCGCTGCTCGGCCGGTTGCAGGTCGAGCGGGACGGCACCGTTGTCGACGGTGAGACGGGCCGGGTTCTCGACTTCGTGGAAGTCGCGGATCCGCCGCCGCCGTCGACGACGCTGACCTTCAAGAAGGGCGGCCGTGAGGAGGTGGCGGCGGCCTACCGGGATGGTCGGCTGTCGCTGCCCGAGCTGCTGGCGTTGCCGCCGGCACCGCAGGAGTAAGCGGTGCGGGGCCGGGCGGTGTGTGAGCTCCACCCGGCCCTGCTCCACGTCGGAGGCCGGGAGGTGGGCGGTGGCGATCGACGCGAGCCTGGTGCGTGACGGCCTGGTCGACGTCGATGCGTTCACCGCGGCCGCCGAGGGCGGGCCGGTGGGGGTGTGCGACGGCTGCGGCGGGCTGCTCGACGGGTCGGCGCAGGACGGCGGCGGGCTGGTGTGGCTGACGATCCGCTGCCGGTCGTGCGGTGCGGAGCGGACGTCGCCTGGCGGCCGGTGCCGGCCTCGGCCGGCGGGGTGGCGGCCGGCGCCCCGGGCGTGGGTGCTGGAGGCGGCGGCCGATTTGGAGGCGCGGCGGCTGGGTGAGCGGCCCGCGCGGGACTAGCCCGTTCCGCCCGCCCACAGCCGACCTCAGCGGGCACCGGTCATCTCCCCACCCCACTACCCGATAGGCGGCGTTCGGCGATCTCCGTGGAGGGGTGGCGCCCCGCTCGTGTGACCTGTTCCACGGCCAGCGCTGTACATAAAACCTGTACGCCGGGACGTGTGTCCGCCTACAATGAATATGTACACAAGACCCTCACTGACAAGGAGAAGAGGATGCTGACCTACGAGGAGATCCTGGAGCGCGCCCTGCTTATCGCCGCCGAGGACCTGGCCCTGGAGGAGGCCGCCGAGACGGCCGGCGACAAGCCGCTGACCGACGACGACAACGAGCCGGTCGAGGTCCGCGAAGTTCAGACGCTGGCCGACGCGGGCTTCATGACGCGGGACAACGGCATCGTGATCCGGCTGACCGACGGCCGCGAGTACACCCTGACCCTCAACCAGTACCGCTGACCGAGCCGGCGGGCGCGCACCGAGCGCGCCCGCCGCTTCCGTTCGCGACCCGACCTGACCTGACCTGAGCGAAGGAGTCAAGAGGGATGACGGCCCTGACCTGTACGCGCCCAGTGACCGTCCCGACCTTCGCCGCCGAGTTCGCACCTGAGCAGGACGGCGGCCCGTGCACCGAGCCGGCGGTTGCCCGCCTGGTGACCGAGCACGACGGCGAGAAGTGCGGCGACGGTGGACTGTGCCTGTTCGACCCGGCCGACGGCCTGGAACTGGACCCGTGGACGCAGACGGAGCTGCTGTGCGCCAGTCACCTTCACGAGCACCAGGCGGCGGTGGCGGAGCGCGGCGAACTGGTCGGCGAGACGCTGACCGAGCTGTAGAGACCGACGACGGCCGCCCGGCGCCTGCCGGGCGGCCTCGACCTGTTGGAGGAAAACGAGTGGACGCATTGGAGTTCCTGGGCCGCACCGACCCGGAGTCGCCGCCGCCCCGCACCAGCGTGGAGATCACGGTGTGCCTGCCGGCGTTCGTGGTCGGCGGCGTGGCCGGCGACGAGTGGACGCCGTGGTGCCTCGGCTGCGGCCGAGACATCGCCGACGGTCAGGTGGCGGTGAAGCTGGGTGGGCTGCGGATGCACGAGGGCTGCGCGCGACAGCGCCTCGACCCGACGGTCCCGCGCGCCGCCTGGATTGCCGTTGCCGAACACATCGCGGCAGCGCCGAGCCGGCACCGCGCGGCATCGGTCCGCGCAGCACTGTGGACGCTGGCGGCGATGCTGCGCGGCGCCGGCACCGACGGGGCCGGCGGCACTGCCGCCGGAACTGCCGGATAGGGCCGGAGATGGTTTACGTGGAGAACGCACTGCCGGAACGTCCGAGCAAGGGCGCGTGGGTGGTCGCCTGGTCGGCATTCGCTGCCGGCATCGGAGCCAGCCTCGCCGCGAACATCGCGCACGCCGCAGACGGCATCGGGGCGAAGTTCGTTGCCGGCTGGCCGCCGCTGGCGCTGCTGCTGTGCTCCGAGGTGATGATGCGGGTGCCGGCACCGCGGCACCCGCTGATGAGGGCCACGCAGATCGTCGGCACGGTGATCGTTGCCGGGGTCGCTGCCGTGGCCAGCTATCGGCACATGAAGGCCCTGGCCCTGGAGTACGGCGAGGACAGCCTAACGGCGAGCACCCTGCCGCTGTCCGTCGACGGCTTGGCGCTGGTCGCGTCGATCGGGCTGATGGTGCTCGCGCGCCAGCGGAGCGCGGCGATTGCCGCCGAGCGCGCTGCCGCCCTGCCGCTGGCCCAGCTAACGGTGCCTGCCATGCCGGTGCCGCCTGTGGACCCGGTGCCGCCTGTCGACCCGGTGCCGGACCCGGACCCGGTGCCGTTGCCGGTGCCGGAGTCGCCAGTCGACCCGGTGCCGTTGCCGGTGCCGGTGCCGGAGTCGCCAGTCGACCCGGTGCCGTTGCCGGAGCCGGTGCCTGCGCATGGACCGGCCCGCGTGCCGCTGCCGCACCTGGAGCCGATCGTGCCCCCAGCCCCGTGGCCACGGCAGCAGGCGCTGCCGCCGCCGCCCGACCGGGTGCCCTCGACTGACCGGACGCCGGCTCCGCCGGATGCCGCGACGGAGGAGCTGTGGGCCGCCGCTCGCAAGGTGTGGAAGGACTCGGCGGCCGCCGGGAAGCCTCTGACGGGCGTGGCACTCGGCCAGCGGTTCGGCAGGAGCGAGAGGTGGGGCCGGAACCGCATCAAGGAAGCGCGAGCCGAACTCGCCGGGGCCGGCGAACGTGGCCGGCAGGAACCCCTTGTGCCGGCCGGCACCGGGATCACGTAAGAGGGCACATCCACGGCGACAGGTGGGCTTCGCCGTAGTGGCAATCTATACGGCCGCAGTGGTTAAATGTGACCGGCCTTGCCGTTCCGCGGCCGGGCCGGTCGCGGATCCGGTCAGGAGCACAGTCGGGGGACGGTAAGCCTGATCGGTTCCATACCGCGACAAACAGCCCGGGGTCCTCACAGAGGGCCCCGGGCTGCTTGCGTCTCAGTCACGGGCTGTCAGGCGCGGGTGTAATGTGTCGCGGAAATGACAGCGACGAAGCGGTAACTCATACGCACCTGTAGGTAGCACGGTGCTATGGGGCACTGCTAACTTATAGGCGGGCCTGGACCGGCCCACCTACTGATGCGGCGCGCGGCAGGCCGGGCCACACCGGTCCGCCGGTACGAGAGTGTCGCGGAGCGTCAACCGGGACAGCCGAAGCGGCTGAGGCGCGGGGGTCAACAGGTGCGGTGTTACGGGTACGACGAGACAGGGCGCGCGGTCATTGAGGCCGAGGCCGCAGTGATCCGTGATGTGGTGCGGCGAGCGCTGGCCGAAGAGAGCCTTCGGTCGATCGTCGCCGACCTTCGCCGGCGCGAGATCCTGACGTCGGCTGGCCGCCCGTGGACGCAGCAGTCGCTGTCGCGACTGCTGCGCAACCCGCGGCTCGCGGGCCTGCGCACGTACAAGGGTGAGGTCGTCGGCAAGGGCCAGTGGGACGCCATCATTCCCAGGGAGACGCATCGGAAGCTGCTGACTCTCCTGGATGCCCCGGAGCGGAAACAGCCGTTCGCCACGAACGTGCGGAAGTACCTCCTGAGTGGCGGCTTCCTGATGTGCGGCTACCCGTTGGAAGGCGAGGGCGACGACACGCAGCGCTGCGGGAAGTGGTTGTACACGCAGCCGAGCAATAGTGGCAAGCGCGGATATGTGTGCCGGTCGGGCAGCCCCAGCTATGGGTGTGGCCGTATCCGCATCGCGGCCGCCAGTCTGGAGGAAGAGGTCGCCGCCCGTGCGCTGGCGCGGCTGGCTTCACCGAAGGTGCGCGGCCGGTTGACGGCGGCGCTTGCGAAGGCACCGTTGGCCGGCGAGGACGTCGACAAGGCGCTGGCGGCGATCGACGAGCGGCTCGTGGAGGCCGGCCAGGAGTACGCGCGTCGTCATATCAGCCTGGTAACCCTCAAGGCGATCGAGGACGAGGCGAAGCAGGAACGCAAGAGCTTGCAGGAGGCGCAGGCCCAGGCGCTGCGGCTGCGGTCGCTGCCGTCGACCACTGCGGAGGGTTTGGCCGAGTGGTGGGTGGACGCGCCGCTGGAGCGTCGGCGGGAGCTGCTGGCGTTGGTGCTGGACCGGATCGTGGTGCGGCCAGCGACGCGCCCAGGAGCGACGCAGCTCGACGCTGACCGGCTGGAATTCGTCTGGAAGTAGCTGACCAGACCGCTACGATCATTGCGTCGAGACGGCGTCCACTTTCGCTCGTTCGGTCGGACGTGGTCCGACTTTCGGGTTGCGAAACCTGTTGCACAGTGTTGCCTCGGTTTACGATCTCTGTCACCGCTTTCTTAACAGCGGCTTAAGCCCTCTAAGTGGGTGTGGGGTCGCAGTGCCATCGCTGGCACATCGAGGTAAGAACGGGGGCACTACTTTGCCGCGCAGGCGGAAGATCGAGATCCTGTCACTGGCGCAGCGGATCGAGGCTGAGGTTGCATCCGGGCGTGTCGATGACGTCGAGATGAGCGACGAGCAGGTGCGGAGGGTGGCCGGCCTGCTGCTGCCGCCGGCTCCGAAGCCTCCGGTGCTGGGTGGGCGTCCATACCGAAGCGCCAGGGGGGCGGACCGGCTGCCGACATGGGGTGCTACGGCGGTGGCCCAAGGGTCGATTGCGTCGGCGGCGGCGCCCTTCATGTAGCCCCTCAGTGTACATAGAACATTGACGGCAAGATCGTTTCCGCATACAATGAATATGTACGACAAGCGTACATCGTTCAACGTGGAGGAAGACGATGGTTGCGACCGCGACGGCCAAGAAGCCGACCCTGCGGACCATTGCCGTCAGCAAGATCGAGGCGGACCCGGACCAGCCTCGCAAGCTGTTCACCGAGGAGGAGCTGGCCGAGCTGGCGACGTCAATGACTAAGCTCGGCCAGCTCCAGCCGATCGCCGTCCGGAAGACGAGCAAGCCGGGTCACTACCGCCTGGTCGTCGGCGAGCGGCGCTGGCGGGCAGCCCAGCAGGGCGGCATGGAGCACCTGGCCGCGATGGTCTGGGAGATGGACGACGAGGCGGCGTTCATCGCGCAGGTCGCCGAGAACGTCAACCGGCAGGACATGACGCCGATGGAGGAGGCCGCCGCCTACGCGCGCCTCGCCGACGCAGGCTGGGAGACGCGGGCGATCGCCGAGCTGTTCGGCAAGAGCGAGCCGTACATCGGATGGCGGATCGACCTGCTCGGCCTCATCGAAGACGCGAAGGATCTCGTCGCCAAGGGGCAGCTGCAGGTGGGCGTCGCCTGGTACGTGTGCCGGCTGTCACCCGACCAGCAGCGGCGGTTCCTGGTGAAGTGGGCGCGTGGCGAGTTCTCGTCGGCGCGGGACGCCGAGGCGTTCGCCAAGGCATGCAAGGCCGCCGAGGAGCAGGCGGAGTTCTTCCAGATCGACAAGGGAGAGCACGACGAGGAGGCGCAGGCCGAGGTGGTCGCCAAGCGCAAGAAGGTCGTGAGCAAGATCGAGGGGCTGGAGGCGGCCGGGAAGATCCTGCACGAGCTGTCGCAGATGGACGCGGGGGAGTTGGCGCGGCTGCTCGCCGGGGCCGAGGGCGGCGTGGCGGGGCACCGGCAGCGCGTCGACGACCTTCGGGCGCTGGCGAGCAAGGTGTCATCGAAGCTGCGCAAGGCGCAGGCCCTGGCTGCGGCCGTCACCGTCGAGCTGGACCCGGAGGCCGTCGCGGTGGTCCCGGCGGAGGTCTTCGACGTGACGTCGGTCGGTCCGATCAAGGTGGACCCGAACTGCGAGTGGGAGGGCCACGACAACGCGGTGGAGGAGGCCGGGTTCTGCTCGGTGTGCCAGCACTGAGCAAAGCAGGGTGCGGCGCCCCGCGCGATATGCGCGGGGCGTTCGCGCCATCCGGCGAGCCCTGTCCCGGTGTCGGGCGAGTGCGTATGCTCCCGGCGTGGAGGCCCAGCGTGGCAGTGAGCTGTACGGCCGCAGTTTGACCGCAGTGTCCGACTAGGATACAATGTTTATGTACAACGCTCGGCTGTTGGAGGCGATCGGCGCGTGCAGTCTGGTCACGGTCCTGTGGGCCTGGCCCCTGCCGCACGAGCCGGCCGACCTCCAGCAGGCGATGCGGCAAGCACAGGCCGAGCTCTACCAGCAAGCGCGGATGATGAACGCGGTCCCGCTCGGGCCGGCGACCTACCGGGTCGCACTCCGGGCGGTGTTCGACACCCACGTCGGCCCGGCGCTCGTCGCAGAAATAAAGGCAGCTCGCCTGCCGGAGGAACCGAACAGAGAGGGAACACAGTGTCCGCGAGATGTACGGCCGCAATGCGGCATTGCGCCGATGTGACCGCGCGAGGGGTGCTCGCGTGAAGACGATCGCCGGGATCGAGGAGGAGGCCCGCCAGGTCAAGGCGGCACTGCCCGGCTATATCGCGATCCGCGAACTGGCCGCCGCAGCGCTGACCGGGATGGCGGACGACCTCGGCCTGGACCTGGAGGAGCGGAACGTCCGCGACCTGGCCACTGCCGTGGTCGACGCAATCCATAAGCCGGCCGAGCTGCAAGGCATCGCCTTCGCGTGCACCGTCGCCGACCTGGAGGTGGCCGCCAACGACCGGTGGTTGCTCGCGCCGGCGAGGGAGAAGGCCAAGTCCGACCCCGATACCCGCAAGGCGCTGCCCTACCTGGAGCAGTACGCCGAGGGCGCGCAGAAGGTCCGCAACGAGCTGGTCGAGCGGCTGGCCAGGGTCGGCCGCGAGTGGAAGGCGGACCGGAGGCAGGCGGCAGTCGTGGCAATGTCTCCGGCCGAGGCCCGAGCCGAGTCGAGGGCTGCGGCATGACCGAGCCCGTCGTCGCCGTGCCGCAGCTCGCCCCGGAGCAGGTCGCCCGGATGCGGGCGGCGTGGGAGCGGTTGTGCCGCCACCTCGCGGAAGCCTTCGAGGCGCTGCGGGAGCTGTTCCGCCAGATCGGTGTCGCCATCCGCCGCGCCTTCGCCCCGCTGGTCCGCCTGGCGGACCAGCGGCGGGTGCGGCTGAGGGTGATGCACCTGGCGTACCGGCGGCGGCGGGGTCGGTAGTGGCCGGCACGGAGGTGGAGACGGCGCGGGACCGGGCGTTGGCCCGGGCCCGCGCCGCCCGGCGCGAGACGGGAGCCGAGCTACCCCCGCGACGCAGCCGGCCGCCCGCACTGCGGCCGCTGGCCGCCGAGCCGGTCACCGACAGCGTGGCGACCCTGGCCACCCGGTACCTCGTCGACGGCTACACGCCGGACGACGTGGCCGAGCGGTTCGGAGTCGACCGCAGCTGGTGCCGGGCGATCGCCGCCCGGCTGCGAGGGAGGAGGTAGCCGATGCCTGACCAGGTGCCGGCCAGCCCCGACGAAGAGCCCGTCGAGTGCGAGGACTGCGGACGCCCGCTGCGGACGCAGCGTGCACGCATGGAACGGGTGGGACCGAAGTGCCGCCGCAAGCGGCTGGAGTTGATGGGAGGAGCAGCATGGCGGCGCTCGTCAGGCTCGGGGACCGGCTGATCACGCCGGTGGTGGAAGCGAAGGCGGTCCTGCCGCTGCCGCTGCCGCTGGACGCCGCGCCCACCGGTGACGGCGAGGTCATCGAGCTGGAGTTGCTGACCATCCAGGGCCCCCCGTCGGTGGTGGCGTCCGCGCTGGACGCCCTGGCCTCGCACCTGGACGACCTGATCCCGGTGATCGGGAAGTTCTACGACGATCATGCAGAGCCCAATGGGGGATGAGTTGCAGCTGTTCACGAGCCGCTACCAGCGGTTCCGCCCCGACCAGGGGGCGCCGGTCCGGACGACCGTCGGCGCTCCCCGATTCCCGTTGCCGTACGAGCTGGCCGGGTACGCCCGGCTCCTCGCGCCGAGCTACGGAATGCTCAAGATGGCTGAGGGTCCGTACCGGCACATCTATCTGGAGCGCCTGGAAGCCGCCGGTGTCGACCTGATCTCCGAGCAGCTTGCCGAGATCGCCGACTACGCCGGCAGCGATCAGCTCGTCCTGCTCTGCTTCTGCGACCTGTCTGTGCCACCGCCGGACAACTGGTGCCACCGGCGCATGTTCGCCGCCTGGTGGGAAGAGCAGACGGGCCGCGAAGTACGCGAACTGGCCGAGCGGCGCGAACCGCCGGCCCCCACCCTGTTCGACTGACCGAAGGAGTTCACGTGGAAATGACTCTCGACCGGTCGCCCGCCGACGACGCGGGCGCACCCCTCGACCTCGACCCCGAGTTGCAGCCCGGCGAGTCCGGGTACTTCTCCGGCGAGTGGCTGGAGTACGACTCCGACGCCGGCAGCCGCTTCGAGTCGGCGTACGCCGGCACGCTGATCCGCCGCTGGAACGGCTGGGCGGTGTGGAAGTGCACCCGAGAGGTTGCTGAGGCGATCGTCACCGACCAGGAGGCGGAGCGCCGGCACCTGCGCGCAACCCTCCGGGCGCAGGGCGTCGCCGAGCCGAAGCTGACCAGGATGGTCGACGCCGACGTTCCCGAGATGCGGTGGGACGGCGACGTGATCGTGGTCGACCGGCGTCCGTACGGCGAGGACGAGCCGGAGCTACGGATCGCGCCCGACGAGCGCGGCATGTACGTCGTGATGGGTGGCAACTGGACGTGGGAGGAAGTCCCGGTTGACGCCGCCGACACCGTGCACGGGTCCGTGGCACTGTAGCCGTATAGGTGGGGGCCGGTCCGTTGGGCCGGCCCCTTCCGCTTGGGCAAGATCAGCGGTGATCCCGGCGGGATAACGGGCGGGAACAGCGGGCTACAAGCGGCCACAAGGGAGTACGAGTAGACACAAGCTGACCAGGGTCGATAGGATTACCGCAGGTCAGCGACCCGAGCCGTGGGGGTTCAAGTCCCCCCTCGGACACAGTTTCCCCGCATATCTGCGTGATGTGACGTACCGGTGGTCAAGCGAGTTTGACCACCGGACTCCAGCTCCTAACGCCGTCTTCCCCGCCTCGTCTCGGGGGTGGTCGTGGTGACTGCCCGGGTCGTGTCAGCGGTGGTACCGCCCTCGATTCCCGCTGGGCCGAGGGGTGAACCGACCAAGGGTCGGCGTGCCTTGCCGGTTGCGCAGCTCGCTCCCGAGGCTCGGTCGATGGCGCTGTATGGGATGGCGGCGATCGATCGTGATGGTCGGCTGGCCGAAGCGGTGGTCATCCCGGCGCTGGGGTGGCTATCGGGTACCCGGGTGGATATTCGGGTGCGCGGTGGTCTGGTGCTGGTGACCGCCGATCCGCACGCTGCGTTCCGGGTGACTCGGCCTGGTCAGGTTCGGTTGCCGGCGACGGTCCGACACTGGTGTGGGCTCACCGCCGGCAGTCGGGTTCTGCTGGTCGCTGACCCGGCCATCGGGCGGCTTGTGGTCCATCCGCCGGCCGCTGTCCACGCGATGATCAGCGAATCGCAGGCAGCTGCGTTGGACGGTGAGGTTGTATGACCACGCAGCCATCTTCGAGTCGGCCGAGCCAGGCTGACCTGGACGCGGCGATGCTGCTGCTCTCGCGGCTCGGTATCTCACCGGGCGACCTGCAACAGAGCGCCTCTGCCGGTCCGCCGGCACCGACGTTCGCCGAGTACATCCCCGTGGTGTCGGAGGCCGTCAGCGCCGGTACCCGCCGGGTTTACGCCTCCTACTGGAACCGGGTTTTGAAGGAGTGGGGCCATCGCCGGTTGGACGAGCCTGATCCGACCGAGATCAAGCGTCTTGCCGAGCATGTGAAGGCGCATGTCGTCACGCGTCGCAACGCCCGTGGTGGTCGCAGCGCGGCGGAGCACCTGATCGCGGCTCTGCGGTGTCTCTACAACCATGCCGTCGCTGACGGTCATCTCGCCGAGGCGGACAACCCGGCCCGTAAGGTTGCCAAGCCACGGCGTCTGCCCAGCACCCGCCGTGCGGTGCCGGACACTCGGCTCGCTGAGATCAATCAGGTCGCCGCCACGACCGGCGATGACCCTGCTCTGGACTGCCTGCTGTTGCGGCTGCACACGGAGACAGCCTGTCGTCGGGGCGGAGCGCTGGCGCTGCGGCCAGCGGATCTTGACCCGGACCAGTGCCTGATCATGCTGCACGAGAAGGGTGAGACGGTGCGCTGGCAGCCGGTGTCGCCTACCTTGATGCGGCATCTGCAACAGCACGTGGAGGAGCGGCCGGCCACGCCGACAACGCTGTCGTTGCGTTACCGCAACGGTAAGCCGATCACGTATCGCCGCTACGATCATCTGTGGGAGCGCATCGGCAGGCACTTGCCCTGGGTGGCGGCCCAGCAGATCAGCACCCACTGGCTACGCCACACCACCTTGACCTGGGTGGAGCGGAACTTCAGCTACGCCGTCGCTCGCGCGTTCGCCGGCCACAACGACAGTGGGGGAGAGGCCGGTACCACCACCACGTACGTTCGAGCGACTCTGCAGGAGATCGCCGCCGCCCTGTCGGTTCTGACTGGTGAGGCACATCCGCTCGCGTGACGAACACGCGAGAGCGAACCTGGTTCGGGGTGTCGGGTGCGCTACCGGAGAACGCACCCGACACCCCCTGTTCAGCCGGGCCGCTGAGCGGTGAGTGGGCTGAAGGTCCCTCCGGACCGTCCCGCCGGGCTGTCAAGATCCGATGCTGGCTGAGCCAGGGGGTGCGGTTCGCCGGTGAGCGCTGCCAGGGCGCGAGCGACTTCGTACACGTCCGCCCGCACGTAGGTCGACGTCGTACCCGCATCGCCTTTCCCGTCATGGCCGGCGAACGCCCGGGCGACGGCGTACCCGAAGTTCCGTTCGACCCAGGTCAAGGTGGTGTGACGTAGCCAGTGCGCGGTGATCTGCTGGGTCGCCACCCAGGGCAGGTGACGGCCCAGCCGCTGGAACAGATGATCGTAGCGGCGGCTGGTGATCGGGTTGCCGTTGCGGTAGCGCAGCAACTGTCCCTTTCGGTCACCATCGCCCCGCTCTTCGACGTGTAGCAGAAGGTGCCGCACCAGGCTCGGCGATATCGGTTGCCAGCGGACGGTCTCCCCCTTCTCGCGGAGCCTGACGAGGCACTGCACCGCATCCAGGTCGCACGGGCGCAGCACGAGTGCGCCACCTCGACGACACGCCGTCTCGGCGTGCAGCCTGAGAATCAACGCGTCCAGATCCGGATCGTTGCCGGTCGTCCCGGCGACCGTGAAAAGCTGCGCCAACTGCTTGTCAGGCAGGGCACGCCTGGTGCTCGCCAGCCGCCGCGGCTTGGCGACCCGGATCGCCGGATTATCGGCTTCGTCCATCAGACGATCGGCCACGGCGTACTTGTAGAGGCAGCGTAGTGCCGAGATCAGGTGCTCGGAGGCCGTACGGCCGCCACGGGAGTTGCTTCTGACGATCGCCCCGGTCTTCATCCGCTCGGCCAGATGCTTGATCTCCAACGGGGTCGGCTCGTTCAGCCGACGGTCCCCCCACACCTCGCGTACGCGTCGCCAGTAGGAGTCGTAGACCCGACGTGTTCCCGGAGTCACGGCATCCGCGACGCGGTCGATGTACTGGGCGAACGTCGGCATCGGTCGCTCCTGGTTGGCAACGACATCGCCGGCGGCAAGCAGTTGCTCCGGCGTGACGCCCAGGCTGGCCAGGAGAAGACGGGCAGCCTCCAGTTCCGTTCTCGGTACGCGATCAGTGGCGGTCACAGTCGCGCTCCGAGATGGTAGGCAAGGACCATCGCCTCGAGTGCGGCTGGCGGATACGCGAGCAGGAAGGAACGGCTCCGGCACGCGGCAAGGAGCAGACGGTCACCTGCCGTCAGGCGGGCAACATGGCGTACCGAGGCGGGCAGCCGGAGGTACCCCTGCCGGTCGAGGGTGTGCGAGCTGCCCGGCTGCGGCATGACCACAAGGGCGTCATGCATCGTGGAGACGGTGATGCCCAGCTTGGGACGCCACCGCAACGCCAGCACCGCGGACCGGGTCGTGAGCCGACCATCGGCATCGATCGCAGCCATCGAGAAGTGCACCGTGCCGCTTGCCGACTGCCTACGCAGGGCCGGCATGGGCAGCCCACGGCCGAGCGCCGCCGGCGCCGGATTGTCGGTGTGTAACGCCGACCAGAGTCGGTCGAGGTACGAATCCTGGTCATCTGCGCTGGCCGCACCTGCTGAGAGAGCAGGAGAACGCTCAGGAATGGACATGGCTCCCCATCCGTGGCTCGGGGAGGGGTGCGCTTCGCGAACTACTGCTCCGGTCCGGCGGTGAGCCACAATCCACGTCGCGCAATTCCTCCGGCTGTTCGACGCAGCATTTCGGTGCGACGTCGTCGGCAGCGCTGCCGAAGCGCTACTGGTAGCGGAGTTCTTTACTGCGACCGTGTCGCTCGCGACGTCCCGGGCTTCGACTGTGGGGGCACGGCGGCAGGTCGAACTCCAGCCCGGTCGGCCGAGGCGTACGCCGCGATGCTGCGTAGACGCTCCGCGGCATGGTGCGCGGCCTGAGCCTGGTGGAGCCGGCCCTGGGCCTCGCGGAGGGTGGCGAGATTGTCCGCGATCATCGACATCCGTAGTACCAGCTGTAGGGCGGCGGTGGTGTCGTCGGCGCGGCTGAGCCGGCCGACCGCTGAGATGAGCCGGGCCGTGGACCTGAGCTGGCCGGTCGCCAGGTGCAGGCGCCGGGGGCGGTGTTGGCGTGGCTCCCGGGCGGCACGGTCGAAGGTCTCCGAGGCCTCGGTGAGGGGTCCGCCGTTGCGGCCCTCCGAGACCCGCGCGGTGGCGGCTAGGACGTCGGCTGCGGCTTCGGCGAGGGAGGCGATGTCGTCCTCGTCGGTGGGCCGGGCACCGCCGAGGTGACGGGCACCGGCGTCGACGGCTGCTGTCGCCTGGCGAAAGGCGTTCGCCCGGTGCTGGGCCTGCTGCCTGCTGCTGGGCGGGGTCGCGTTCGGGGCTGATCCCCAGCGTCGTCGGAGCTTGGGAAGGGTGAGGTCCGGGGCGAGTCGGCCACCGCCGTACCAGATGGTGTTGCCCTTGCTGGTGGTGTGATCGGGGAGGCCGACGGCGTAGCCGGTGACCTGCTCCGGGTGAATGGTGCTGTGGCGGAGTCGTACGAGGACACCGGCGGCCTGGAGCCGGTCGATGAAGTCGCTTTCGTCGGTGGCTGCGGCCGCGGCCGCGCGTACCTCGCGGCGAAGCCGGTCCCGGGGAATCTCTGGGCGGCCTTGACGGCGGGTCTTGTTCTGCTCCGCAGCGGTGGGCCGGCGGTGGCTGGTGCGATCGACCGGGCCGACCTGGTGAAGACCGTAGCGTTGTTCGAGGTCGCGGGCAGCGGCTTGGGCTTTGAGGCGTTCGTTCCAGGCCCAGACGGTTTCGCCGTCCTGCCGGACGAGAGTGGCCACGATATGGATGTGATCGGGGGCGTGGCGGACCGCTACCCAGCGCACTGCGTCCGGGTCGCCGTGCGGAGCGATGCCGACGGCGGCGACCATCTCGGCGGCGATGTGCGCCCACTGACTGTCGCTGAGGATCCGGTCGGTGCTGTGGTTGCGGACCGAGGCGTGCCAGACGAACTTCTGCGGAGGGTTCCTGCCGGCGTGGACGGGCTGTTCGAGCAGGTGAGTCAAGTTACGAACATCGTGGCGGCCGGATGAACGCAGTGGGGGTGCGAGGGTGGACAGTTGGTCCGGTCCGGACCAGGCGGCGACGAGGCGGGGGTTGACGTGTTCCTCGTTCTTGCCGGGACCGAACAGGTAGCGGAGCAGGCCGCTGACATTCGTGCCGCGGGGATGGATGGCGGGGATCAGCGCAGCCGCCGGTGAATGTCGGCTACGACGGCGTCGAGGCTGTCGATCGCCCGTTCGCACCGTGTGACGGCGTGGGCGAGCCACACCGGCGCCTCGCTGGTGGCGTTGAGTGCTGCGGTCGCCTGGTTGAGGTTGGTGCCAGTGCGCACGATCGCGGTGCGGGCGGCGAACAGTTCGCGCTGTACGGCGGCCAGCTCAGCTCGGGTGACACCGGTGCCGACGATCAGGCTGCCGGGGGCAGTGGTGCCCCTGGCTGCGGCAAGCGCGGCGTCGGCGCAGAAGCCGGTCGGGGTCAGGCCAGCGCGGGCAGCTGCGGTGACGATGTCGCGGTGCTCGGCTTCATCGAGCCGAAGGTTGATCCGGCGCTGCCGGCCGGGGAACTGATGACGTCGATCGGCGCCCCGGCGGCTCGGTGCGCCTGAGGCAGTCGATCGCGTCTGGAAGTTCATCGCTCGCCGTCTCCACTCGCCGGTCCCGGTGTTGGGCCGAACCTGCGGCGACGGGGTTGCCGGAAGCGCTACGGGTAGCGGATTATGGCAGCAGTAGGGGGTCAGCTCTTCTGGGTTCACCCCCGTCTAAGGGACGTCTCGTAACTGGGTGAAGGCGTTGCCCGGCACCGGACCGGTGGTCAGCCGGCGAGGATGATGTTGTGGAGGTTGGCGATGCCAGAAGCGGCATCGGTCAATGTGTGGGCGGCGCGGCGGTAGTCGCGCAGGATCTTGAAGCACTTCATCCTGGCCAGGGCATGTTCGACCCCGGCTCGAACGGTGCGGTGCTCGACGTTCAAGGCCTCCTTCCACTCCGGCAGCAAGCCGCCGTCGGTGGGCTTGCGGTACGGCATGATCACCTCCGGGTTGCCGCGGTAGCCGCCGTCGGCCATGACCGGCCTGCCTGCGAGTTTCTGGTCGATGCCCGAGGTGCGGTAGACGATGGTGTCGTTGCGGTTGCCGGGTTGTGGGTCGCCGACGGCGATGACCAGTCGGGTGCTGGCGTCGATGGCGACCTGCAGGTTCGTGGAGTAGCGGTAGTTCTTGCTCCGGGCGGCCAGGCGGTGATCGCGGGTGGGGATGAGCGTCCCGTCGACGATCGCAATCTGCTCGACCGGCCGTTTGCGCACCGGCGCCAGGGCCAGCAGCGGCGCGAGGGTGTCGATGACCCGGTGCGCGGCGGAGTGCGACACCCCGAACAGCGGGCCGATCTGCCGCATCGTCAGATTCGTCCGCCAGTACGCCGCGACCAGCAGCACCCGGTCGGCGAGGCCCAGGGCCCACTGCCGGCCCGGCCGGCCGTCGGCGATGCCGTCACCGCCACGCTCGGCGACCAGTCGGACCAGCGTGCGGAACTGGGCGGGCTGCAACCCGGTGAACGGAAAGATCCACTCCGGGCGGGCTGCCGTGATCACCTGCACCTGGGCATCCTGCCCGATCATCCTTAAGGGACAGATGCCAGGGTTACGAGACGTCCCTTAGTGCCCACGCTGGGTAATGGATCTCTGTTGCCGGATGTGTCGATCGCGCTCGGTCGACACATCCGGTAACCGGTACTACAACTTGCTCGAGCCAGTGCGGATTTCATCGGACGAAGCATTCGCCATCGTGGCCATCCCACAACCAGCATCGAAGGAAGAGTGCACCTCCTCCTTGATTGATCAAGCTCTTGAGCTGCCACTCCTGGCGTTACCGCAGAAAGTCAACGGCGTCTCCCGGGCAGCGCGCTTGCCTTGGCTCACCTGCCGCCTGGCAAGGCGTCCGCGGCGTCCGGCTCGCTGCCGTCTGATTTTCGCAGCACCTTGTCCCTGATGTCTTTCAGGCCGGGCACGACCTTTTCGTCCAGCAGCTTCTTGGCGCGGGGAGCCGCCTTGTAAATTCCATAGGCCGAACCCGCCAGAACGAGAAGGCCAGCAGCTGCGACAGCAATCCTTTTTGCGTTACCTGCTTGAGCCGCGGCATTATCGGTGACGGTATCCGCGTTGGCGGAGATATCGTCGGCGAGCGTCGCGGCTGCTCGCTTCGCCGCCCTCCCTGCGGAGACCGCCTCCTGAGCCTTGCGCTTGAGGTCGTCAGTGACGTTCAGTTCGTCAACGAGCGCGTCATCCCAGCTCGTGGTCGTCCAGTCCCGGTTGTACCAGGGGGAGCCGCCAGGACCGCGGTGATGATCCTTCTCGAACGCGTACTTCGTTCCTTTTTCGGTGACCTGCCAGGCGCCCGGACCGCCTTCCAGGTAGCCCAGTTCTTTTAGGATCACATTCATTACCTGGTCGCTCACTCCGAAGCGCTGCCCCAGGATTCTGGCGGATTCTCTCACGTGTGACGACTTTACTCGCGGTGCTCAATACGGGCCGGTGACGCCACGCTGCAGACGGGTGACCTCTTCCGCGCACTCCCGTCATCGCCGAGTACGCGCACGTCGTCGAGCCGCGGCCGTCAGCGGCGCAACCGGACCAACCGATGAACGCCCCGCAGACAACACCCGCCCCCGCTACCTGGCGACCACAGCTCTGGCAACGCCCCTGGCTGTCGGCTGGAACACTCGCACCAAACGAACCGCGAGGCGGCCAGCGAAGTAATCTCAGCAACTTTGCGGTAGGTATTTGTACTCGAAGTGGGTCAGGTGTAGGGCTGCGGCGACGATGTCGCCGATGCGGCGTGGGCTGACGGTCGTGTGGCGTAGCGTCTCCATCGTCCGATCAGGATCGCGAAGCCGCGTTTTCCTTGCCAGCGCAGGTCGCGCAGGAGTCGGTTGTAGGCGCGGTTGTCGGGTGCGAGCCGGGGGCCGTCGACGGGTTGCTTGATCGGGGTCTTGATGCCGTGGCCTGCGCTTTCGTAGCCGGAGTCGGCGAGTGTGGGCAGGTTGGGTTCGGCGGCGGCCCAGTTCAGGGCAGCGGTTATCCCAAGCCCGCGGGCGCAACTGGTGTCGTGCAGATGTTCGGGCAGCGCCGCCGATATCCAGATCGGCAGCCCGTCCGGGCGCATGACTGCTTGGATGTTCGCGCCGAAGTCGCGGTGCTTACCGGAGAACCAGGCGTCGATCACCTCGCCCTTGACCGACAGGGTCGTCTCGGCCAGCCGGTCGCAGTCGAACAGTTTCCCGTCGAGCATCACATGCGACCAGCCCTCGTCGGCGGCCCGACGCAGCGCGGTGTGCAGGTCGACCGCCTGGGCTGCGAGCACCGCGATGCCTTCGTCGCGGTAGCGGTACGCGGTCGCCCTGGAGATACCGAACCCGGCTGCCAACGCGGTCATGTCCTCGGCCTTGCGGAACCACACCAGCACCAACAACGCCTGGTAGAAGCAGGTCAACGCCCGGGTGTCACGACGAGTGCCCCGAGCCCGACGCTCAGCGGCGAGAAGCCGGCCGAGGTACTGCACGAGTTCCCCTGGGACGTCGAGCAGGCACGATAGGCAATCACGTGGAGCCCTCTCGAAGACATGGATCTGTCGCAGGAACCCTGTCTATCGATGGCTCCACGCCTGTGTCCACTGCCGCCCGACTCGACACCTTCGCCCGTGTCGCACCAATCAACCCTTATGCGTTGCTGGGATCACCTAAGTAGACCGCTGACGTTCATACCTGCGTTCCAGTCCAGCCGTGCCTAGCGAGGAGGGTCCTGCCCATCAAGATTTTTTGCAGTCTGCCCTTGTCTACGCGGCTTAGAAGTAGAGGACTATTTTCCAACCGCCGTCAGGAGCCGGATCATGAGAGAGTACGACCGCCGTAACGCGCCAGCGTCGCCGTCTGAAGGTTGTCCTTGCAACTTGCGGCCCCAGTTGATGCTCTCCGTACGCGATACCTTGGTACTCATCCTGGCCATGACCACCGGCGTGGCAGCAGGCGTCTTGGCACAGTTGGCGGGTCAGGACGCCGCCGCGGCCGTCATGATGGGTGCCAGCGCGGCTGGTGCCGCGGTACTGTTGTTCGACAAGGTGGTCGGCGAATGACTCAGGATGCTGCAGACGAAGCAGACGGCTGCGCAGCTTCGGTCGATGGATTAATTGACGCCTTGTGCGCCGATCGGCCGATGCTCCATTTAGCCTGCCACGGCAGCAGCCACCTTACGAACGCGTCGGAGCTGCTGTTAGCGGCGGGCGAGCCAATGTCGCTCGACTACCTCAACAGCGCTATTAAAGGCGCCTCCCTGGTCCTTCTCTCGGCCTGCACTTCGGCGATTGCAGACGATTCAGAGGAGCTCAGCCTGCCGACGGCGTTGCTCGTCGCTGGTGCCCGATCGGTCGTGACCGACAAGGGCGACGTCCTCGACCTGCTCGTCCGCGAGGACACCGGCGACGTGGCACGGGCGAGTTGGCGGAACGACCAGCAGCATGGCCTCGCGGGCGTCTTCACCGGCGTGCTCAGCGCATCACTGGGCTACTGGTCCGAACTCGCTGATCCGAGCCGCTTGCTGGCCAGCGTTGCGTCGCGGCAAGGCTTCAGCGATGCGACCCGCAACAGCGCTGCAGCAGCCGCACAGCGTGTCACGCACGCCGCCTACGAGGTGCGGCGATCACTGGTCAACGACGAGCCGCATATCAGCCATGCCATGACCGACCGGTTTGCCCGTGACGTGCTCGGTTTCCGCTGGGTCACCCCTGATCTCATCGAGGCCGTCGAGGCTGCACTGCTGCACGCTCAGCTGGACGACCTGCCAAACAGCGATGCCGACGCGGTTCAGCAACTGCGTAATGTCACCGTCCAGCAGCATCGCTGCCATCGTCCGCTGACGGAGACGCAGCTGCGGGGCGCACCCGTCGCTTCTCTGGACCAGCCAGTCAATGTTGGCGGGGGTGGGCAAGAGGGGACGCTCCGTGACTCGGTACCCGGTGTACCCCCGCTCGACAACGGAGTTCTTGCCGACTTCGGCCCGTTGGTTCGGCGCGTCTTGGACTGGTTGCAGCCGGCCGAACGTCAGGTTGTGCTCGCCTACGCGGGCTTTGCCGATGGCTGGATCGATGCAGCCCAGATGTGCGGCCAACCCCCAAAGTTCGGCGTACGAGTACAACGCAAGTTCCGGCGGGTCGGCCTTCAGCTCAACGAACGCATCATTGCCGCCGGGCGTATGGACCAAGGTGGTTACGAACCGTAGTCGTCCTTCAATCCTGGGTCGGCCAGCGCCCTCAAACGAATTCGCAACCCTGCCGGTTGCCGCTTGAGTGCCCGTTCGCAGTAGAGAGCGGATGTGGGCTGGCCACGCAGGGGAAATGCAGGATCATTAAAAGCGCGAGTGACGGGCAGCGGACATCAGTCGTGACTGCTTCCTTGGCCAGTGTCGGCTGAACGCCGTGAAATCGCGCTGCTCGTGCCGCATCCATTGGCGTGCGCCGCGAACGGGTGTCGCTACCACCCACCGCACGTCATCGCCGCCAATTGCCAGACGAGGGAGATGTCCGTGACTGCTCAGGGCAAGAAGACTACCTCCAGGCTGGAGTCTGAACATCGGATTCTCATCACCAACGAACCCGCGAAGGCGTCGACCCGTAGTCAGGGGGCCTGGCATCTGAGTCGGGGGCAGCCCTTCATCCCCGCGCCGCCAGCGGTACCGCGATCCGGGGCGGAGTCCGAGCGCGAAGGTGATCAAGGTTGACCGGACCCGTGCCAGGTGAAGGTGGCGGCTGGAATCCAGCGCGCAACGTGCTGCCCACCTTCCAGTCCGCGACCTACATCATCCTGACCAGCCTGCGTCCGGACTCTGGGCTGATGATCGGCAGCGTACGAGCAGTCACCCGCGCCGAGTCCGCCCGCCGCCTGTATGGCGCCGGCAGCCGTGACGCCCTCGTCGCGGTGTATGTCCGGATAGCTGATGCGCTGATGCTCGTCGAGGTGGAAGTCACCGAGCTGCCGAGCGCCGGAGACGTCAGGCGCTACCTGATCCGTACGTGGCTTCACGAGCAACTGCTCGGGCAGTGTGAATTGGCCGTCCACCTGGATCGACAGTAGGAGTGCTGGCTCGCGCGAGCATCGCCGCGCGGGCCAGCACCTGGACTCCAGGCCGCTACAACCAGAGCCCTGCGACCACCAGGCGGTCGACATGAACAGCGTAGCGGCGACACTGCTCATGCCGTCGCCTCCGCAACGTAGCCCGATTCCGTCGTTCATCGCACTGCCTGGCTGACCACACTCAAGTCCAGTTGCCAACGGGGAGCAGCGTGTCGCTGTACCGGTCGCTGCTCGCGTCGTCACGATGCGATCCCTCGTAGAGGGCGATTAAGGCCCGAGCCGTCACCGGATCGTCGCTGCGATCGCCACCAGGTTGTGATCCGCCCTCGAAGCGAACCAGCTCCGCTTTTCGATCGCAGACTTCCACTCGATTCATATGCGGTATGATTAAAGCTTGCGATGGGGCATGTCATCGCCCAACGCGTTGCTCCAATTCGTTGCTGCTCGGATCCGCGTCGATCTGCTGGATGGCGGGCCCGGCAGGGCGTACGTCGGGCATTGGTGGGTGGCCGGTAGGGCGGAGGGGAACCGACCAACGTACATCAGACGCGTTACCCGTAGCGCTGCCGACAACCCGTAGCGCTCACGCTGGGCCGGGTCACGAACCGACGGCGGGGTTCGACCGGCCCCCGACAGAGGTAGCGGTCCCGGCCGGTGGAAGCGACCCGCCGGCCAGGACCTAGACCGGACAACGGAGGTCCGATCCATGACCGACCTTAAAGCCCGTACGTCGAGGCTGACAGCCGGGCATCGTCTGCGCGAAGGCCAGGTGGCGGTATGAACACTGACCTGACCGGGTTGGCTCATGCCGATCGCCGGGTGGCGCGTGAGTTGGCGTCCGCCGAGCGGGCGCGCCTGGCCAGCCAGCAACGTATCGCCGACGAGGACGCGGCGGTGGAGCGGCGGCTGCGCCTGGAGGAAGGGCGCCTGCGCCTGAATGATCAGAGCGACCGGAACCGGGCCGCCCGCGCCGAGCGCCGCCGTCAGGAGCGGGCGGCGCGACGTGAGGAAAGGCAGCAACGGCGTCGGGCCCGCCGGCAGGAGACGGCGCAGTGGTACGCGCGGCGCGTCGCGTACGTGCGATCCAACGCTGCGGCGGTGTACTCCGGGCTGATTTACGGCATGGCTGTTTCGGGTGCCGTGTATGGCCAGGTCGACGCGGCGCGGGCCAACGGTCTGCCCACGTCGATCGGTGTGGTGGCGGCGATCGCGATTGAGGGGACGGGCCTGGCCATGGCCCTGACTGCCCAGCAGCAACGGCTTGCTGGTGAACGCGCGCTCGCGGCGCGGGCGCTGATCTGGATCTGCACGGCTGCCGCCGTGGCGATCAACGCCATCGGTCACCACGCCGACCCCGTCAAGGCTGTCGGGCTGTCGTTCCTGTCGGCGCTCGGGATCATCGTGTACGAGGTCCGTAGCGGTGCCAAGCACCGACCGGCGCTCCGAGACCGAGGCGTGATCCCGCAGCCACCGGAGCGGTTCGGCTGGCGACGCTGGCTGGTTGCTCCGTACTCCACAGGCGAAGCGTGGAAGCTGGATGTTCTCGACCGGCTCAGCCCCGGCGCGGCAGCTCTGGTGGCCCGTGCCGGAACCGCCCGGGCCGAACGCCGTCGTCGGGCCGCTGCGGATCAGGAACAGCGGCGTCGACAGGCCACCACGGCGAAGGTCAGCAAGCAGGCGAGGAAGGCGGCGCGCAGGGCCGCCCGGGCCGGTGAGAGCGGGCCGGCGCTTGTGGCGCTGCTGCATCTCGCGCAGACCGGTACGGCGAGGCCGACACCGGCGCTGCCGTCGCCAGCGCACAAGGAAGAGGAAGCGGCCCGGGAAGAGGCCCGCGTCGCCCGCGCCGCAGTGGTGGAGGCGGAAGCACGGGCAGCAGCCGAAGCGGCCAGTCGCGTGGAGGCGGAAGCGGAGACACGTGCCGCCCGTGCGGAAGCTTGCGCGGACGCGGCCCGACGGGCGGAAGCGGTTGCGGAGGCGGATCGGGCCGTTCGCCGGGCTGAGCATGAGACGGCCCGGCGGGCGGAAGCCGAGCAGGCCGTTCAGCTGGCGCGAGCGGAAGCGGATCGTGCGATCCGGGCTCAGGGGCAGGCGGAAGCGGAAGCCCAGGAATGGCGACGACGCGTTGCCCTGGCCGAGTCCGACGCATCGGCCTTGCGTCGTCAGGCCGCCGAGCTGGCGCGGCATCGCCAGAAGCTCGAAGTCCAAATGGCGACCGTCCAGCGCGCGCTCGCCGACGAACAGCAGCGCCGCGAGAGTGTGGAGGAGCAACTCCGGCAACTGTTGGAGCAGGTGGCGGTGCCACGTCGTCGGCGGAGGACGACAGCCAGTGAGATGGGGGAGCGGTTGACGTTCGGCGGGGAACCGCTGCCAGAGGTGGATCGGGTCAGCCCGACCACGGTTCTGGCGGTGCTTGAAGCCCAGCGTGACCACCCGGACGCGAAGCAGAAGGACCTTGCCGCACTGGCGGGTGTCACCGACCGCACTGTCCGGGCAGTCCTGTCCACCGCGGCGCGGAGACAACCCGCCCCGGTCAGCTCCTGACCCAACAGCATCTGAACGGCCACGCCTCCCGGTTGCCAAGAGCACCGGGAGGCGTTGGCATATCCAACCTGCCGCCACCGGCGACGCGACGACCGCAAATCACGCCATGCGACCGCGCTGTCGGTACAGTGATCTTCGCTCGATGCCGGTCGACTGCGAAGTAGGAAGCGGAAGCGGCAGCATCGGGGCGTTGAGCGGAACCGGAAAAGCCGGCGAGCGCTGAGGAACTGCACCGGTACGGGATGGCTGGAGGGATCGTGGAGATACGGGTGGTCGACGGCCGCCCCTGCACGAACCGTCCCGGCGCCGCCGAGTATCTGGACCGCAGCCTGCAGACCATCAACCTGGTCGCCTCGCCGAAGCAGCGCCCCATCACCGGTTGGCCGCCAGCTGTCGAGACAATGGATGGTCGGGAGTGGTACGCGCTCGACGACCTGGACGCCTTCAACGTCTCGTACTTCCTGGCCAAGCAGAACGCCCGCCGGGCTCGCGTCCACCAGATCACGCTCGATGGCGATCCAGACGAGCTGATCGTCGCGAAGGACTTCCGTACCCTCATCCGCGTCACGCACGGCTCATGGTCCAAGTACGTGGAGAAGAGCACTCCCGCCTGGGCCGAGAATCGGGACGGGTACCTGCCCAAGCCCGATCGCGAGGAGCCCGGCCGCCGCGGAACGCTCCGCTACTGGAAACGACACCGGGTCGAGACGTGGATCAACAACCGCAGCGGCTCGGCGTCGAGCCCCGGTCGGCCCCGGCGCGATGCACCCCGTAGCAGGGGCGCCGAGAGCGCCGGGTAGCTCCGACGACAACCGGCCACCGGCACCGTGGCTGTCGCCGCCGACCGACCAGGACGGCACCCGACAGCAGCGGGAGGACCTGACCATGACGACCACTGCCGCAAGCCCCACCGGGCACCAGGTTTGGATGGAACAGGCGGTACGTGCCCTCGGCATGACCACCGACGTCGAAACCGCCGGGGAGATCCTCGGTATCGGCCGAACCAAGGCGTACGAGCTGGCGAAAAAGGACGAGTTCCCGGTAAAGATCCTGCGGATCGGCCGCCGCTATCTGGTGAGCGTGCCGGCCCTGCTCAAGCTGCTCGGCGTCGACTGAGGTGTGTCCTGGCGATCTTGCGGAAGCTGCGTACGGGTGCGATGTGACGGTGACCGCCAAACGGGGTTATCGCTCTTCCGCATCTACTTGGTCGTCATCGCCGTCATCGGCTGGCTGTCATGATCACTCGGATGCGTCATCTGGCATCACCAGCTCATCCAGTCCATCGATCACTCGAACGTCGAGATCCCAACGTCCGGCGAGATCAGTGATCGTCGCGTACTCCTCGCCTGTCAGCCGCACTCGGTAGTCGAGGACGTTGACGCAGAGCGTGTCGAGCCCGAGCTGCTCCTCGCCCGCCATCACATCCACCAGTGAGTCCGCGAGCCGTGGATCCAGGGGTGCACCCATCTCGGCCTCGGCCTGTGCATTCGCCCGTCCCGACAGTGCTTCGACCAGGCGCTTGAAGCGACGGCGATCCTCGGTCCAGTACACGACCGAAGCATGTCATGGCCGGAACTGCTGGCCCATGATCGACCCGAGCTGCAATGCCAGGTGGTGAAGCGCGGGTGGACTCTCCATCCATACCCGTAGCGCTCCGGACAACCCTCGGCCGCCACCGTACCCGGCATGCAACCTGAGCATCAGGATCCCTGGGGCGAAGGCAACCAGCGTGTGATGGAACGACTGATGGCCCTCGGTGTACTCGTCGAGGCTGGATCGCGGCTGGCTGCCGAGAACGCCCGTCGCAAGGCCAACGATGCAGAGCAGCAGCTGCGTGAGCAAGCCCGCCACGATCAGGCCGAGCAGCGTGAACAGCGGAAAGCCGAACGGCTGGCCCGGGCTGCGGCGTCCCGACGAAGGCGAGCGTGGGCTCGCTTCGTCTCCCACGACGGGCGGCTCCGTGATCATTTCGCGAGCCTGCCCTTCCAGGAGGTGGCGCGGCACTGGGGTCAGGCGGTGCGCCACGCCGATACGGACCGCACCGCCGCCACGGTGCTGGCCGCAGCCGAAGACGAGCTGCGTCGCCGGGCACCGAGTCTGATCGACTTCTACCTACAGGGGCGTGACGACGGCCTGAGCCGCGAGGAGGCGATGGCCAACGCCGCCCGTTACGTCTGGACAGGGCAGGGTCCTGCCCGGCAACATCCCGGGCGGCCTGCCAGCGCTGGAGTGCTTACCCAGGTCGGCGAGGAACTCGATCGAGAAATCGCCAGGGTCGCCGGCACGCTGGACCCGGTCGGCCGAGCTCGACTGCTGCGTAACCTCGAAGACGGTGGCTGGTCCGCACCGTCCCTCGCCTACATCGAGAGCCTCCTCGACCGGGCCGAAGCCGAGCAGCGCAACGCCGCCACCATGGCCGGTGCGCCCGATGACCCGGCCACCGCCGTCGACGAGCACCAGCGCGCCCGCAGCCACGCCGCTGCCGCATCCGGGCGCGCAAGCGATGCCGCAGCGGACGCTGCCGCGATGGCCACCGCTGAGCGGTCAGCCGATCCGCCACGGCTGGCCGCCGAGTCCTTCGCCACGCCTGCACAGCAGGCACTCACCGCCCACCCCACCGCGATGTCGGCCCGCGCCGCAACCGCCCACCCCACCCAGAGGAGGACCCGGTGACCAGCCGCGATGAGGACCTGGCGGGAGTGGTCGCCGGGTTGCAGGAGCAGGTCGCTGAACTCATGCGACGCGTGGACGACCAGACACCGGCCGTCATCGGGCCCCCGCCGGCGTTGAGGTTCCCGACCGTCGAAGCCTGGGTGACCGGCCTGTTCCTGCCGATGTTCGGGTGGCGCGTCGACGGGCAACGCTGGCACTGGTGCCCACAGTGGTGGCGCCACGCCGAGGCGATCTGGCGACTGGAACTGCTCTGGCGTTCCTGGGAGGCCAACCGCCTCGTGGCGACCGGCATGTCGGGCTGGTCGATCGAGGCCGACCGGCACATCCACGAACTGCTGGGCAGCGGCGGCCCGTTCCAACAGTGCCGGCCCGCCGCCGACGACCGCTCCGCCCGCCACACCGAACTCGCGCCTGCGACCGCCGAACCTGCTCCTGAAGGCTGGTGGGACTGATGCGTCCCCACAGGTTGGTTATCCACAGGTGCTCGCCCGCGTCATGGCCGCGCGCCGACCTGGTCGAAAGAATTTCCCGATGAACTACCTCAGCGCTCTGTATCAGGCAACTACCCGCATCGAGCATCAGGGGGTCGAGGACGAGACCGAGGCGCAGGCCAGTCTCAGGCTGGCCTGCCTGGCATTCGAAGCGCCGATTCCGGAGGGACGGGAATGGGCGTTGCTGGCATCGGAGCTCCTTACAGCGCTTGACGAGCTGTATCCGGACCCGGTGCCAATCGCAATCGTCGACGTGCAACCCTCACTCGCCTCGCGCCAGGTGCACGAGGCATTGTTTCGCCTGGTCCTGGCCCTTGCGGCCGGCTACGAACGCGCAGGTGGGCAGCTCGGAATCCCAGCCCGGCGCCGCTTCGCGTACGCCGCGACAGCGAACCGACTCCGCGCCGCGGTCAAGGCCCTGGAATGAGCTACGGGGACTGGCTGCAGCGCGCGTACGACAATCTGGCCCAGGCGCAGGTACGGCTGGGCTCCGATCCGGCCCCGACGCTCGACGACGTCAGCGCGACCCTCGCGGCGCGCCAACGCGTGTACGCGGGTGTGGCCAGGCTGATCGAGCTTGTGCTCGGCGATCGGCCAGCCCGCTCTGACATCGACCGCAACACGGTGGACCACGCGCTCGAGATCGACGGCGGAGACCACGCGACCCGCCTGTACCTCGGAATCACTGCTGCCGCTCGCGCCCCCGTACCGGGCGAGGCCGGTACGGAGCCGATCGGCCGGGTGGGACGTCACCTCGACGCAGCCGCGAAGGCGGTGTCCGCGGCAGGGGACATCCTCGCCAGCCACGCACCACCGCGACGCACCGCCCTGACTCCCGAGGGAGTCGCGATCCGTGCCGGGGCCGGCCGGAAGGCCGCCCTCGCCGACATTGCCGCCCTGACCCGCGAACTGCTGTCGGTGGACGCCAACCTGCCCGAGTGGATGCGTCGCAGCCACCGCCTCACCGCCGACACGCACGCCACGGCCATGGACGAAATTGGCTGGGCCAGCCGCAGTCGGCTCGAGGACATCGCGGGTGAGGTACATCGAGCGGCATCGGGCGCACCACCCTTGCTCCGTACGCTCGATGTTCCGCCCCTGGTCGGGCGGCAGCGACCGATCAGAACCGGCGTCGAGGCGTACCGTTCCTTGCTTGCGCTGCGCGACTGGATGCACCGCAACCCTGCGGAGGTTCGCGCCGCGCACTTGACCAGGGCGACTCGTCTTGGACTCATCATCAGCACCCTGGCGACACCTGAGGCCGCCGGAGCGGACTGGCGCGCCTGGAATGCCGCCGCACAGGCCGCCGGCAAGCTGCACGGCGTTCCACCGCAGGGACCAGGGGCCGAGATCGTCGATGATCTTGACCTGCTCGCGCAGTGGATCCGTCCCGGACCACCACGTCCAACGCAGATCAGCAACGGACCCCGTAGCGCAACGATCGACAAGATAGCAGCCACGCTGCCGTCGCTCGCCGACGTGTTGGCCACCGCGACCCTGAAAGCGGCGGGCCAGGGGAACCTGTTCGTCCTCGGACCCAGAGAACTCGAACCCTTTCCTCGCAACGGGGTGTTCTACGCCGTCGCCCGCTGGTGCGTTGCCCGCCCAGACGACGAGCAAATCCAGGGACTGAAGGCGAGACTCTTCGCGGCCAGCGCTCCCGCACTCCGCTCGTCGTATCTACCACGTGCAGCGCCGCGCCTGGCAAAGCTCGCCTTCCCGGCACCGGCGCAATCATCTGAGATTGTGCGCGATCGATCGGATCAGCAGCCATGGCGGTACTCCGGTCCTCAGGAAGCTCGCCACCGGCATCATAGTTAGGCCCAGTCGTCTCGTGAGACAGATAGCTCTCATCAGAATGTGGGTCCTTTTCGCGCCATCAGGAAAATTATCTGATGCAATGTAATATTGCGATATGTATCGGTGCCGGAACGCGGGACTACGCGGGTGCTGGCAGCGGGTGCCCGATCTCCAGTTCGTGCTCTTCGAGGCTTCGCAGGATGAGGGTCTCGTCCTGGCACTGGTTGAGCAGAAAAAGCTCGCGGGTCTGGCATCGCGGGCACAGGCTGACCGCCGCCAGCGGCCACAGATCGACGGGGTCACCACCGGCGCCGTTGACATAGATCCGGTTCGGTCGCAGTGGCGAGAGGCTGGGCCGGTCGAAGGGTTCCCAGCTGGGGTGGCTGCCCCTCAGCGTCAGCCCGACGATTCGGTACGAGGAGTCGTCGAGGTATTCACAGCGTTCCACCCAGTCCCAGGGGTTGGCGGCGAGCCAGTTGGCCGTCGTGAGCGCCGAGATGATGTGAGGTTCGAGCGTCTCCACGTCCTTCTCGATCTCATGGTGAGCGCGGACGCCGTGCGAGTGGTGGGTGCGGTTGCGGACCTGCTTGATCGCGGCCAGCACGTTGCGGACGCCACCCACGTCACGGAGCCGGCCGAGGTCGGTGAGCAGCGGCGTGACGGCACTGTCGGCGAACCGGCCGATTAGCGTCGTCCAGGTACCAAAGGTGGCGCCGGTTCGCAGCTGGCTGCGCAGCGCGGCGGTGAACCCGCCCTGGTCGGCGATCAACTCGCCCAGCGCGAGGATGCCGAGCACGCGGGCGATGCCTTCGCCGAGTTTGAGGAGGCCGTCCTGCTGTTCCGCTGGATGGGTGCTGATCCGGTATCGCCGGGCGAGGGACGCAATGTGAAACGGATAGGTCCATTCGGCTCGCCCGACCGGATCCTCGACCGGCCGCATCAGGTCGGCGACGAGCGCGGCCTCGGAGGCAGCCGACCGGATCTCGTCGCGGAGCCGATGGATGTCCGTCTGGCCTGCGCTGAATACGTTCGGCAGGGTGTTCGAGGCTGCCGCCTGGATCCTGCGCCGGCTTTCCTGCACCGCCTCGAGGTGGTGCTCGATCTCTCCGTCGAACAGGTCGACGGGTACCTGGATGTCCATCAGCTTGCGGCTGGTCATCCGTAAGGCGGCGGGCGAGTCCTCCGGGCGCGAGTTCAGCCATTCGCACAGCAAGCGGCCGCGTCCTTCGGCGGGATGGAGCACGAACATCGAGGTGACGGCCTCGCCGAAGTTCGGTGGGAGCAGCCGCCAGTTGCCGGGCCAGCCGACCAGGTCACCATCGCGACACACGGTCATCTGCAGGCGGGACTCCGGCGCCTCCGGTAGGGCCGCAGCAGACTCGACGTCGTGCAGGTCTCTGGCGCTCAGCTGCCGCCAGCTGTTGCCCTCGCCGACTACCCGCACCCTGGCTGTCTCCCGTCGTGCAAACCGCTTGAGCGAGTCGAAGTTCGCGTTGATGCGGGCGACAAAGAAGAGGGTCGGCGAGATCTCGTAGCCGAACCGGGTCTTGGCGGGGTTGATCCACGCGTCGGGGTCCGTCGGCCAGGCCTCGTCGCGCAGATGGTCGTGTGGATCGCGGTGGGCCGGGAGGTCGACCGTTGTGCTCAATGCCGGGTCCGCCTCGATGTCCCGACCGTTCTTCTGGATTTCCCCGGCCGGGTCCGGTACCCGCAGGAGTTGGCTCACCGCGTTCTGAAAACTCGCCGTCGTCGGCCACGTCTCGCCGGCGTTCCGCACCGCCGCGCACAGTGCGCCAAGGGCCTTCTTCCTCGTGGCCCATGAGGACCCCGTCAGCTGACGCAGCGGCTCGGCGAGGGTCTCCCGGCCGAACACGTTCCGGAACGGAGCCTCGGTGACCAAACGGCGGGCGCTCGGCTCGGTCAGGTCGAACCGGGCTCGGAGTGGGCGGTCGATGACGACCCGGCGGACGGCGAACTCCTCGGTTCGGAGCAGCCGCACGCGGGCGTTCCAAGGATGCTGAGGGTTGCGGGTTACGGCGGGCGCGTGCTGGTACGCGTCGGTGACGGCGACGATGTGGTCCGGCGCTAGGTATCGGCGTTTCCTGCCACGCGACTGGCGCATCTGCTGCCACTCGTCGCGGGCGTTCACCAGCACGACCCTTCCGCGGCGCTCTTCGTCTTTGCGATTAGTCAGGATCCAGTAGTACGGCTCGATTGCCGTGTGGTAGAGCAGCTGCTCCGGTAGCGCAACGATGCCCTCGAGCAGGTCGTTCTCGAGGATCCATCGGCGGATCTCCGACTCACCCGACCCGGGGCCACCCACGTCCAGCGGCGATCCGCTGAACAGGATGCCGAGGCGGCTTCCGCCGTCCTCCGGCCGCTTCATCTTCGCGACCATGTGCTGCAGGAATAACAACGATCCGTCGCTGATGCGAGGCAGTCCCGCTCCGAAGCGGCCGCTGGATCTGAGCATCTCGGCCTCGTGTTTCACGACGTCTTGGACGTTCCGCCAGTCCAGGCCGAACGGCGGAGCCGAGATCAGGTAGTCGAACACCTCGTCGGGAAAAGCGTCCTGGCTCAACGAGTTGCCGTGCACGAACCGTCCGCCGCCGTCACCCCGCATCAGCATGTTCGACCGGCAGATTGCGTACGTCCGTGCGTTGATCTCCTGACCGAAGATCTCGACGGCGGCGGACGGATTGCGCACCTCAATCTGCCGCCGCGTCTCCAGCAGGGCTCCCCCGATACCGCACGCGGGGTCGTGAACGGTCCGTCGGCCGGTGCCCTTGTCCTGCGGCACCAGCAACTCCACCATGACCCGCACGACGTCCTGGGGTGTGAAGTTCTCGCCGGAAGCGTCGTAGTTCGCCGCGGTGAAAACCTGCACGAGTTCCTCGAAGACGGCACCCATCCGGCGGTCGCTCACCGCCTGCGGCCCCAAATCGATGTCGGTGAACCGGGATACCACCGGATACAGCAACCGAGCCCTGTCCAGGCGGCTGATCTGCCGGTCGAAGTCGTAAGCCCGCAGCACTTCGGCGATGAGGTCCGAGTACCCGCCGATGTGGTACCGGAGGTTTCTGGCAACCTCCATCGGATCCGACGCCACCGACTGGAAACTCAGCTGACTCGTGTTGTAGAAAGGCAAGCCTGTGGTCTCGCACAGCACGGCATCGAGGTCGGTGAAGCCCTCCGCACGAAGCTGACCGAAACGGTGAACCACCTCCTCCTTCGTCGGCTGCAGCAGCAGGTCGAGACGGCGCAGCAGGGTAAACGGCTCGACCACGCTGGCGTACTCGGATGGCCGGTAGGCACCGCGCAGCAGGTCGCCGATCGACCAGATCAGCGCGCTTAGATCCTTGGCCTCGCTGCTCACGAACTTCCCCCGCCCCTTGACGTGCCGAAGCTATCGATCATTCCAGCTTGTCTTTTGCCAACGAAGTCTGCCGTCGGCCGCTTTGCTGATCGTCTGGGAAGACATGAGCACGAACTTTCTCCGTCAATGGCTTGCTGACTGGCACCTCAGGACGCCTGTCCAGGCGTTGTTACTCGCTGGTGACGTCCGCCAGCTTTCGGCTTCGCCAGCTCAGCCGCGCCCATCCAAGTCAGTCATGCACGGTCAGATCGCAAGAACCGTCTGGGCTAGTGCGGCGTTATGATCGGACGCCCACTCATCGGAGCCAGAGCCGTGAGCGCTGGCTACGTCCCGGAGGCCATGTACGCGGCGAGGATGTAGTTGGGGTGCCGATCCAGGTTCTTGCGGGCTCGGTCGTACCGCACCGTAGTTCGGGGGTCGGTGTGACGGGCGGCGATCTGCACGTCGGGAGGCTGACGCCGGCGTTGAGCATGGTCGTCATGATCGTGTGGCGCGGCATGTGGGTACATCCTTGGCATCCGGACCCCTGCGAGGTGCTTGAGCCGGCGCGTGGCGGCGTTGACCGGCCAGCGGAGCCAGGGCCCTCAGGACCTGGCTGCACCTAGCGATGTCGCGGGTCCGACCGGACCTGCCCCAGTGACAACCGGTCCGCCGATGATCCTAAATCCGTTGCGCCGTTGGTGAACGAGGTTCTGGCTAGGGCTGCGGCGGACCCAGTGGTGGTCACCGTTGGGCGTTGCGCGGCGTCGGTTGTGGTGACGTGTGATGGCGGAGCCGATCGGGCATGGATGAGAAGGAGGGCAGGAGCTCCGCTGCGCGGTCCAAGGTTGCTGGTCAGCCGGTTGGCGCTGGCGCGGACGTCGCACATCCCGGCCAGCTCTGCTTCCAGAACTGCGGGTGGGACGGCACGGTGTAGTGCGCTGGTGCAGATCAGCAGAGGGCCGTCATCGAGCGGGCAGACGCTGATGTCGCCCGAGCGGACGCTGGACGTGAGGATAGTGTCGGCAAGGCTGCCGGGCTGGACGTGTTCGCCGTGGTCGCGTCGCTGCCGGGCGGTGGTGTGATCGGCAGTGACTTGGACGAGCCGGCCGGCTTTGAAGGTGTAGGCGCGGCAGTCGCCGGCCCATGCGATCTCGAACCGTACGCCGAGTCGGTTGCCCGGTGCGGGATGTGCCGAGACGACCAGGAGGGAAGCGTCACCGGCCTGGCTGGGGTGGACTCCCTCGTAGAGGGCGTTGACTGCGGCCCGTGCGGCGTGCAGCCCGGCGGCCGGCGTCGAGTGGGCGGTGACGGTGGCAGCGATGTCGGCGGCGATTTCCGCAGCGGCTGCTGCCTGCTGGTGTTGCCCGATCCCGTCGGCAAGTGTCCAGACGGTGATCCCGCTGTGCCGGTCGTGGCGGGTGGATGTAGCGGTGGTGACGGTGGATCGTCCGTCGGTACTGCTTGCGATGGCGGACACCGTCAGGGAGGGTTCGCCAGCATCCGCGGATTGCTCCGCTTCTGGCGGGTCAACGGGTGCACGTGATCCCACCTGCGGCTCGGGCCCAGGGGGAGGGTCGAGGCCGCTGGGGGAGCGGGTCCGGGCCTCCCATGCCTCGATGACGCCGCGGGCGACGTCAGTGGAGTCCAGGCCGAGTTGTTCGGCGGCGGCTTCGGCCATTGCCCTCGTAGCTTGCGGCGCGTCCACGAATAATTCAGCGATGGCCCGGTAGGCGGTGATGCGGTCTGCTACGAAGCGTCCCGGGTCGGTGATCTTCTTGGTGGCGTACAGGTGGCTGATGGTGTCGGTCATCTGGAGCTGGGCGAGGGGTTGGATGGCGCCGATGATCTCGTTGATTGCTGAGACCGGGTCCATGGAGACGAGCATGTCGGCGGGGTCCTGCCCTGGGGGTAGGCGGACGCCGGAGACCTGGCCGGGCCACCGGGCGGCGATCGGGTACGCACGCCGGACGGCGCGGCGTCCGCCGTCGTCACCGTCGAAAGCCAGGATCAGTTGGGCGCCGGCCAGGGTCTGCTGGAGCAGACCGAGCTGCTCGTCGGTGAGATTGATGCCGCACGGGGAGACCGCGTACACCGGTTGCGCTTCGGGGATGGCGGCGTACGCGGTGGCCATGTGGTGTATCGCGAGCACGTCGGCGGCGCCCTCGACGACGAACACCAGCGGTGTCCCTGTGCCGGTAGGCCGGTGCGCGAGCTGCTGCCCGAGGCCGTACAGCAGCGAGCGTTTGCGGTAGACGGCGGTCTCTGGGGTGTTGATCCATCTGGCCTCGGCCCGGCCGCTCAGGTCGCGGGCGGTGAACCCCACAACACGGTTGTGTACGTCGGTGATCGGGAACATGATCCGGTCACGGAACCGGTCGAGCAGGTGCTTGCTGCGACGGTGGATGAAGCCTAGGCCGGCCGCGGTGACCTCGTTGGCGGTGAATCCCGCCGCCTGGAGGTGGGTGGCCAGGTCGGTCCAGCGTCCCGGCGCGTACCCCACCTGCCATGGTCCGGTCGGGTCCGCCGCCGCGCTGATGCCGTGACTGGTCAGGTAGCTCGCGGCCTTTGCCGAGGTGGGTAGGCGGTCGGCGTAGAACTGGGCTGCGGCGGCGTTGACCGCGTACAGGCGTTCGGGCGCAGGGGGTCGTTGTTCACTGGCCATCGTCGGCCGCCGGCTGCTGGTCGGGATGTGCGACGGTGTCCGGTACGCCGTCCAGCGCAGCGAGGGTATGGGCGTGTAGCAGGTGGGATAGCGCCAGGAGGTCACCGGCCAGTTGGTCGATCTGACGTTGCAGGTCGGCGAACATCGCCTCGATCCACTGCTGATCTGTCGGTGGGTGGGACGGTTGGTTGCTCACGGCGCCTCCCTGCCGTCATCGTGGATCAGGCTGGTGTCCAGATCGGTCTGGGCGGTCCGGGTGATGGCTTCGACGCTGGCGGTGGTGTCGGCGCTGATGGTGTCGGCGTACTCGCCGCTGTACCACGGCATCAGCTCGACCATGGCGGCTCGGACGCCGGTGGCCAGCAGGATCGCCCGACCGCGCTTGAGGGCGCGTAGGTCGCCCGGATCGAGGATTCGCCGTCGTTGGACGCTGGTGGAGTAGCTGGTGTGCCCGTTGCCGTCCCGGTTGATCGAGGTGGTGGCGACGTCGTGGTCGCCGATGAGTCGTGAGACGTCCTCGGCGTGTCGGGAGTCGTCGAGTCCGGCGCCGATGAGCTTGATCGTGGCGGCGCTCCACAGGGCGGTCATGCCGCGTTCGCCCCACACGCCTTGGCCCTGGGCGATGTTTTGGATGATGGTGATCGGGATGATGCCTCGGCCGCCGAGGTGGCTGTAGAGCTGCGGCAGGTCGCTGATTTTGCAGATGTTCGCGGCCTCGTCGAGCACCGCAAGCACCGGCGGGTCGATGCGGCCGCCGGCAGCCTCAGCGTGGACGACCGCGGTGCGTAACACCGCGTCGGTGAGCGCGGCGACCAGCGGAGCCGCTGCGCCGGCCCCTTCCTTCGACAGGAGGTAGAGCGTGTCGGAGGAGGTGGGGAACGTGGTGACGTCGAGCCGGTCGAGGCCACCGGCTGGTGGGGTGACCCAGGCCATGATCTCCGGGTCGGAGAGGCAGCGGGCGGCGGTGCGGGCGGTCTCGTAGACGCCGTCCCTGGTTTCCGGGGCACCGCTCTGTCGGCCGGCGAGGGACCGCGCGGCCTGCGGGAACCCGGCGGTACGCAGCAGCGTGACCGGTTCGCGGTTGGTGGCGTCGGACAGCCAGGCCTGTACGTCGGCGAGGGTGCCCCCGGAGGTGGCAGCGGCCAGGAAAAGGCAGGTGAGCAGGTCCCCGGCTGCGAGTGGCCAGAACGGGTCGCTGCTGCCGGTGCCGCGGATCTCCTGGATGAAATGGTCGGCCAGCCGCGCGGCGTCCTCGATGCCGTCGATCGTGGCGAACGGATCCCACCAGAATGTCTGCGGCTGACGGGTCACCCGCTGCGGGTCGAACGACCAGACCCGGCCGACCCGCTGCCGGGCCCGCGCGGTGGCGGCCCACAGGTCGGAGCGGTTGCTGGTGGCCAGCACCAGTCCCGGTGCGTCCAGGATCGGGGGTACGGCGAGGCTTGTCGTCTTGCCGGCCCGTGGTGCCATCACGGCGAGCAGGACGTCCTCCCAACTGGAGCGGAGGACCGGACCGCGCCGGCGGCCGGGGGTGACCAGCCGTCCGAGGGCGATGCCGACTGCGGCGGCCGGCACCTGCTTCGGCTTGCCGGCAAGGCTCGGCCGCAGCCGCTGTGCTCGCCGTACGGCCGTGGTGCCGATGAGTTCGTCGACGTCGTGGGCGCGGGCCAGCGACGGCAGCGGATCACCGGCCCGCGGCCGGCGGGCCTGCCACCACGCCCACCCCCAACAAGCAGGTACGACGGTCACGGCGAGCAGCAGCGCGTACGTGGCCGCTACCAGGTGCGGTGGCACCCCGGGCCAGAGACGCTGCCAGTCCTGATCGATCAGGTGCCTCGTGAAGTCCCAGCCGAAGTCGAGACCGGTCGTCCACGGGTGTCCGGTGGCGACTGCGGTGAGCCGGCCTGCCAGCCACGCCATCCAGGTCAGTCCGGCGACAGCGGCGCAGGAGCCGAGGATCAGCCAGGGTGCCAGGGGGTATCCGCCGGCGCTACCGCGTGGGTAGATCGGCTGCTGGCTGCGGATGCCGCTCATCGGGCGCCTGCCCGGACCGCCATGTCGGTGTCGTACAGCCAGCGTTCGTCGCCGACCAGGTGGAGCGCGACCGGCATGCCGGCCCGCTCGCCGGTCTTCACCAGGTACTTCCCGCGACCAGGATGGGTGGCGCCGGGCACCAGGGCCTCCGGGGCGGCCCAGGAGGCGACCATGTCGCGTTCCGGGCCGGAGAGACGGACCATCAGACCGATGCGGTCCAGTTCCCGACCCGGCAACGCGGCCAGAACCTTGATCGCGCACCGCTCGGCCATCCCTCGACCCTTGGCCCGGTCTTCGTCCGTGGCGAGCGCATCAAGATCGTCCAGGGAGTGCGTGAGCATGATCTGCGCGACGCCGAGGTTGCGGGACAGCCGGGTGAGCGCGTCGGCGGGTTCGACCAGACCTGGGGCACCCCGCAGCGCCCGCCACAACTCGTCCATCACGGCGAGGTGCCGTCGCCGGGGCGCGAGGCCCTGGTCGGCGAGGACGGCTGCGGCATCGATGACGGCGTACCCGTAACTCCAGGCCGACAGCATCGCGGCGGCGACCAGCTTGTCGCCGGCTGCGGCGACGCGGGAGATGTCGATGCTGACGGCGGGGGCGGACAGGTCGATGGGGGTGGAGGTGGCGGCGTCGAAGACGCCGGCGAGGGTGCCTTCGCACAACAACCGGAGGGTGGCGACCAGGTCGTCGACCCGCCGGCGGTAGTCGGCCAGCGAGGTGGCCCGGGTCGCGGCGCGGATCGTGTCCGGTCCCTGGTCGAGCACTGCGAGCACGTCGGGGATCACCGGGTCGCCGCTGCGCCGCTCGGCGAGCAGGTCGATCACGCGACCGAGGACGACCTCCTCGGTGTTGCTGACCCGCCCGCCGTCGCGCACCAGCGTGCACAGCGCGATGAGCAGGGTGAGCCGCCGTCCGCGTACCTCCAGCCGCAGCTGGTCGGCGTCCGGGCCGGTCATTCGGGACAGCACCGTGCCGAGTGGACCGGCGTCGAGCGGGTTGATCCGGTCCAGCCCTCGACCGACGCGGATGACCTGCCCGCCGAGATGCCGGACGAGCCGGGTGTAGTCCGGCTTCGTGTCGCCGAGGATCAGGACCTGGGTGCCGGTGGCGGCCATCCCCGTGACCAGACGCTTGGCGAGCGCGGACTTCCCGGCGCCGGGCTGCCCGAGTACGAAGATGCCGGTGTTGGTGGTCAGGCCGGCGTTGAGCCACTCGAACGGATCGAGCAGCACGGACTCGCCCCACAGCTGATGCCGGCCGATCGGCACCCCGAGCAGGGGAGCTCCGGAGCCGGCGGTGAACGGATACAGCCCGGCGGCCTGCACGGTGGTGGCCTGGTATTCGATTCCGGCCGCGACGTGCACGGCCCGCCCTGCGTGCGGCCGACGCCATCCCCATGCCGGGGCCAGCGGACCGTACGCGGACACGTCGATATCAACTCGTGTCATCGATGATGCTCCTGAGAAGTCGAAAGGTCAGTGCGGCCAGTGCTGGGCCAGCACCGGTGGGCAGATCCCGGTCGGCAGGGTGACCGCGAATCCGGCGGCCTGGGAGCGCCACAGGCGGCGCAGCCGGACCTTGCAGGTCTCCGCGCGGCTCTCCACCTCGGCGACGGCTCGGCCCAGGTCAGCCGGGTCCAGCACCGTGGCCGTCACCCACAGGCTGATCAGGCCGACGCCGGCGCCGAGTGCTTCCTCCCGCGCGGCTTGCGCGGCCTGCTCGTGGTCGGCGATGTCCCGCGCGGTCGGGTCGAGCTTGCGTGCCCGCCGGTACGCGGACCGGAACTGGGCCGCGTTGACCTGCCGCTCGACCTCACCTGCGGCTTGTGCGGCGGTTAGTGGCCGGTACAGCAGCGTGACCCGTTTGGGGTGGTCGCCGGGTGCGAGTAGCCGGGCGAGCACGTGGTGGGTGACCGGCTGACGCGGTGCCTCATGCCACGCCCAGGTAACGCTTGTCGCCCCGTCGTGCTCGTACCGGTCGGTGTGTTCCTGGGCGGCGACCGGGCCGGCATTGCTCCAGTCCAGCAACTGCGCTGCTGCCTCCGGATCGGCGTTGAGCAGGCGCTTCACGTCGCCGCGGCTGGTCGGGTCGAAGCTGTGCCGGACGATTCCCGCGATCTGCGTGGCGGTCGCCCGGCCCAGCACCGTCAGCCCGCATGCGGCGAGCCCGTCCTGCAAGCCCGGGAGGGCCCGGTCGACCTCCGTGAGACACTCCTGCAGTGACTTGGGACGGGCTGGTGACGCGCCCGGGTCGAACGTGATCGACACGTTCGTCTGCACATCGGCCGCGGCCTGCGGCGCGGCGGCGACGAGCTGCTCGAGCACCCGTACCGCCGCCGCTGGACCGTCCGGGGCCAGCCGACCGGTGATGTAGTCGGCCAGCCGCGTTCCCGAGTCCGCCGCGGTGTCGACGGTGACCGCGACCCAACGAACGATCGGCACGTGGCCGAGGCCCGCGAGCCAACCACCCCAGTTCGACACCCACGCCGTTGCTGCTTCCGAGTCGGCGAGCCAGGTGGACTGGGCGGCGCAGCGCAAGGTGACAGTCATGGTGCCGAGCCGGCGATGCCACACCACGCCGTACGTCCCACCCTGGCCATCCTCGGCGGACAACAACACGGTCGGGGCGAGCACACCCGGCAACTGCCAGGCATGCTCCTCGGCCGACATCACGCCGCCGCGGTAGCTGGTATGACCACGTGCGGCGCCGGTGGCCCAGCGCAACCGCTGCACGAGTGCCTGCGCCAGCGACACCCCGCCCCACTGGGCGACGTTGCCGACGACGATGACCAGGCAGATCGGCCCCACCACCAGGAGGCCAGCAGGGCTCACCGACACCGTGATGAGCGAGACGGTCAGCGCCGCGAGCACCGCCATCGTCTGACCGAAGCCGAGCCCGAACATGCCCAGGGCCCTGGCCCGGCGCCATCCGCCGTAGGTGCGGGTTTCGGCGGCGGGTGCGTCAGCAGACATCCCGATCACCCGCCTTCCATCGAGCGGGCGGCCGTGCTCGACACTGTCCTGGCCGCTGCCTGTGCGACCTGGGCCCCGACCACCACTCCCGCGACGCTAGGCGCGGCGGGGCCGGTGGCGGCTGCCGCTGCCGCGTTACCACTGGTGGCAGTCGCGGTCGTCGCGGTTCCGGTAGTGCTGCTCGCCGTGGTTGCCGTCGTGGTGCCGGCTGACGGGGTGGTGCCGGCAGCGGGGGCCGGTCCGGTGAACGTCGGTGGCGTCGGTGGTGTCGGTGGGGGAGGACCTGAACTGTTGCCGCTCGACGGTGGCGGGTTGCGGCGATCCATCTCCCGGGCGTAGTCGGTGGCCGTCATGCCACCGGCGCCACGGCGTGACGCGATCGCGTGCAGGCCGGCGGCACCGGCGGCGGCCAACATCCCGGCCGAGTTGCCGGACTGTTGAACAGCGCCCACGGTCCAGTTGAAGAACCTCATCATCGCCGGGAGTGCGACGAGGCTCAGGCCGAGCATCCCGGCGCCGGTGAACCAGGTCGAGACGTCACGGGTTTCCGGGTCGCCGATGAGCATGAACGCGACCGCATACGAGGTGGCGGCGAACGGCTCGTAGAAGGTCAACGCGAGCAGCCAGCCGAGTACCCGTCGCAGCCAGTTGGACGTAGCCGCCGTGAAGCTGCCACTGGCCGCGAGTTGCAGCATCCCGGCCAGGATGGTGATGGCACCGCTGCGGAACAGCAGCAACATCGCCTGCACGATGCTTCCGACGAGCACGACGAGGCCCATGACGACGATCAGGACGCTGCCGACACCAGGAAGCACCGGAAGCAGGATGAGCTGCAGCCGTGCGGCCAGCGCATCGGTCTTGCAGGCCTGATCCTGTCCGAGCCCGGGGGCACAATCCATACCCCAGGTCAGGACCCATTCGGTGTAGGCCTCGCACGCCTGGAGCAGCATCTGCGTGCCGGTGAGGCTGACCGCGCCGAACAGGGCGGTCGTGAACAGCCCCTTCACGACCGTGACGAGTGGCTCTCCCTTCCGGTTGATGATCATCAAGAGTGACTGCCACATGATGCCGCCGACCGAAACCAGCAAGGCGATCGGCAGCATCCACTGCTGGAGCACCTGCGTAGCCGAGGCCCGCTCGACATCGACCGGCGGCAGAGACAGCCACCAGGTCGCCGTCGATGTGATCAAGTTTGACTGTGCCCTGCTGACCTGGTCGGCGAGCTGACCGATCCAGGAGTCGGCCACCATGCCGACGACCCCGGCCACGCCTTTCTCGATTCCACATTCGAGATCCCACGCATCACACATGGCGCTACCTGCTCGGCAGCGGCGCGTAACCGCGAGCGAGGGCGGGCCCGACTAGTGTCCGTACCGTTGACCAGTCACCCTGCGGTGGGGCCACCAGCTGCCAGTCCACACCGGACCAGGAGACCTGCACGACGGTGGCGGCTCGGGCGACGCCGCCGGTGCCGTCCGGTGCCTCGATGAGCAGGCGCAAGCTGGCCGCGTCCGGGTGATAGGTGTCGATCCTGATGCCGGCGATCGAGGCGTAGATGGGGGCAAGCGGGTCGCCGTAGGCAACCTGTAGCTGCTCGCGACCAACGGCGTAACCCCGAGCAACGGCATCGGCGTACGCGCCGGCGTCGGGCCCGACGACCTGCTCGTGCAGTGTCGGCTTCCAGACGTTCGGACCTACCTGCGGGCTGGTGCGGACCAGCAGGTGCAGCCCTGCGAGAACCGCGCCGACCGGCGTCTGGGCGAACCCTTGGGCCCGTCCGCCCTGCAGCCTGCGTGGACCGGCCGTGGCAGAGACGGGCAGTTCAAGCCCGGCCACCGTGACCCAGCTCAGATCCGCCGGCCACAAGAGGTCGACCTCAGTCTGCTGCGGTGCATCGAACGTGCGATCCGCACTCGGCGTAGCCGTGACCTTGTCCTGGTCGGGCGTGATCGGCGTGGGCTGAAGCCGCTCGCCACCGTGCATGGCCATGAACACCGCCAGCAGGAGCATCGCGAGCCCGGCCGCGGTGGCGACCACCGGACCGACGAAACGTCGCCGCGCTGTGTGCCGGAAGGGCTGACCCCTCATCACAGCACCACCCCGGCGATTCCGGCGGCCATGCTGGTCAACGCCAGTCCAGCGAGGACCCACGGCACGCCGGCGGCACCGTCCACCGCCGTCTGCGACCGGTTACGCCGGCCGATGATCATCATTCCTGCGCAGATCATGAACCCGAGGACCCCGGCGACCAACAGAATCCACTTCCCCCAGGCGAGGAAGTCGGCGGCGATCGCGTCCATGCCCGGCGGTGCCGACGGATTCGGGTCGGGTGCCTCCGCGGCAAGCACCACATGGCTGGCGACAACGAGCTTGAGAACCATCCTGATCTCCTCCGACATGCGAACGCGGCCCGATCGCCGGGCCGCCGCCGGAGACGTTTGTGGATCCGGGTAGGCGCTACGGGAGCCGCCGAGGTCGTCGGCGGCGCTACGGCGCTACCGCAGCGCCGCCGGAAAGCGGCGCATCCGAGCCTGGCCCGCATGACCCGCTCTCGCCGCTCGCACTATCTGCTCGCCGTCCTGCTCACCGCGATGCTTGTGGCCTGTTCGGCACCAGGGCCACGACCCCAGCAGTCCGCAGCCCCGTCGTCCCCTGTCATCGACCCCTCGGTTGACTACGGCGACGCGTCAGCGGTGTGCGCCGCGTTCGCCGTCGCCGTGCATCGCCTCGACACCACCGTCGACCACGATCCGACCGACGCCTACCAACGGGCCACGGCTTACCTGGACGCCACGTCGGCAGCCGCGTTGGCGTCCGCCGAGCCAAGCCGCCGCACGGCGCAATGGCAGGAATGGACCAGCCACCGCGCCTACACCGACGTCCAGGTCGGCCCGTACGCCGGCGACGCACTGCCGCCAGACACCGCTGACCAGCGGCACGCTGCCACGCTGATCACGGTTCAGCCGGTGGGACGCGACGGATGGCGGAGCCCAATCGAACGACACACCGTCATGTGCGCCCTTCGGCCGGTCGGAAGCGGCTGGCGCATCAGCGCGTACGAGATCGGCTGACCGCGATGACCGACACGACTGGTCAGGTCCACACCACGACACGTACGGTCGCGTTCCTGCTCGCAGGTGTGCTTCTCACCGGAGCGGGCCTGCTCGCCTTCGTCACCTCCGGCGCCGCGACCCTGCTCGCCACAACCTCGGCGGTGGTGGCGGTGCCCAACACCGGGCAGCTCAACGTCGACGCCATCCCCGCACACGCCCGCCACCTCACTCCCTGGGTGGCCCTCGCCGGCTCGATCTGCCCGCAGATATCCCCGCCGATGATCGCCGCGCAGGTCGACCTGGAGAGTAGTTGGAACGCCGACGCGATCGCCCACAACCCGGTCGAGCGGGGCGGAGACGCGATCGGCATCGCACAGTTCCAACTCGGCACTTGGGCGGTCTGGGGTGACGACTACGACCAGGACGGCAGCAACTCGCCCAGCGACCCCGAAGACGCCCTCTATGCGATGGGGCGCCTGATGTGCGACCTCGTGGTCTGGGCGACCCGCAACATCGACGGCAAACGCCTCGCCGGCGAGCCGGCAGACCTTGCCTGGGCCGCCTACTTCTGCGGCCGAACCTGCGTCCTGAACGCTGGCGGCGTGCCGCCTGCGGGCAAGACGCACGATTACCCGCAGCAGGTGCGATCCCGCATTGACAGGTACACCCTCGCGCCCGGCGGCACCGGCCTCTGGCGGTTGCCCCTGCCCGCCGACAGCTACCTGCTGGTCAGCAAGTTCCGATCGCCGACACGACCCGAGCACAACGGCATTGACCTCGCCGCAGCCACCGATACCCCGATCTACGCCGCCGCGGCCGGCGTAGTCCTCACCGCCGGATGCGACAGCCCCTACTGCGACCGCCCCGGACACCCGAACCTGTCCGGCTGCGGGCTCATCGTCAACATCAACCACGGCAAGGGCATCGCCACCCGCTACTGCCACGCCGTACGCCTCGCCGTCACCGCAGGAACGCAGGTCGAGGCCGGCGAGGTCATCGGATGGGTCGGCAGCACCGGAAGGTCGTCTGGGCCCCACCTGCACTTCGAGGTGCACCGGAACGCGCCACCCCTGATCGCCGCCAACGCGGTCGACCCGCTCACCTTCCTGGACGCCGTCGGCGTACCCATCGAGCGATAGCCCGACTTGTCAGCTCAGTTCGACCGCCTTCGGCCGGTCAGACCTGGAGGATCGACGATGCTAGTCAACGCCTACGATCCGCAGTCCTCACGCCAGCTCGCTGCCTCGATCACGGCAGGAGTCGCTGCACGCGATGGTGCTTCGGGGCGAGTGGAGGGTGCACGTGTTCTGGACGCAGGCGGCGGCTGGCACTCCAGCACATGGCGCGAGGAGCTACGCCGACTAGCCGACCGGGGTCGAGTCAACGCGTTCGCGCTGCGTTCTCAACCCGATGAACGCCAGCTCTCGGACAACGACTGGTCACAGCTTGTCCGTGGATTGACGGACGAGCTCGGCCTGGTGAGCCGACCCTGGGTGGCCGTGAGGACGAATCAAGCGACCGTCACCGTGCTGACTGACGCTGCCGGCGGGGCGCTGCGAACCGATGCCGTCCGAACCTACCTCCGTACAGATGCTGTCGTCGCCCAACTTGCCGCTGCCCAGGCTCGCCCCGCACGACCAGCACCCGATGCTGTGGGAGTCGACAACGACGCAGTGGAAGCGTCGGCCCGACGCGATGTTACGCAGTCGAACTTCGCCTTACCGGCGACGACTGCGGCCAGCCTCGGCGCAGTGCCGTCGGTTCTACCGACGCTTGCTATGACGCAGGGGACTGACGGCCACTCACACAACCGATAGGCGCTGCCGGTCCCCGCTCCGCGCAGCGAGATCGAGGCGCTTCGCCCCTCCGCCTCAGCCCGTTCCCTGACTGGCGTGTCGCACATCAACCGACGGAGGACAGCTCCGTCTCGCTGGCGGTTGCCGAATTGGCCTCTACGGGTCAAGCACGGGCATGTGACCCGGCCCGACGGCAAGTCGCCCCGCCTGACCGCAGGCCAGGCGGGGCGGTCAGCCGCCCAGGGCCGGTAGGCCGCGTGCGGTTGCCGAGAAATCGTCGACGGATGCCGAGGACCAGTGCCGCCCGGCGGGAGGAGCCTGCTGTCAGCGGTTACTGGTCGTTGTAGCTCCACCTTAGCGAAGAGCATCCGTGCCAGGTGCCGGCTGGCGAGTCGTAGAAACAAGCCTGCCATTCGAGCAAGCTTCCGATGCCGTAAGCGTGCCGGGTGCTGTCCTCGTAGTAGTCCTTATTGCACACACCCCAGTTGCCGGCGCCCAGCTTGTTCACGCAGGAACCTTCGCGGTAATCCACGGTGTACCAGCCGGGGTAAGTGTCGAGCCGGTTCTTCCACGACGCGGTCACCGATCGGCCATCAGCACTGTTGTCGAGCACCCACCACCGGTCGCCGGACCGCTCGAAGCAGGCCTCGGCGCCGGGCGTCCATACACATAGCGCTGTCGCCGGTGGCGGACCTGAGGCGGTGGCGGTGTTCCACTCATACGGGTTGATCGAGGTAACGGTCGAGTCGGCCACCGCGAGTTGCGAGACGGTTGTTGCCGGGGCGGGAGTGGCAAGCACTGGTGCGGCCGGCGTGATCGCCAGGCCCACCATGAGGACCAGTCCCGCCAGAACCGCCGAGGTTCTCTGCTTGATGGAAACGTTCATTCCCTTTGCCTTCCTGCCGTGTTGAGTGGCCCGCAGGTTGAAGATCTTCCTGCTCGACTACATCGATCTGGCGGTAAGCCTGAACTGCAGTTGGCAAGGTGGAACAGGGACTGAGCTGTGCGGAACAGTTTCGCTCACGTCACCTCAGCGGCTGCCTGCGGGCGCTGAGGTGACGTGATGGCGGTCACAACGGCCTGGAAAGTTAGCAATCTGAAGGCATGGATGTGCAGTTGTCTGAATGCTGGTGGTTCCAACTGAATCGAAACGCCTGGGAGTGGGGGAGTCCTGTGTTGCGTCCGCCGGAACCCGATCAATCCATGAACGCCGGAGAGTTCGTCGCGGCCCTGAGGACGCTACGCCTGTGGTCGGGGCTGTCGTACCGGGAGTTGGCCGCGAAGGCGCAGGCATCAGGAGGATCGCTCCCGCCAAGCACGATCGCCTCGATGCTTGGCCGCAACACCCTGCCACGCGCCCCGCTGATCGCGACGTTCGTCCTGGCTTGCGGCCTCGATCCGGACACCGCTGACCGGTGGACCACAGTACGCAACAGCATCGCCGTGGGATCCGAACACCCGGTATCGAGCTCTGCCGAGCAACGGGAACCACCGTCCGACGGCGGGACCGAGCAGACACCAGCGGATCCCCAGGTGGCGAGAGGCCGCCGGTCGCGACCAACGGTGATCGGTTTAGGCGTTCTCGGGCTGGTGATCAGCATCGCGGCGTTTTTGCTGCTCAAACCGACTGGCAGCCAACATGAAGGCGTCGCCGGGCCTGAGTTGCCGGCTGAGGGCTGGTTCCTCATCCAGCCCGCCCATATTCCTGACCGCGGCCTTTGCATCGGCGAGGGCCGTGAGCGCAACCGTCGTACCGATCGGCCCCTCGCCGTGCAACGCTCCTGCGCCGCGATCGTCCCGGACACGTACCTCGCCGCAACGAGCATCGGCGGCGTTTACGAGATCCGGTGGCATCATCCAGTGGAAGGCGTCGGGTGCCTCACGGTCGACCAAGCGCTCATAGCGGACGAAGCGCTGTTAGCGCCCACCGAGTGCATGGGGGCAGCGCACCAGCGTTACCAGCTGGAGCCGGCCCAGACACCGACATCGACCGGATATCGGATTCGGCCCACCCACAGTGGGCTTTGCCTCGGCATTCTCGGCGGACTGGCGGACGTGGACAAGGGGGCCGAAGTCGCTCAAGCAACATGTACCGGAGCTTTGGATCAAGTGTTCCTGTTGCAGCCGACAACCCGTTCCATGTAAACGAGGCCGAGTCCTGGGCTGACCAGGAGGGGACGCATGATCGGTGTACGACCGCGAACGCGGCGAACATCGGCACCACCTTGACCGGGCACTTGATCAGCGCTGTCGCCATTACGCTGCTCGCGAAGCGAGGCAGACGCGGGTGTCCGGGTCCAGCGTTTCTCGGCGTAGCGGGGCGGTCAGCCGCGCAGGTGGAATCGGATGCCGCACGGGCTCGCGCCGCTGACGTCTACTGCTGCGACCGGCCACGTGACACGCCCTCCCCAGGCGTCACCTACAGCCCGTCACGCGGCGCGATGGTGGTGATTCACGCAAGGAATCGTGGCCTGCCCTACGGCGGGAGGCGCTTGTGCAGGGCTTGGTTGATGACCGGGTTCCGGCCCGGAACGTACGACGGGATGTAGTCGTAGCCGGTGGGGATGTAGAGCCGTGCACGACGCAGCACCGGGCAGTTGCGCGGCAAGCGGGGAACGAAACGCGCCGCCGCTGAGCACACGTCGAACCGGAGGTCAACCCAATGCAGCGCGCTGCCCGTTCCTTGCTCACGCCGACCCCCGGGTGCCAATGCATGGCCTGGCGAAACCCGCACTACGGGGCATCTGGATGTGGCCGCGAGTCGGAGTCGCGAGTTTGCCTCGCCGAAGCCGCGCACATGGGGCTGGCTCATCGTCGTTGCTGTTGCCTGCGTCGGGTCAGCACGTCGAGGTAGGCACAGTGTTCCAGCACCTCGCGGTCGGTTGCGCTGAGCTGGCCGTACTCGTCGAGGAAGTTGTCGCGCAGGTCGGGTCGGTTGGGCCAGATTCGGGTGGCGAGGCGTACGAGGTCGCGGGCGGGTAGGTCGTATCGGCTGTGCTCGAAGTCGATCAGGCGAACGACGCCGTCGTCGCCGTAGATCATGTTGCGGGGCATGAAGTCGAGGTGGCATGGCACGGCAGGTAGCGGGGCGAGGTCTTGGAGGGCGCGCATGTGGGCCCGTACCTCGGCGCGGGCGTCAGGCGTGATGCGGTCTCCGGCTTGGTGGATCCAGTACTCGGCGCGTTGGGCGAGCCAGGCCGTCCAGTCCGGCTCCAGCCTTGGTGGTCCGGCGGCCTGGAGAATCTTGAGGAGTAGCCCTGCCTGGCGGTGGGCGTCCTGCTCGGCCTCCGGATCGAGGGCGCGCTGGTCGAGTGGGACACCTTGCACTGCGGTGATGACGATCGCGGGCGGATCGTCAGCGGCTGCGACTAAACGGGGTGCCCGGTCGCCGAGGGCCGGAACCCAGGTCCGGTAGGCGTGTACCTCCTGGGTGTGCCGTTCGCGGCTGCGGTGTGGTTTGACGATCACCTCGCCGTACTCGACGGTTGTGGCGCGGAGTACGTGGGTGCCCGCATGGCCCGGGTGACAGCCGACGGGTACTGCGTCGGTGTCGAGGAGGCGCTGGCAGAGTTGGAGGAGGTCGGCGCTGTTCATTGCCCTGTTTCGAGGTGGCGGGTGTCATTGTGGGCGGCGAGTTGCCAGATGGTGCGGCCGAAGCGGTTGGTCGGTCGCTGCCATCGGGTGACCGAGGCGTGGTCGTTGACGAAGCCGAGCCGCAGGCATGCGTTTCGGGGGAGTGCGAGGAGCAGGTTGTTGGCGGCCTCGATGGTCTCGCCGTGGGCGGCGATGAGGATCCGCTGGCCCTCGTGCCGGGCGAGGATCCGTTGTAGGGCTTTGGTTGCCCGGTCGAGGTATTGGTTCCACGTTTCGGATCCGTTGGCGTACGGGATGTCGGGGGCGTGTTGGGGTGGTCCCTGAAAGGCGGTCTTGACGTCCGTCCACGGGCGGCCGTCGGCGTCGCCGTGGTCAGGTCCGCGGAGTTCCGGCTCGACGGCGGACGCCAGCTCAAGGAACTGGGTGATGATCTCAGCGGTCTGGACTACTCGAAGTCGGGGGGTGGAGTAGAAGGCCGAGTACGGTCGGGTTGCGTGCTCGGCGGCCAGCCGGGCAGCGAGCCGGGTGACCTGGTGGCGTCCCCGGTCGGTCAGGCCGGTGCAGCCGTGTTCGCCGCCCACGATTCCGGCGACGTTGCAGGCGGCCTCGCCGTGACGGGCGATGACGAGTTCGGTGGTGGGGGACATCGGCAGGGCTCCTTCCGGGGTGGTCAGTCTGGAGCGAACGGGTCGGGCCAGGGCCGGACGGTGGGCCATGGGTGTTGGTATCCGTTGGTGCCGAGGTACCGGAGCGTCAAGAGGTGGTGAAGTTCGGCGTACTGCCGCAGCTCGTCAAGATGGCATCGGTTTGGTGCGGTGGCGGCCCGGTAGGCGTCGACGCAGCTCGTCACGGTGGATTGGGTGAGGCGGCCGTACGTCATGGAGGCGGTGACGAGTAGTCCGGCCAGGTCGTAGCCGAAGGGGGCGAGGGTGAGGTCGTCGAAGTCGACGACAGCCACGTCCTCTTCTTCAACGAGGTAGTTGCGGACGTTCGGGTCCTTGTAAAAGGCCACCGCCTGGTCAGCCCGATCGAGGACGGCGTCGATCGCGGCCAGGCTGACGCCCGTGATGTGGGCGGCACGGTGCAGCACCTGCCGACGCGGCCCGGCGAAGTGGGGGAGCACCAGCCCTGTCGCCGTGGTGTGAGCTTGTTCGAGGCGCGCGGTATGCAGTTCTCTCCGGTAGGCGGTGTCGTGCAGCCGGCCGAGTGCGGCCGCCACACGGGGCAAATCCGCCACCTCGGGTGTGCGGCCCGGTAGCCGTTCGAAGACCAGGTGGCGCCTGGTCCGCGTGACCAGACGCGGGAGGCGGACGCCGGACTTCAGCCCGGCGAGCCAGTCGTGGTGGGCCGCCGCTGCCGAGCAGCGCCGTGGGTCGTCGTACCGCTTGATGAAGAGGTTGCTGGTCACGGTCGTGCTGCCAGGGCGTAGCTGACGGTGGATCGGGTCAGGTATGGCGGTGCCGGTAGTCGTTCCCGGAGGATCGCGGCGAGGCCGGCCGGACCACCGGCGGCGCGGATCCGGTACTTCGGGGTCGTGGCGAGGTATCGGGCGAGGTGCGTGGCGTCGGCGAATTCGAAGACGTGTTCCTCATGCAGGACGTCGAGCACCGTGAGGTGGGCGGCGGCGATGTCGACGAGGTTGCGGCTGTGGAAGCTCTCGTAGAGGCTCGGCCGGCGGACGGCGTCGGGGTCGAGGTCGGCGGCTTGGACGAGCTGGTCGAGCTCGGCGTAGCTGTCCAGCGACTTGGTCGCCAGGACGGCGATACCTCCGGGGCGGAGGCAGCGGGCGATCTCCGCGACCACGGCGGCGGGTGTGGGCGAGTGGTAGAGGCAGAACGCGGCTACCGCCGCGTCGGCCAGCGCGTCGGGCAGCGGTAGGTGGTGGAAGTCGGCGCAGACCGCCGAGCCGGTTCGGCTGGCCTCAGCCAGCCGGGTACGGGCGGTGGCCAGCAGTGCGGATGAGGCGTCGACAGCGATGAGGCGTCGGGGACGGAGACGGTCGGAGATGCGGAGGGTGGTGGTGCCGCGTCCGCAGCCGATGTCGAGTACGGCCGCGCCGGGTGGGGTGCGCTGAGCGACCAGGTCGACGATGACGTCGGCGGCGTCCCGTCCGGCGATCTTGGCTTCGCGTAGTGCGCGGGTGCGTTCTGCGATTCGGCCGCTGGAACGGTAGAGGTCACCGTGAACCAGTTTTGGATCAAGGAACGGGTTAACCGGCATGGGACGTCTCCCATGCCGGGTCGGTCAGGTCATCGGCTGGGCTTGTTGTCGTACTCGTTCGATCAGTTGGTTGGCTTGGCGGCGGCTGGTGAGCGAGATCAGCCGGACGTGTGGCCCATGTTCTTGGATGAGGGTCCGGACGCGGGGTCGCATGGTGCGTCGGTAGCTGAGGATGTACCGGACAAAGTTCCAGGTGATCCGGTCGTAGACGCCGTCGGCCTGGTGCTGGCCGCCCCGGTAGCGTCGGCGTCGCTGGGCGATGCCCCAGAGGCAGGTGGCGGCGGGAAGGTCGAGGAAGATCACGGTGTCGGCGGCGGCCAGCCGGATCGGCAGGGTGCCGGCGTAGTTGCCTTCGATGATCCAGCGCTCGCCGGTGACCAGTTTCTCCTGCTTGGCGGCGAACTCCTCCTGAGGCAGCGGATTCCACTGCTCGTCGTAGAAGATCGCGTCGAGGTGGGTCAGCGGCGCGTCGAGGATCTGGGCGAGCTGCCGGGCAACTGTCGACTTGCCGCTGCCGCCGCAGCCGATGATGGCGATCCTGTCCATGGCCCTCCAGGGTAGGGGCACTGCGCGGTGAGGTCGGGAGGACACGGCAGGTCACGACGGCACCGGTTCCGGATGGCGTAGGAGGCGATCCAGCACGCCGAGTTGGGTGGAGAGCCGGAACGGGGCAAGACGGCGCAGGCAGTCGTCGATCAGGTCGGCGTGGTCGTTGGTCCTGGCGATCTCGGCGAGCCAGCCGACCCGACGCCGCACGTCGGTGGCGTGCCTGACGTGCAGGCTCGCCGGTACGAGTTCGGCGGCACCGCGGACACCGGTGGGCAGCAGAGGTACGCAGCCGGCGAGGACCGCTTCGAAGATCCGTTGGGTGATCTGGCCGGCTTCGGCGTAACGCTCGGGAAGCAGCAGCACCGTGGCTAGGGCGTCGGCGTGGATCTCGGCGACCTGTGGGAACGGGACCCGGCCGACGAAGTTGAGACCGGGCCACCGTTGAGTGTCGGTCCACTTGCCGGCGATCAGGTGCGGCAGGTGTGCGGCGGCGGGAGCGAAGAAGGTGTCGAAGGCCTCGTCACGGTCGTACTGGTTGCCGACGTAGACCAGCGGCGTCGAGCGATTCCGGGCAGCGAGCACGGTGGGATCGGCGCTGTCGAGGATCACGTCGGCGACGGGAAAGAGCAGCGGCGTCGCTCCAGGGCTCGGGCGCATGGCCGCTTCGCAGACGGTGACGTTGCCGGCCTGGCGGAGCGGATCCCCGGGGTCGAGCTGTCTGTCCTTGTCCCAGAGGATCGTCGGGGTGCCGAGCCGGTGGGTGTAGTGGGTGACGAGTTCGGCCTGCCGGTGCAGGTCGCAGGTGTGTCCGGGCCGGCCGCACGGGGTGGTGTTGCGGCCGGCGATTGGCCAGCGCCATTCGAGGAACAACGCGTCGAACTCAGGTAGGCCGACATCCCACCGGTAGCTGCCGGTGAGGTCGAGGCCGGCGTCGCAGAGGTCACGGTTGAGCTGGAGGAACACGATGTCGTGGCCGGCCTGGCGAAGCCCGTCGACCAGGGGCCGGCGGTGACTGCGCCCGCCGTCGGGGGTGTCGACGACGCCGGGACCGAGGAATCCCCAGAAGCTGTACCCGATCAGCATTTCGTCACCCACCAGCCTTCGATGAGCAGGGCGTCCAGGCCGGTCCCGGCGAGGCAGTCCAGGGCCATGTCCGGGGTGCCGCAGATCGGTTTGCCCTTGATGTTCAACGAGGTGTTGATCAGCACCGGGTGTCCGGTGATCTCGCCGAAGGCGGCCAGCACGTTGGCGAGGAACGGATGCTGCATGCGGGTCACGGTCTGCACCCGGGCGGTGCCGTTGCCGTGCACGATCGCAGGTAGGTCGTTTCGGGTCAGCTCGGTGACCGGTGCGGCGATGGACATGAACGGTGAGGGCTGGCGAAGCCGCACGTAGTCGGCTGCCTTGTCGGCGAGGACCATCGGAGCGAACGGGCGGAACGGTTCGCGGAACTTCACCGTGCCGTTCAGCCGGTCCACGACCTCATCAGCGAAAGGCGAGGCGAGGATGGAACGGTTACCCAGCGCCCGGGGCCCGGCTTCCAGCGGGCCGGTGAAGAGTCCGACGATCGCACCGTCGGCGAGTTGCCGGGCGAGGTGCTGGACCGGGTCGGCCGGGCGTGCGGCGGCCAGGCCGGGCCGTGGCTCGGCAGGCAGGGACAGGTCGGGGTACGCCGGGCCGAGGTAGCAGCGTCCGCCGATGCCGGTGGGTGGGCGGCCGGTGGCGTCGATCCAGGCGGCTGCGGCAGCGCCGATCGCGGTGCCCGAATCTCCCGGCGCGGGCGGGACGTGGATCTCGTCGACAATGCCGGCCTCGGCTATCTGCCCTGCGGCGACGCAGTTCATCGCGACGCCGCCACCGAGACAGAGCAGACCGGAGCCGGTCAGCCGCGCGGCTTGCCGGGCCAGGTGCAGCATGACCTGCTCAGTACGTTCCTGTAGGGCGGCAGCAAGGTCCGCATGCACCGGCTCGACCGGGGCGTCCGGCGGCCGCGGCGGGCAGGCCGCAGCGGTGAACGCCGGGCTCGTTCGGCGGTACCGGCTGGACAACACCCGCAGCGGAAACAGGCTCGGATCGAGAGTGAGCCCGTCCGTGGTCAACCGGATCGCCCGGGACATCAGGTCACGGAAGCGTGCCGGGTCGCCGAGGGCGGCCAGCGCCATGACGGTGCCTTCTTCGTCGCCGCGCCGCCACCCGAGGTGCTCGGTCACGGCGCCGTACGCGTAGCCGAGCGATGCCGGATCCTCGACGGATTCGACCAGGCGGAGGCGGAAGGGCTGATCATCGTGGTGTGTGGCGTGCCAGATCGTGGTGGTCTGCAGCTCGCCGAGACTGTCCACGACCAGGACCGCTGCATCGTCCACCTCGGCGGGGAGGAAGGCGTAGAGGGCGTGTGCCCGATGGTGCAGCACGGGAACGAGTCGAGCGAGCGGGAACCGCCGCGACAGATCCCGCATGCGTGCCCGGTAGCGGCGTTGGACGGTGAGGAAGCTGCGTGAGCGTGGGATGGCCCGGTTACGGGTCACGGGCCGGGCCAGCTGGCCGGGTAGCTGGCCGAGCGCCGAAAGGTAGCGGCGACCGTCGAAGTTGTATGCCACCGTCGTCACGTCGTTTGCGGTGAGACCGGCCTGGTCGAGGAGCCAGGCGACGGCTCCGGCCGGGTACGCCTTGCTGTGCTTGACCCCGTCGAGGCGTTCCTCTTCGGCGAAGCCGATCAGGTGGCCGTTGACCAGGAGCGCCGCAGCCGAGTCGTGGGTGAAGGCGCAGAGCCCAAGTACCACCTCGGCATCATGCGTGGACCCTTGCGCAATCATCATCGGCCGCCGGACGCGCGTGAGCTGAGGTGGTCGTACCAGGTCGCCAGGGCACGGCCGAGCGGATCAGGAGTGTCGGCGGCGATCTTGCGTGCCTGGTCGCGTTCACCGGACTTCCAGGCACGGTAGCTGGCGAGAGTCCGGCCAAAGGCATCCAAGGTCGAACCGCCGCCAGGTCCGGCGTCGCCGGAGATCACGCGCTGGAGCAGGGGATCGAGGTCGGTCCAGGGCACGGCGATCGGGTCCAGTTCCGCAGTGCCGGCGGCGCCGTGCAGGGAAGCGGCAGCTGCCTCTGCGTTCTCGGCGTACAGGTGCAGGGAATCGACGTGGTGGTGGTATTCGCCCAGCTCGACGTCGAGCCAGCCTGCCATCAACTCGTGGATCAGCGTGGTGGTGAAGATGTCGTACGGGAAACCGAGCCACAGGTCCTGGCTGCGCATGCTGGTGTGCATGATCAGCCGGCTCTTCCGGATGAAGAACCGGTACCCGAGGGTGCACGGCACGTCGCGGTAGCCCTGAAGATCGCGGGACGGGTCGTACAGCTGGATCACCCCTCGCCGTGAATCCCGATCCTTGAGCAGCTGCTGCCGTACCGCGTCGAGCTGGTCGATCTGGCCGTCCCATCGGCGCAGCCGCGGCCCGTACGCGCCGCGCAGCACGCCGTCGTCGGCGTATATGCGCAGCCGGTCGTTGTAATCGAAGATCCAGGAGGCGTCGGAACCGGAGAGGATCCAGAGCGCCTCCGCGACCGCGAACGCGGGGTTGATCACCCTGGCAGGGGGTACGTCGACGAGTCGCCGCCGGGGATTCGTCAGGCACAGGTGTGCTCCGACCACCTCGGTCGTGGTGAGGTCACGCGGACAGACGACGCGACCATTGAGCAGTACGGCCTGGCAGGCGGCGGTGAACAGCTCACTTGCCGAACCAGCGGTCAGCACGATCATGTGCAACTCCCTTGGTGGAGGTCAGGAGGCAAAAGCGGCGAGTCGATCGCCGGAGAGGTTGACCAGCCAGGTGGCCTGGCGGGTAAGGCCCTCGCGGAGCCCGACGGTGGGCCAGTAGCCGAGTAGCCGGCCGGCGCGGGTGAGATCTGCTGCTGTCGCAGCCACGTCGCCGGGTTGAGCGGACACGACCTTCACCGGCACCTCGCGACCGGTGACCCGCGCCGCTTCGTCGATCAACGTCAGCATCGAGACGCTGGCGCCGCCGCCGATGTTGACGACCTCGGCTCGACCATCAAGGTGACCGGCGGCGAGGGTCGCGGAGATGACATCGCCGACGTAGGTGAACTCCCGTCGCTGGCTACCGTCGCCGAAGAGCATGACGGGAAATCCGGTGTACGCGGCGAACAGAACCCGGCCGATCGCCATATCGGGACGCTGCCGGGGCCCGTAAACGGTGAAGTAGCGCAACGCCACAACACTCAACGCACTGTCAGTTCGTCGGGCGTAGGCGAGACTGAGTTGCTCGGCGGCGAGTTTGCTCACCCCGTACGGGGACAGCGGGCAGGTCGGATCGTCTTCGCGGCTGGGCCGATCGGCCGGCCCGTAGACGCTCGACGACGACGCGACGACCAACCGACGTACGCCCTGGCGGGCACATGTGTCCAGCAACCGCTGAGTGCCGAGGATGTTGGCCTGGCTGTAGTCGAGGAACTCGTGGCCCCACGAGGGCCGAACTCCCGGTCGCGCGGCGAGGTGGAACACGGTGTCGCAGCCGGCCACCGCATCGTCGAGCGGATCGGCGGCCAGGTCCAGGCAGTAGGAGGAGAAGAGGGGACTGGCGGTGGCGCCAGCCAGGTTCTCGTCTGCCAGTGGATGCTCGCCGAGTCGTCGACGGTCCAGGCCGACGACCGTGACGCCTCTGGCCAGCAACGCGTCGACCAGGTGCGAGCCGATGAAGCCGGCGGCACCGGTAACCAGGACACGAGACATCATCGATGCTCTTCCTTTCGCAGGGTCTGCTCGAAAAGCCGCTGCCAGACGTGGTTGAACAGGGGCGGGTCGATGCGAGGAAGGTCCACCCGCTCGGCCATGAGCACGGGTTCAGGGCGGGCCGTTCTGGTGGAGTTGTTGGCCGCCGCTGCGGTGGCATGGCGGGAGATGTAGAGAGCCATCACCGACCCCTCACCTGGGCCGTACCGTGCCTGGGCTGTTGTGACCGACCGCCGGAGGTGTGGCATCGACGGTCGGTGTGGCGGACCCGCCGGGAGCCTGGCGGGTCCGCGACCGAGAGGCGGCGAGTCGGGAAATCTCGCCGGTCACTCGCCTGCGCAGCCCCGTTGGCAGTACGCGGGCGCGGAGTCATCCTCACGGCACCGAAGCCGACCGCCGTCGAGGCAATCGGATTCGGCCGGGGCGACGCAATCTCGGGTCTGTGCGACGTGTCCACCACGAACCTCATGCCGTTGACGGGACTGGTCGGCGACCACCGAGGCCAGCCAAGAACAGGCGGCTTCGATGTTCGGCACTAGCGAACCGCCCACGGCGGCGGACCGGTACCGTCCACTACCCGTCCAATCGCAACCAGGTGGTGACGACGCGTAGCCGGACTGGCTAGCGTGATTGACGTCGACAGGCGATGACCGGAGGTGCGCGATGGCGGAACGGCGCTACCCCTCGAACCGGCGGCTAGCGTGGGAGAGACTCCAACGCGGTTGGTCCTACGAGGAGGTCACCGAACGCATTCGCACCGAGATGAGCCGCGCCGGAGAGACCGACACCGGGCTCAACGCCAACACCGTCCGGCGGTGGGAGATCGGCGAGCGGTGGCCAGATCCGCGGTACCGCAAACACCTGGTCGCGATATTCGGTAAGCCGGCCAGCGACCTCGGCCTGCTCACCCCCGACGAACTGGCCGTACGCCCGGACGCGGAAACACTGCACGAGTTCAGGAGGTTGTGGGACATGCTCACTGAAGAGGGCAAAGGCAACGGTTGGGACCGCGCATCAGTGCTGCGCGCGCTGGTCGGTGCGAGCATGCTGCCGCTGGTCGCGCCGTTGCTGTCCCTTGACCCGGACGCCGCACACGCCGAGGGCAAGGCCGTCGACCCCGATTCGTACCGGGAGATCGTGCGCTGTCAACGCGAGCTGTACTGGACCAGCCCGGCCCGGCCGCTGCACGAGGCCGCGTACGCCCACACCCAGCTCGGCATCGGGCTTCTGCGCGCTGCCACCGGTGCCAGCCGAACCAGCCTTGCCTCCGCTCTCGCCGAGTCCGCGCTGCTCACCGCCCGGCTCGCCTTCTTCGACCTCAACCAACCGGCCATCGCGGAACGCTGCTACGACGTCGCCCTCGCCGCCACCCGCGAGGCCGGCGACCACGCCCTGGCCGCCGCTGTCCTCGGCCACATGGCGTTCGTTCCTGCCTTCGGTCACCAGCCGAACAACGCTCGGCCGTTGGTCGACGCGGCTCTACAGCACACCTGGCACGGCGTGAGCCCGCTGGTCCGGTCATGGCTGCACTGCGTCGCCTCCGAGGTCGAGGCGCGTGCCGGAGTCGCAGCCGCCAGCCGTCGTCACATCGACCTCGCCGCGGGCGCGGTCGACGGTGACGGCAACCCGCCCGAATGGTTGGACTTCTACGACGACGGCCGCCTGAACTCGTTCGCTGGATACGCAGCCCTCGCCAGCGGCGACCACAGCGAAGCCGCCGGCCAGCTCAACCAGGCACTCGCCGCGCTCACCGCCACCGGTGCCAAGCAGCGCAGCGTCGTACTCGCCGACCTGGCCACCGCCCACGGCAGTGACGGCGACAAGGCGGCCGACTACCTCAACCAGGCCGTCGACGCCCTACAGAACGACTGGTACGGCGTCGGCCTCGACCGGGTCCGAGCCGTCCGTCCCATGCTCGGCGACAGCCGACACGGCACCATGCTGGACGAACGCGTCGCCGCCCTCACCGCCGGCCGCACCGCGCTGCCGGGTAGTTAGCGGGCCGACTCGTTGTGCTTGCGAACGAGGTCAGGCAGCTCGGCCAGTGAGTCGAGCTGGAAAAGGCACCGGTCGCTGACCGCCTTGTCGCCGAGGATGTAACCCCACGGGCCGCGACGGACCAGGGCGGTCGCGATACCCGCCTCCTGCGCCGGCCGGATGTCATTGTCCAACCGGTCCCCGACGTAGAGCACCTGGTCAGCCGGGCATCCCGCCTCGGCGATCACGCGGTCGAAGAACGCGGCGGAAGGCTTCTCCACACCCCAGCCGTCCGAGGTGCCGATCACGTCCACCGGTAGGTCCAGGGCACGCAGGATCGTCTCCGCCCGCGCCGTCTGGTTACCAGCGAGGCCAACCTGCAGCCCCGACTCGCGCAGCGCGGCCAGGCACGGCCGAGCATCCGGATAGAGATCCTCCTCGGTGAAGGACTCCGGCTGCCCCGCCGCCGTCCGGCGCTCCCGCTCCTCGGCCAGGTCGAAACCCGGCCGGAAGACCTGGAACGTCTCCCGATAGTCAAGGCCGCGAGCGATGATCGCCCCGAAGACGGCCGAGAAGGTATGGCGCGGCACCCCGAGCCAGTCCGCCCACGTGCCGTACTCCCGAGACTCATCGACGATAGTCTCGCCCACATCGAAGAACACGCTCGCAATCACCCGGCGATTGTGCCCGGTGCACCCATCGGGATCAACGTCCACTCGCGGGCGGAATGCCGAACTGGCTCGGCTCGGCAGTAACACCGCACCCGAGACCGACCAGACCCTTCCCGCCGGGTCGATGACCAGCCGCTGCTCTTACTCACCAGAAAGGTTCACCTTTTTCTGCTATGGAATGGTCTAGATACGTACATCCTTGCAGGTGAGGTGCACTTTTCTTTATCGCCCTCGATGCAATGCATTCAGATTGGATAGCCGCGGTCAGGCCGACCCGCGAGCGCCCGAGCGCGTGATCGTCCGGTTCGACCGTGACCCCGCCCGGCGGCTCGGCCTGCAGATCTCCCTTTTACGCCGCTTCAGCGGCGTGCTGATGCGCCCGGGCGACAGTCGAGTCCACCGACACGTCCCACACGACACGTCCGGCCCCGTCAGCCAGGGCCTGCAAGGCGGTCAGGATCCTCGCCCAGGTCTCGTCACGCTGCCAGCGCCGGAACAGCGCGTACGCCGCAGCCCAGGACCCGTAGCAGTCCGGGACGTCCCGCCACTGTACGCCAACCCGTACCCGCGACCGAATTCCATCGATGAGCTGCCGCTTCGTCCATGTCGACGGCCGACCTGGCCTGCGCCCCGCAGGTAGCAACGGCTCCAACGCCGCCCACTGTGCGTCGGTCAGGTCATGCCGCCTCGTCACCGCTAGGGTGTTCACGAGGTCTCCGGTGTTCGGGTTCTGCTTGGTCGCTGAACCAGATACCGGAGACCTCGCTACATCTCGAACACCGACACGCCAACTCCTCAAACCGGCAGCCCAAGCCCTGGCACCGACTTCGACACAGGGCCTAGCCGGATCGTCCCTCAGGGCCGATCGGCCACAGACTCGCCGAGGCGGGCGTGCCAGCGTTGATCGAGAAACCCCTCGCCCCGGACCTGGGCACCGCACGAGCCCTCGCCCAAGCCTTCAACACCGCCGGACTGATCGGGGCTGTAGGCCACCCCGAGCGGTACAACCCCGCACTGGAAGCCATGCGGGTCCGACTCGCCGACGGGGGGCCCTCGGCGACCTCTACCAGATCACCACCCGGCGCAAAGGGCCCTACCCGCCCCGGATCCGCGACATCGGCGTCGTGCTCGACCTCGCCACCCACGACTTGGACATCACCACCTGGGTCACCGGCATGCCGCTGGTCTCGGTCGCCGCCCGAACCATGGCACGCAGCGGCCGGATCGCCGAAGACCTGGCCGTCATCCTCGGCGAACTCAGTGACGGCACCCTCACCAGCCACATCGTCAGCTGGCTATCCCCACTCAAGGAACGAATCACCATCGTCACCGGCGCTCACGGCTGCCTCGCCGCCGACACCGTCCACGGCGGTCTCACCTTCTACGCCAACGGCTCAGCGCCAACCGAATGGGCCGCCGCCGAAGTGTTCCGCGGTGTCACCGAAGGAGCCATCACCCGATACGCGATCCCGAAACGAGAACCCTTGCTCAGGGAACACGAAGCCTTCGGCGACGCCATCCTCGGCCAAGAAGCACCGATTGTGACCCTGCAGCAGGCAGTCGCCACCATCGCCGCCACCGAGGCAGTTCTCACTTCGGCAGCAACCGGTAGCTCCACCACTCCTGACATGCCGCGCGCACCCGCGTCCACGATTCAGCGCGGCCGACTACCTGCTTGAGGTCGCGACTCCATCCTCAAGGTAGATACCGCCACGCCCGATCGCGGCAACCGCTGCGGCAACCCGCCGAGCCAACCGAGGAATCAACACCTCGCCGAAGCATTCCGGCTTGACGAACTCGAATCGGTCCAGCTCGTCAAGGCACAGGCGGATCGTCGAGATCTGAGCCGCCGTCAGCACCCCGCCGTCGAACACGAACATGAGCCCGCCGTCCCACGGCGGGCTCGCCGGCACCCAGTCAACGCACAGCAGCGCCCCTGCGGACACCGACAGGCCCAGCTCTTCCCTGACCTCGCGCACACACGCCTCCGCGGGGGATTCGTCCGGTTCCACCATCCCGCCGGGGATCTCCCACACGTCCTTGTACGTCGGGTGAACTACCAACACCCGCCTGGCCTCGTCGCGAAGAATGATGCCGGCGGCTGCGCGCACGCGCGTCACGTTGGCGATGTAAGAGAGATCAGGTTCGGTCTGTGTCTCGGCCACGCGGCAGACCCTACGGGCTCGCCTCGTGTGTTTCCCCGAATCGAGCGAGTTCGGCGACCGCAGTGCGGCGAGAGCTGTCGGTACATCCCAGGACGCTCGCCCGGCCAGCACCGGGTGCGGCTGTCCGACGGCGGCCGGGGGAGTGCTGGGACAAGGCCGTCGCCGAGTCGTTCTTCGCCGCGATCAAAGCCGTGCTGCTCGATGAGCGAACCTGGTCCACCCGAGCCGCCTGTCGCGTACAGCATGAGTGCAGAGCCAGGTACACGATGAGCAACAAAGATCCACAAGTAGATGGATCGACGTCCGGCGCCACGAGGGGCACTGTCATACGCCGGGACGGCTGCCTGATCTAACTACGTCGGGCCACCGAACGGCGAAGAGACGAACGCGACTCGCGGCATGAGAGTAAGCACGGAAGCAGTTGCGGAGACACCGGCTGAACCTATCGAGCTACCAGCTCAGTTATCACCGGAGGTGGCCTCCATCGCTTCGCCCTGGCATTAATATAGTTAAGTGTCCGCGCATCAGGCATGAAGTAAACGTACCGGTAAGCGTTTGCGATCTGCTCGTCATTTATGCGCTCTAGATCGCGATGACCGATGGCGACTATGGAATTCGTCTTAGTTGGGAGCCTCAAGCAGTAATCGGGATGCACTGGAAGGATCATGAATTGCGAGTCGAACAGAGGCAAGTCGCCCGAGCGACGTGTGCGTCCAGTTGGGGGCACCAGAAAGACCGGGGTGTCTCCGAGTATGAAATGACGACCAGTCGGCGCTCGCAGGATCTCCACGTTGCATTGATCAACGATCCGTTTCAAATCCTCGAACGACTCGTCTATTTTCTTGCGAAAGTTGATGGCCGGGTCCCAGTTGGCTAAGCCCTTGGCCTTATCTACCAGAACCGAGCGCAGGTCCTCCTCACTTGCCGACTCTCGTCCGTGCAGGGCGCGAAACTCTTGGGCAAGATACTTCCTGACGTCCTGAGTCGCGGTCAGGCGCCTCAGGGACTTAGCAATGGCTTCGTCTGCAGCCGACTGACCAAACCGCCGGAGTGTGTGACTCCTGAGCCGGTGGATCGCTATTGTGCGCTTTAGCACAGTAAGCAGCGCCGGATCGCCTAGCACTCGGCCAGCTGCGACAGCGGCAATAGCGCTCGGAATAAGGTTCTCTATGGGCTGCCACGCCTGTTCCATCTCGCCGGTGAATGATGTTGTCCAGTCATTGAGGTAACCGCACGACTTTGGAGCCTTTTCTGAATAGGCCTTCCATTCGAGGCGGTAGGTGCCGATCTTGATCGGTTTTTCGGGGCCCGAGAACTGCCGCAGAAGCGCTTGGGATACCAGATGCTGGCGCCGGACAGGCGGCCGAGGCGGACGTGCCATCTGCTGCGTAAGCCACTCCTGAAGATCAAGACGCTTGGGCCGGAAGAAGAGCGGCCAATGCTGTGATCCTGAGGGCTTGATGTACTGCACGCGATACAAACTACCAATCGAAGCCTGAGCGCGACGGGGCCGGAACCTGATCAGCCACCTGACCCCGGGCCAGGACCACGACGCACGCCAACTGGTACGGCTGCTCGACGACGTGGCCGTGACCCGTCACGGCGGGATCGGCCGTCCGAGCAAACGCCTCGATTCCCTCTCGGCGGACAAGGAGTACAGCTCCCGAGGCAACCGCCTTGTGCTGCGGGCCCGGCGCATCCCGCACGACATTCCCGAGAAGGACGACCAGAAAGCCAACCGGGCCCGGAAAGGACCACGCGGTGGCCGTCCGACTACCGTTCGCCCGCACCGCTACCGCCAACGCAACACCACCGAACGGCTGTAAGCAGTTCCGCGCTGTGGCCACCAGGTACGACAAGCTCGCCTGCCGTTACCGGGCCACCGTGCAGATCGCCGCGCTCTGCTCAACCCAAGAGCACGGTCATGTCGCACATTTGCCGGAGTACGGACCGCGGCTCCCGCCGAGGATCGCTCCGCTCCACCCGCGTGATTGGTTGCGGGTGCACGCTAAGATCATCCAGTGCCACGCAGCTACAAGGATCGAACGCTGAAGCTCCTCTTTGGCACGGCGGCCCACTGCGCGTACCCCGGGTGCGCGAGCCCGATCATCTTCGAGGACCGAGGCCTGCTGACCCCGACGGCGCAGATCGCGCACATCCGGTCCGAGTCGCCCAAAGGGCCGCGCCACGACCCGGCGTATACGGGCGATATCAATGACTTCGAGAACTTGCTTCTCGTCTGCGGCGTGCATCATCCTCCGGTTGACCAGCATGATTCGGTCTACACGATCGAGGAACTCCTGGGGTGGAAAGAGCAACAGAAACGCCAGGGTGACCGCTTTGTGCGCGACGCGGACCTCGCGGCGATCGCACGGCGCATTAACGGCGTTCCGCCAGTCACGTCGGACGCGGTGCTTCGCGGTCCGATCGCCCATCTGGGCGAGGCGGAGCGGCTTCAGCAGGCAGAAGAGCGAGTGGCCGAGTCTCCTCTGGAAGCGGCGTCGCTGTTCGCCGAGGTGGCGTCGAGACTCGAGGCCTCGCCCTTCGCCCGGCATGCGATCCTGCTCCGGACCCGCCAGTGCGAGGCCCTCGAATCCGGCGGCGACTTCGAATCTGCTGCCGCCCTGCGCCTCAACTTGGGATGGGCTCTCCACACCTACGGAAACTCGTTCGCCGTAGCCGAGCACATACGCAAGCTAGACAGCAATCGCCAACACCTGTCCGAGTCGATCCTCCGATCAATCAGCGCGCTTTCCTGCGTTGCTGCATTCGGTTATAGCCACTCCGTAAGTATCGATGACGTAGCTGCTGCTTTTGATGCGCTCCAGAGCACTGACATGAAATATCTCGAATGTGCATTGATGCTCGCGGAACAGTGCATCGTGTGGCGCCGTGCCGATCTCTTGACCATGCGGATGGACCGCCTGCGCGATGCCGCTCTGACGACCCCTCTCGACGATGATCACCTGACGATCCGGGCGCGCATTCTGATGTGCCTCGCTGAAGTGGCCGACGACTGGAGTCGGCTTGACGGCGCTAAAGGGCATTATCCGCCGAACGCCGTCGCATGGATCGCCGCTCGGCATGCGCGCCATCTGGCGCTCAAAGGGCGGACGGGCGAAGCGCTCCGACGATGGCAAGACGCCATCGACGTGGCGGTCCAGGCCGGACTCAACGACTCCGCCGCGTCCTGGCTCTACGCCACGGTCTGGGTCGCGAGGCAGAATTTCGGCCCGCAGATGAAGGCGGCGGACACTCACCTGGTCGCACAGGCGCTCAAGGTCGGCGGCAGCGGCTCAGTGCTGCCGGAGCCACAGCCGTACGCCTCACGGGCGAAGTCCAACATCCTCGACAAGCGGTGGCCCGACGCGCGACACAACCTGCACCAGCACCTCTCCTATGCGGTACTGGGCGCCGACTGGCAGGAAGAGTTCCTGGCACACCAGCGGTTCGGGGACCTGTACACGGAAACCGGACAGTGGACCGGCGCGATCAGGCACTACGTTTACGGCAGCTATTCGCAGAAGTTGAAGGCCCTGGTCGGCCGGTTGCCCGACGAGCCGCTCGACTTCCATCCACCGTCGGACGATCAGCCGGCCTGGGAACGCGCGGCGGCCTTCCGCTTTGCGTCGATGGCCGCCGAACTCATCCCCGAGGAGACGGCCCGGGAGTGGGCAAGTGCGTCATATCGCGAGCTCACCACGAAGAAGTTCTCGCGCTCACCCATTGACACGTGGGGGCCCGCCTTCGGAGCGTTCGCCGGAACCTGCGGTGCCGCATCGCTGGAAGAGGCAGAAGGATTCCTAAACCTGACGCAGGACCACCTATCCGAGTCGACGCCTGACTCGTTCTTCGCGTTCTACGAGGAATACATCACGGCAGCGGTTGCCATTGCCGAAAGTCACCCTTCACTGAGCGCCCGGGTGATCGACGCTCTGTGCGATGCCGTGCTGCTGAACAATCATATTGCCGACTACGCGTCCGACAAAGGAGAACTTCTCTTCCATTCGAACCCATCACGCGTTTCGGAGCGCCTGGCGTCAGCGGCCTCAGAGGGAAATAGGTACGCCGCACTCACGCTCGTGCTCGCCGGTAGCGACATCGAGCCGGTATTGGCGGTTGCTCGCTCTAGCTTTGAGCGCGACTCGCAGCCCTTTGCGTTCAACCCTAGCGTTACCACCTTCGGCACGACGCTGAAGGAAACCGCCCTGCTAGTGCGGACTCTTGACGACACAGACCGGACTACCTTCACCGATGCAATGCTGGACAGAGTGGCCGAGGTGCGCGACGCCGCCGAAAATCGTTCCGATGCCCTCCAAGCGATTCTGTATCTCGCTCCCACGTTGCCAGCGGCGACGCGGTCCGCGACGTTCGACGCGCTGATGAGCTTCGTCCGGGAGCCGACGGAGAGCTTGGTCGCGTTTGGGATCGACAACGGCCCATTCGCCCGCTTCAAGTTTACCGGTGGCACGCCGCCGCTGGCTGCTCTCGCCTTGCGCGTCGCGGCCGCCCTCGCGACCACTCAGGAGCAGTTCACGCAGGTGCAGGAACTGGCGATCTCTCTGATGTATGGCGCACGGGACACCGACTGGCTCCACATCGCGCACGCACTGATCGCTCTCCCAGTGGAGGCCCTCCAGATCGACCTCCCGGTCTTCGCCGCGCATCCCAACAAGGCACCCCGAGCCTTCGCCGCACGCGTGTGGGTGCGCGCACCCAGCCAGTGGCCCGACCTAGGCGTCAAGCTGGCGAAGGACCCAGAGCCAGCCGTCAGATATGCGCTGGCCAGTTCCCTGAAGGACAGCCCCGAGCACGACGAGGTCCGGCACCTGCTCCAGGCCGACCACCGAAGGCTGATCGCCCGAACCGCAAGAGCCCAAGCTGGTCGCCGCAGGGCCTGACATCGGGGATGAAACTGACGTTGATGCCGGACCTACCTCGCGCCGGTCCGTCGCCGATCACCTCTCGGAACTACCTAAAGCGCTCCGGGTTGCCGGGGCTCCAGCCGTCGAGCTACAGCACACGGAGTGCGACGAAGCCGCCGACGGACGATGCGCGGTCGGCGGCAGATCCGTGTACCTGACCTTGTTCCGGTCCGACTTCAGCTCAGCCTGCTTACAGAGCTTCAGCGCGCGGTGTCAGGCCTGCCGCTATGCCGTCCCGTTTTGGCCCGAGCAGCGCTTCTCACGTCAGCGCCGGCTCATCGGTTCGCAGGGCTGCTCATCCTGAGCTGGTCGTGAGCGATGTTCCGCCCGATGCCGATGCCGATGCCGATGCCGATGCCGATGGCCCGGCTCGGCTGTGCAAGGAAATCCAAGCCGAGGTATGCACGAGGACGCTCGGCGCGCTGCCGCTGAGCCAATGCGGCACCGCACGACGGGCGGGTACGACCCGCTAGCACCCGCGAGTTCGCACGGCACTAACCCGCGACGCTTGGGTCGCGGTGGCGCTGCCCGCCGTAATCTGAGAGCCACCGCTCGTGCAAGTCGTCAGCCCGGAAGGCGAACCCCAGCGCGGCGGCCAGCGGCTGGTCGAAGATCTGCTGATGCACGTCGGGCTGCCGGCGGAGATAGGTAATCGCCGTCGTTGTGAGCTGGATGGCGGCCGACAGCAGCGGCTGGGGCCGCGGGGACGCCGCCTGGAAGTTGGGCTCGAAGCCGCCGTCGACCTGCACGAGGTGATTGCGCAGAAGGTCGTGCCAGGTGCCGTGTACGGCGCCGGACCCGGTACGAAACGCCGGATACGCCGTCGCGCCGAAGGCCATCTCGATCCGATCCAACGCGGACGGCCAGTTGATACGGCGGCGGCTTGGAAGCTGCTCAAGGTCGACTCCCGCTGCCCGAGCGGTCTCGTCGATGGAGGCGCGTATGCGGGCCTCGATCGGCAGCTCGACACCGCCGTTGAGCATTTGTTGGCGCTCGACGACCTTCAGGAACTCGCGTTCGGCGATGAGACTGTCTTGCAGGAAGGCGAGGTGCCGTGTTCCGTGCTCGTCGTCCCCGCACAGGTAGGACAGGTTCGCCAGCGTTTCGATGAGTTCCCGGCTAAGGGACAGCTGCTGGCGCCCCTTCGACACGCACACGTCCCCAAGTAGGTCGGTGCACAACTTGCAGGCGCGCACCAGTAGGCCGCACCGGATCGCGGCGTACAGACCGAGCGGTTGCCCAGGCACGATTCCGGCCAACGCGCTGGCCAGGCCGAGCGAACTCTTGAGGAGCTCGACAGCAGCAGTCATGAACGGGTTCTCGTCGTCCGCGTTTCGCAATGCGATCCAGTCTGGCTCGAATACATGAAGCTCGTCCATTGCGACGTGCCTTGACGTCCAATTCACGAACTGATGATAGGTCCCACCTCTGGCGGGGCGGACAGTGATTTTGGCTGGGCTGTGCCTGCCAAGATTCGCTGCCGGAGGTCGACGCGGAGATTGGGTGAACGCGCTCACGCGGGCCGAGAGCTTCATGGTGGCGGTGTGGGCACGGATGTCTTGGCGAACGGCCAGCTGAACCCGCCTCCCTGCCGCAATCAGTAATGATCTTGTTCCGACGGCCGCTGGCGTCAGCTGGGTAGCGCGACGCCGTCGTGCCGACTATCGGGAAGCTCGCCGCGGTCGAGGAAATCTCCCGGTCCGGCATTTCCGGCGTTCGCCCATCCGGATGTATAAAAAACCCTATGGATGAGGGCAGCACGAGCCGCGCCCGAGCGCCGTCACGGACGGCGACGAATTGGCCGGTGGTCTGCACGGACCGGCGGCCAGTCGCAAGATCACATGCACGCACATAGGCACGACGGGTCAAACCCCACCGCACCTCGTGCCGCAGCGTGACGCCCGATCGCGCGATTTCGTGCGCATGATTTTGTGATAGTGACAGGACGAATACCGCTCGCCAGAGATCGGGCGGATGTCAGGCAGCCGCTAGACCTGTCGACTCCCGGACCACGGCGCCGAGCGGTCACGCAGAGCCAGTAGTCCGCACGCCTCCCTCGTCCGTGGGCCCGCCCTCGGACGGTCCCTCTTCTGCTTCTAGGCCGAGCCAAGCGAATGCGTCCTCTGCCGCTTTCTCGTCGGTCCCGAGAAGCTGCAGACTGGTCCGAATGAGCGTGTAGAGCTGATCCACCCAGGATTTCGCGATGCCGACGTTGCCGCCTGAGTTAAGAGAAAGACTTGGGATGAGGTGCTGTCGGTGAAGCACGTTCAGGCAGCGCTCCATGGCATGAGTCTCAATCGACCACCATTCGGAGTGCGCGACCCCACTCGCCATAAAGTAGGCCTGGCGATAAAGATCGAGAAGGCCGCACTCTTCAGCCATGGCACGTATTGATTTTTCCTCGGCGAAGGAGTCGCGGGTATCCACGACTCGATGATCGATAATCTCGTCATTGTGGCTCAGCATCGCCAGGTCCTTGATAGCCTCCTCGAAGTCAGGTCGCCTCGCCTCCGCAGGGAGTTCGTCCATGATTTGCGCGTACAGCTTCGCCTTGCCAGCTCCATACTCCTGGTAGGCGCGGTAGATCGACGGGTCCTGCCGGGCCATCCACTGGATGTAGATGCGGATCTCAACTAGCACCCGAATGATGTGGGCACCGTGCTCCATACACCACAAATCCGGAGCGCCTAGCGCCGTGATCACATCGCGTCCGGCACGGGCGACGAGCCCCGAGTGAACCTCCTGCCGCTCTCGGTCGTAGAGGCGCGCAGGCGACCTCTCAAGTGCCTCCACATAACTGCAGAGCAGGTCCATCGCCAGCTGGCGAAGATGAGCGCCCTCTTCCGGTACTGAGGCAGGGATAGGGTCCTCACCATTGGATGATGCGTCCGTTGGCAGGTCCACGGCACCCTCAATGTCGGACTCGTTCCCATCGAGTTCGCGACCCCGTATACACCGTGAAGTCATGGAGTTCGCGTCCCAGAAAACCTTGGCCCACTCAATAGCGTTCGCGAAGCAACTCTTATCTTCGTAGGCCAGCATCCCCTTATGCGCCCCCCACATCGACCGCACGGCGGAGTCGGCCTTCCCGCGAGTCTTGGGGTCGTTCGGATAGGTCCGCAGCAAATCAATTGTCGCGGCGCTCGTACTGAAAGTGCCAGCCTGGACGGCGCTCCATATATACAGGCACTTGATGACGGCCTCGCGATGCCCATCCTTGAGAACGCCGAGTACGGCCCGCGAGAGCAGATCGATCTCTTCTCGGCCCGGAGGTGCCACTTCACGATCTACAAGCCACTCCGCTGGGCGAAGCGGGTAGGAAGCCAAGGCGCTCACGACGGATTCCGGGAGCAATCTATGTTCCTCGGCCCGGGCCTTGACAACAGCCTTCGCATCCGGAACGTGGGAAGCGAGTCGGTCGAGGCTGGTGAATCGGCCATCGAGACACTCTGCGACTAATCGTGGCTCGGCTTTCCCTGCGAGGTCTTCCTGGACCGCCTTCTGCCAGCGGACGAATCGGACCGCTTCTGCAGTCCCGACCTCCGATAGCACGAGCACCGGCCACAGCAGGTCTGGCAAATCGTCCCGCACCCAATCTCCGATCTGGAGGACGCCGGTGGCAGCGAGCGGTGACCGAAAGGTTCGGCCCTTCCTGACGTGGCCAGCGAGTGGACCGGATCTCACGTTGGGGCGGGGAAGCGACATGTATCCACCGTAGGGCTTGGTGCCGACACTTCCGTTGCCTGCCTCGACAGCTCGCCTTGCGTGCGCTCATCGGCCAGATCCGGAAGTGACCGGCTCTCGACACTCGCAGAGATCCGTTACGCACGGTTATCGTCGGGGAGGCCGCGCGAGTTCCGATGGTTGGCAAGGTAGTCGATCACCGGGGTTGGCTGACGTGCTCAGGGTCTGCCCTTCAAGCCGTACCTGGCTTGGTACTTGTGCCGGTACCTGGACACCGAGGCCCACATGGCGCTCTCGACTTGATCTCGGGCTGTTGCAAAACCCACCGCAGGTGCTTTCCCCGCGGCTACCTCGGCCTCGCCGCCTACGAAGCCACCGGCAGTTTCCGCACCATCGGTCCGACAAGTAGCGTGACAACGAGCCGTCGACCTTGTCCGTCAGATCGGGTTAGCCCCAGTCGCGGCCCGGGCAACCTCCGACTGTTGGTTACGAAGGTACTTCGTTGGGCCCGTCTCTGTCGTCCCGGTCAAAGTCGCGCAAGGTACGTCCCAGGGCCCGGATCACCTCCAGGCGGTGCTGCCCCGCATCGGTGAGGGTCAACGATCGGTGGCCGTCGACGAATGCCTTCTGGGCGAGACCGTTCTCCAGTAGGCGGTCTACGGTGCGGGTGATCTCGCCGTCGCCGATGCGACTGCCGGTCCACCTGGTGATGGCGTTGCCCAGCTCGCTGTATCGCAGGGGCCGCTGTTCACCGAGACACACCAAGGCACCAATGACGTACCGATGTTGGATAATGTCCCGAATCTCCAGAAGCTCTCCGAACTTCACCCCACCCCCCGATGCCCCGCTGCTGGAGTCGTTCGATGTCGGTTACCCGACAGCAAGGCAACAGTGTGCCGCTGGTGGTGTACCCGGTGTCAAGGGTACTGAGCGGAGAGTCGAATCTTGCTGGGCCCATCTCCGGACAAAGCGGATCGAAGTAGGGTCAGCTGAGGGCTAGGTGCTCGGTTGCGCGGGCAGGTGCGGTGAAGTCGACCACCTGCCGCACCAAGTCGCAGACCTTGATGCCTTTGCCGGTGAGCGTGAGCAAAAGCTCTCCATTGTGGTCGGGCTCGGCCAGTTCGGTGACAACGCCTGCCTCCGTCAAGGCCACGATGGCTGTCTCGACAGCATTGCCTTGACCGCGCAGTGCGGGACAACGTCGGGGAGATCGCCCCTCTTGGACGGCAAAGAGCACGTCGGCTATCAACGGGACCGCGAAGAAATCGACCACGGTCTGTAGTTCGCTGCGTTGCTCGGACATCCCTATCTGTCTCCCCGCGGGTACCAGCGACATTCGGCGTCATCGGAGGCCGAGGCGCGATGAGCACAGTGTGACTGCGAGGCGGGGGCGGTACAAGGGGCAAGATTTCTCTAGTGCCCGCCCGCGTGAGCTGCTGCGACATCTACCGAGAGTGAAGATCTCTCGCGTGGGAGTTGCGGTGCCGTAGATCGCTGCGGCCTGTCGCGCACGTACCCGAGAGCACGCACAGCCGAGTGCGTACAGCGGTGCTCGTTCGGCGGTGGCGCTCATTGCGGTGCGTAGCGGCTACCGATCATTTGCGCTAAGACCAATGGGTGCGTCCTACCGCGTGGGGGAGGTGACAGGGATGCCCGCTGGCTCATGGCTCAGTCGTGGAACGAGGGCTCTCGGACTGCTGTCCGTCGGACCCGCCGGTGAAGCTGGTGAGGGGGCATCACTCCCACCGGTTGGTCCGGCTCTGCCGGGCCGCGCATGCAGGAAGGCGTCCAGATGACACGAATCGCCAAGATGAGCAGCTCAATGGTCCTCGCGCTGGGCTTGGCGTACGCGCTAACGGCCTGTTCCGGATCGTCGAGTTCCGGTCCGGACTCCACACCGTCGGCTGTTCCGTCCACGGCAATGCCGTCTCCCGTGGACTCCGCTGAAGAGCAGGCTCGACAGGATGTCATCGCCGCTTACGACGGCTATCTGGAGGCGTACGTCAAAGCGTCGGCCACCGCGGACTACCGCACGAAGGAGTTGGCCAAGTTCGTGGGGGAGCCGCTGCTGGGGCAGTTGCTCAACAACCTGCAGAACATGTCGCGCAGCGGAGTGCACAACGAAGGACGCCCGGCCTGGAACCCCACGGTCACGGAGCTTCGGCTCGATGCAGGTGAGGCGGTGATCCAGGACTGCTTCGACTCGACGAACTGGAACATCGTAGGCGGACAGGCCCCACCCACCACCCAGGCGAAGCGCTACCCGGTGGTCGTGAAGGTCAAGCGGGTCAGTGAGCAGTGGTACGTGTACGAGTCAACAGCCAGGCGAAGTTCCCCATGCTGACGCGAATCCTGCGGGCCGCCGCAGCGTCCGGAGCGGCTGTCTTCCTGGTTGTCGGCCTGGCCGGTGCACCTGCCCGCGCGGACTACTGGGTCTGCCCGAAGGTCGGGGACTGCTTCGTCATGGTCGAAGACCCCGGCGGTGGCGGTGACGACACCCCACCCGATGCAGGTGAAGGCGGTGGACGGCAGGAGTGCACCTCCAAGGGAGAGACGGTCCCATGCTGGCAGGCGGGTTGGGGACACCTCAACCCGGCCGACGGCTGCTACTACATCGCCGAGTCACCGCAGCCGCCTGCGGGTGACCCGGCCTGGGAGGGCCGCGAGCCCGGCGAGGGCTCGATCTACCGGCAGCGGTGCTACGGGGATCCCATCGGTGCTCTGGTATGGCGCGCGGATCCGCCGCCGGGCACACCGGGCAGTTTGAGCCCGGCGCAGCTCGCGACCCGCGCCATCAGTGAGCTGCCGATGCGTGGCGCCCAGATCGGCATCAGCCCGAATCCGGACGGTGCTGGGCTGGTGGGCCTGCCGGTGTGGATGTGGACGGCCGTGACGCCGCAGACCTGGGGGCCGGTCACGGCGACCGCCTCAGTTCCTGGGATGTCGGTCACCGCCCAGGGGCAGGCCACCCGGATCAGGTGGGACATGGGGAACGGGCAGTCCGTCGTCTGCGACAACCCGGGCACCCCGTACAGCAAGGCAAAGAACGGCTCGTCGGCGTCGACGACGTGTGGCTTCGACGGGTACTCGTTGCCCAGCCGGACTCAGCCCGGCGGCCGGTACACGATCACTGCCACGACGACGTGGGACATCGAGTGGTGGGTCGTCGGCGGCGGCGTGACCGGGAGCGAAACGGTGACCCGCGAGTCGACCACGTCCATTCGCATCGACGAGCTTCAGGTGGTGACCGGGTGACGTCCACAGCGGCTGGTGATGTGTCGGGTCGTCCAACGGCCGTGATCCCGCAGCGACGGGTGGTGCGCGAACGCAGCGTACGCCGGGGTCGTCTCGGGGTGGCGGTGGCCCTGATGGCGGTGTGTGCCCTCGGCGCGGTGGCGTTGTTCGGGTACGTCAGCCGTACCCAGCCCTACCTGGCACTTGCGCGGGACGTGCCGGTCGGTGCGCAGCTCACCGCCGCTGACCTGGTCACCGTGCATCTCAATCCGAGCCCGGGAATCGTCGGTGTGCCGCAGGACCAGACGCAGAACATGATCGGCAAGTACACCGCGGTGGCGTTGCTGTCCGGAACCCTGCTCAACCCGGGTGCCCTGGTCGACAAGCCGTTTCCCGCCCCCGGCGAGCAGGTGGTCGGGCTGTCACTCAAGGCGGGGCAGATGCCGTCGACCCCCCTGCGGCCGGGCGCCACCGTGTTGCTCGTATCGACCGAGGAGACGGCCCAGGGCGAGCCGGCTGCTGCGGCGCCCACGATCCGCGCGATGGTGGTGCACGTCATCGCGGGAGCACGGGACGGCACCGCCACGGTGTCGGTCGCTGTCGGGCAGAGCGACGGGCCACTTGCCGCCCGGCTCGCCGCGCAGGGACGCCTGGTCCTGACTCTCACCGCGGGGGAGTAGCCATGGCGCTGATCTCCCTGGCCAGCGCCAAGGGATCGCCTGGGGTAACGACAGCGGCTCTTGCCTTCGCACTGAGCTGGTCGCGTCCGGTGGTGCTGGCGGAGTGCGACCCCGCTGGAGGTGACATCGCCTCCGGGTACCTGCGGCACCTGGACCTGGACGGCGGCCATGGGCTGATGCAACTCGTCGTGGCCGAGTTACGCGGCCAGGCTGGCGACCAGTTCTGGTCACAGCTGGTCGACCTCGACCCACCCGCGGCGCGACGTCTGCTGCTTCCCGGCATCGCCACGCCCGCACAGGCGGCCAGCCTCGCCCCCAACTGGCACGGGCTCGCCGGCTTCTTTGCCTCGCTCGAACACGGCGTGGGTTTCGACGTCATCGCCGACTGCGGACGGCTCGTCGCCCCACACACCCCCTGGCCGCTGCTGAGCCGCGCCGACCTCGCGCTACTGGTGGTCAGGCCGACGCTGTCCTCGCTCCGTCCGGCCCAGGCTGCGGTGCAGACCCTGCTCGCGGGAGCCGGCCCGGCGAGCGACGGCCGGATCGGGTTGCTGGTCGTCGGCGACGGGGATTACGACGACCACGTCGTGGCTCGGCACCTCGCGGTGCCGGTGATCGCTCATCTGCCCGAGGAGGCTCGCTCCGCCCGGGTGCTGGGGCGGGGCGGCACGGTCCGGACCAAATGGCCGTTGCTGCGCGCGGCGGCCACGGCCGAGCACCGCCTCAGGGGAGCCATCGCCCACCGCCGGGACCGGTTCCGCCGCCCTGGCACCCAGGAGGCGCTGCATGTCGACGTTTGAGCAACCCCGGTGGCGCGTTCCCGAGAACGGCCGGCCTTCGACGTCGCGCGTGGCCAGGCCGACGCCGAACAACGGTCACGCCAGTGGCAGCGGCGCCGCGCTGGCCGTACCGGTCTCGCCGGGGCCTGCGCCAGCGGCGCACGAGCCCGACTACTCCGTCATCCGGTCACTCCAGAACGCGGTGAGCGACGAGTTGTCACGGCTGTTGGCGGGGCGCGAGTCCGTCAGCCCAGCCGACCGGGAAGCGGAGGGCCAGCGGGTCGCGTCGCGACGCGTCAGTGAGTACGTCGACCAGCAGCGGGTCAACGGCACCCCGTTGAGCCGCCACTACGAGCAACGGCTGCTCGACGGCGTACTCGCCGCGTTGCTGGGCCTCGGCCGACTCGACCGGCTGCTGCGCGAACCCTTCGACACCATCACGATCCTCGGCTGCGACGGTGTCCGGGTCGAACGCCCGAACGGGCGCATCGACTTCGAAGCACCGATCGCCGACAGCGATGAGGAACTCGTCCTGCTGCTCCAAGCTCTGGCCCGTCGAGCCGGCGGCACCGAACGGGCACTGACCAAAGACAAACCCACCCTGAGCATGGAGCTGCCCGGCGGCCAGCGTCTCGCCGCGACGTACCTGGTGACGCAGCGGCCCGTCGCGGTCATCCGCAGCCACCAGATTCTCAAGGTCACCCTCGAGGAACTCGTCACCCTCGACCAGGCCGACCCGAACAAGAGCGCCATGATCGACCCGCTGCTGCGCGACTTCTTCCGCGCCGCGATGCGGGCGGGCCTCAACATCATGGTCGCGGGTGTGCCCGGCAGCGGTAAGACCTCTCTCCTGCGGGCGCTGGCCAGCGAGATCCCGGCCGACGAGTGGATGATCATCATGGAGGAGGCACGCGAGCTCGGCCTGCACAAGACCGGACGTCATCCCTGGGCGGTCTCGATGGAGACGCGCGAGGGCCACGGTGAGCGCGGCCCTGACGGCCGGCCGGTAGGGGAGATCACGCTCCACGACCTGATCCCGATCGGGTTGCAGCTCAACGCCCGCCGCATCATCGTCGGTGAGGTTCGGTCCCGAGAGATCGTCGCCATGCTCCAGGCGATGGGCACCACCAACGGATCCCTGTGCACGATCCACGCTCGCGAGCCCGGCCTGGTCTTCGATCGCGTGGTGGAGCTTGCCCTCAGCCACCGCGACGAGCGATCAGACCGGCGGGCTTACCTACAGGTCGCCAACGCGTTGGATCTGGTCGTCTACGTCTCCCTGGTGGACGAGAGCGGAATCGGTGGCCGCAAGCACCGCTTCGTCTCCCACGTGATCGAGGTGGGCGGCCTGGTGGAGGACGGCCGACCGCGTACGACGCAACTCTTCGGACCAGGGCCTGACGGCCGCGCCGTACCGATGCACCAGCCGGACCGGCTCAAACAGCAGTTACTCCTCGCCGGCTACGACCCGACCGTCCTGACCACGTACCGCGGCCGAGGGGCCTGGCCCCGACCGCTACCGCGTCTGGGCGTACGAGCATGAATCCGCTCCTTGTCGCGGGCCTGCTCGGCGCCGGTCTCGTCGCCGGCCTGGTGCTTGGCATCACCGCACTCACCGGCACCGCCGAGCCGGACCGCCCTCCATCCCGGCTTGCGGCGCGGGCGCGCTGGCTCTGGTACGGATCAGGCACCACCCGGGAAGCCCAACGTCGCCACCAGGCCTGGGTGTTCGGGGCACTCGGCGCAGGGATCCTCGCGTGGATCGTCAGCGGGGTGCCGGTGGCGGCCCCACTTGTCGCCCTCGCCGTCCCGGGCGTGCCGTGGCTGATGTCGGCAGGGCGGGAAGAGCAACGCGCCATCACCCGCGTCGAGGCGGTAGAAGCGTGGACCCGGCGGCTGCGTGACGTGGAGGACTCCGGTGTCGGGCTCCAGGAAGCCATCGTCGACACCGCCCAGACCGCGCCGACCGCGATCGCCGCCGAGGTGCAACTGCTCGCGGCGCGCATCCAGGCCGGAGGGGATACCGAGGCGGCGCTCTACGAGTTCGCCGATGCCCTCCGTGATCCCGTCAGCGACCAGGTTGTGGTGGCGCTCGCGCTACACCTCAGCGATCGGGGCGCCCGTTTGACCGACGTGTTGACCGGCATCGCGGAGGCAGCGACCGACGAGGTCGCGATGCGTCGAGAGATCTCGTCCAAGCGATCAAGAGCACGGTTCCAGATCCGCTTCCTCACCATCGGGTCGATCCTGTTGGTCGCGTACGGCCTGGCCAGTGGCCAGTACACCGCCCCGTACACCGAGCCTCGCGGTCAGGTGGTGCTCGCGATCCTGGCCTGCGCCTTCGTCGGCTGCCTCTGGTGGGCGCGGACGCTGAGCCTGCCGCCCGCCGAGGAACGGTTCATCGCGGCGGATGCCAGCGCCCGGAGCGCCTCATGACGACCTGGATCGGCATCGCCGCCCTGCTCGGCGCAGGATTCGGCCTGGCCGTGTTCCTGGCATTCCACGAGCTTCGCCCAGCCAGTCCCGCACTCGGCCCGGCGCTCGCCCGACTGCAACCTCCGACCGGTGATTCCGCGGCGCCAACCGGAAGACCCAGGAGCATCGGCCGCCTCGCCGTACGCCTGCACCGCATCATCCCCGCAACCGATCTGCGGCTGCTCGGCCGTACGCCGGAGGAGTTCGTCACCAGTCTGATCGTCGCCGGATTCCTCGGGCTCGCCGTGCCGTCGATCATGCTCGGCCTGCTGGCCCTGATCGGGCGAAGCTTCGGCACCGGGTTACCGGTCTTCGCGGTGATCGGCTTCGCCGTCCTGCTCATCGTCCTCGTCTACCGGGACGTCGGGCAGAAAGCTGTGATTGCCCGGCGCGAATGCCGCCGTGCCGTGTGCACGTACCTCGACCTGGTCGCGTTGCAGCGGGCCGCCGGGCGCGGCACCGAGGAATCGCTCACCCGCGCGGCAGGCAAGGGCAGCGGCTGGGTGTTCGCCCGCATCCGGCAGACCCTCCTGCACGCTGAGCTTTCGGTTTCCGCCCCGTGGGACGGGTTGAAACGGCTCGGGAACGACCTCGGCGTGCCGGAACTCGGCGACCTCGGCGACATCATGCAAGCCGCCGGCGTCACCGGTGCCCAGGTCTACCGGACACTGCGGGCCCGAGCCACCTCACTTCGCGCCCAGATCCGCACCGACGAACTGGCCCGGGCCGAGCTGCGCACCTCCCAGCTGGAGATCCCCGGTGCGCTGCTCCTCGTCGTGCTCATGCTGCTTGCTCTCTACCCCTTCGCAGCACGACTGCTCGACGCACCCACCGTCGACTGACCAACAGACCAGGAGGTCGCCATGGACGCCCCGAGGCAAGCCGTTTGGGTCGGGCACGCGCTGCGGCTGCTCGCCACGCTTCGCCGCGACGACCGAGGCGAGGTCGTACCCACCGCGATCATCTACGCGATCGCCGCAGTCGTCGCGGTCGCGCTGCTGACCGCCGCCTCCGACTACGTGTTCGGCTGGATCGGACTCTGGCCGGACGCCGCAGCCCCGGCCACGCCATGACGAACCCTCGAACAGCGTCCATGGGCCGGAGATTCAGGAGATTGGTGGGGGACCGGGGCTCGACAAACATCGAGATGGCGATCCTCTTCCCGATCTTCGTGGTGATGCTCCTCCTCGGTGTGCAGATCGCACTGGTCTTCTACGGCCGCACGGTCGCCCTGGCCGCCGCGCAGCAGGGCGCCGCCGCCGAGGCGGCCTACGGCGCGCCGGACGGAGCAGGCGACGCTCAGGCCAGCGCGTACCTCACCCGGATGGGCGACGTACTCACCGACTGGGAGGTAACCGTCACCCCGGTCGTCGAGGGAGCTCCGGAGCCGACGGGGGTACGGGTCACCGTCACGGGCCGCAGTCTCGGCTGGCTGGGCCTGCAGTTCGAGGTGAGCCAAACCGCCTACAGCCCGGTGCAACGGTTCACCACGGAGAACGACTCGTGATGCGGACCCGAGATCGCGGCTCGGTCACCATCGAGCTGGCCATCCTCGCACCCAGCCTGCTGCTGGTCGCCAGCTTCGCCATGCTCGTCGGTCGAGTCTCCCTGGCAAACGCCGCACTCGACGCCGCGACCTACTCCGGCGCCCGAGCCGCCTCACTGGCCCGGGACACATCCACTGCGCAGAGCCGGGCCGAATCCTTCATCCACGCCACCCTCGAAGCGCAGGACATTTACTGCCTCAACCTGCTCGTCGACGTGGACACCACCCAGTTCGGCCGGGACGTCGGCGAACCAGCCAGCGTCATCGTGACCGTCGAATGCCGCGTCGACCTCTCCGCCGGCGCCATGCCCGGCATGCCCACGTCCCGATGGATCACCGCCACCTACAGCTCTCCGCTCGACCTTTTTCGGAGCAGAGCCGGATGACACATCGCCTTCTCACAGACCACGCCGCCCGGGACGCCGGCCGGATCGGGCTGTTCTACGCCATCATGATGCCCGGCCTGATCGCCATGATCGGCCTTGCCGGAGACGGCGCCGGCTACGTCCGTACCACCCAACGCGCAAACAACATCGCCGCCGAAGCGGCGAGAGCGGGCGGGCAGGCGATCCGGCTCCCCGAGGCCATCAACGGCGAAACAAAGACGGTCGACACGACCAAGGCGATCAACGCTGTGTCCGACTATCTCGCCACCGCGGGCATCACCGACTGGCAGGCGACCGTCGACGACGACGGCCAACAGCTCACCGTCACCGTCACCGTGCAGTACGACCCGCTCCTGGTCGACGTCCTGCCGGGCGTCACGACGATTCCCGCTCACGCAACCGTCACCGCAACACTGCTGGTGGGATGACCGATGACCAGAGACACGTCCTCTGCCAGCCGAGCCGGCATCCTTCACCGGCTCGCCGCCCAACTGGGCATCCTGGCCACGCTCGTCGGCATCCCGTACGCCTTGTATGCCCTGAGCGGCAACCCACTGCCCGACGAGGTCCCCAACTGGTCGCAACTCGGGGAACTGCTCACCACCCGCGACGACGGCGGCCTGTTCCTGACCGCGATCGCCTGGGCCGGCTGGATCGGCTGGACCTCCTTCGCCCTCCCGCTGCTGGTGGAGATCGTCTGCCACGTCTTCCGCTGGCGCCCACCCAGAATCCTCGGCCTCGCCTGGCAACAACGCCGCGCCGCGGCGCTCGTCGCCGCTGCCCTGTCCATCGGCGCGGCACCAACCGTGGCCAGCGCCAACGCGGTCACGATGCCGGTAGCGCCGCCGGGCATAGCCGCCCCCGCGTACGGGCAGGACGGTATCGCTCTCACCGCCACGCACACGATGATGTCGGGTACGGGCGCCAACCAGCGGCCGGCGACGGACAGCAGAGCGACCTACGTGGTAGCCCGGGGTGACTGGCTCTACTACATCGCCGAACGGACCCTCGGCAACGGCGACCGCTACATCGACATCGCCGAACTCAATCCGGAGATGAAAAAGGCGGACCCGCGCTTCCCCGACCACATCGTTCCCGGCCAACGACTCCGCCTCCCGGCCGACGCCGACGACCGAGGCCCACGCCGCCACGCCACCGGCCACATCCGAACGCCCGCGAACCCTCCCGCGCACGAGGAAGCCCCGAGCGCGCCCTCTCCAGAAAGCACACCCACGCCGCCCCCAGCGACTCCGACACCGTCGGCGGCGCCAAGCCCCAGTTCAACACCCGAAGCATCCGCGCCGACCCCCGATACGGCATCGGCCTCGCCCACCGCTGCGGCCGAGGAAGAACCACCGGACGCCGAGATCGCCGACAGTGACTTCGATGCTGTACTCCCCATCAGCGCAGCCCTCGCCACCGCCGGACTGCTCGCCGCGCTCCTACTGATCCGCCTCACCCAACGCCGCCGCCGACAGCGTCAGCACCGGCGCCCCGGCCGTCGCCTCCCCACACCCCACCCCGTCACCGAACGGCGAGTCCGCGCGGCTGCCCAACCCGTCGACGTCAACCGGCTCGACCACGCGCTTCGCGCCCTGGCGAACGGCCTGCGCGACCGCGCCCCGGCCGACGTACCCGACCTGGCCGCCGCCTGGCTCTCCAGCGGCGAAGTCCATCTCATGCTGGCCCAGGCCAACACCTCAGCGCCCCCACCCTTCCAGGCCGACAGCACCGCGATGAGCTGGATGCTGCCCGCCACAGCGGGCCTTCCCGACGTGGACGACACCCTGGCACCCCTGCCGGTCCTCGTCACTGTGGCGTCCCGGCCCGGCGGCGACCACCTCCTCATCGACCTCGAACGCACCGGACTGCTCGCCATCAACGGCGACCCGGAACGCGCCGCCGACCTCATCCGATACATCGCCGCCGAACTGGCAACCAACCAATGGAGCGACGACGCCGAAGTCGTGCTCGTCGGCTTCGACCCCGCCGACGCGGAAAACCTGATCACCATCGGCGGCAACCGCATCACCACGGCAACCTCCACCGCCGACGCGATCGAACGCGCCCGACGACGCGCCGCAGCCAACGCCGACGCCATGACCGACAGCGGCATCACATCCACACTCGCCGGACGGATCGGCGACATCGCCGCAGACGCCTGGATGCCACACGTCCTCCTGATCGCCGACGGCGCCGACATCGAGAAAGACCTGACGACCCTCGAAACTGAACTCCGGCTGGCCGGCCGATGCGGAGTCGCGGTCGCCGTCGTCACCGACACGGCGACGACCTGGCAGGTGGAGGTCAACGGCGAAGGCAGCCTGGCCATCGACTGGCTCAGCATCACCGACACCACCGCCACCCGGCTACCCCGCGACCAACTCGCCCGCCTGGCCCCCGTCATGCGGGCCGCCCGCGCCGCCGCCCCCACCGCCGACGAGCAGGTGCCCGCCGCGCCCGAGCCGGAACCCTGGGCAGAGGGCGTCGACGCGCACGGACACCTGCTCGACGACACCACGCCGCACCACCATGACGAGCAACTGGGAGAGAACGGTGTACGCGACGACCCCGTCGCCGGACACCCGACGACGAACGAACGCGTACAGGAAGGGCTGCCGGCCGTGCCCGAATCCGATCGCACCCCGGTGCCCACCCAAACCGGCACCACCGCGACGCAACCAGTCGACGTCCAGGCCCTCACCCCGATCAGCGATACGGTGAAAACCCGGACGAGCACGCCAGTAAGCCGCCGCGAACCCCACGACCCCACCCTCGACGAGGACCTTGACGCCTGGTACCGACCAGACCCCCACCGCCCAAGGATCGCCGTCCTCGGGCCAGTCGAGGTCAACGCCGCTGGGGAGCCGCCCGACGAGCGCATCCGCTTCTACTCCGAACTGGTCGTCTACCTGGCGCAACGGGGCCGAGCCGGAGCGACCGGCGACCAGATCGACGACGCGCTGTGGCCCGACCGCGGCGTCAACGCCCGGAGTCGCCGCGTCGCCATCAGCAAGGTACGCCGCTGGCTCGGAGAGAACGCCGATGGCACCCAGTGGCTGCCGCCCAACGCCGGACCGGACCGGCTCTATCGGCTGACCCCCGGAGTGCTGTTCGACTGGCAGCTGTTCCGTCGCCTCCGGGCCCGTGGCGAAGCCAGAGGAGCGGCAGGATCAGACGATCTACGCCGGGCGTTGGAGTTGGTCCGCGGGGAGCCTTTGGCGGGAGCCGAGCTGCCGTACTCATCGGGCTACCGCAACCCCTACACCTGGCTGCCGGGCAGCGACGTCCAACCGCACAACCTCGCCTCCGCGATCGTCGACACCGCACACCAACTGGTGAATCTGTACCTTGAGGCTGGCGACACCAGCGGAGCCCGATGGGCGGTGGAACGAGCCTGGATCGCGGACCCCGCCCGCCTCGACGACCACCCCTGGCTCGACGCTATGCGGGTCGCCCACGCGGACAACCGGTCAGCCGAACTCCGCGCCCTCCTCGACGACCTCGTACGCACCCGCGAGGTGGAAGTCCCGGAAGACCTTTCCCCCGACACCTATGCCACGCTGCGCGAGATGATCGGAAATCTTCTGAGGGTTGGCTAGCCCGAATCAGAGCCCAGCCGCCGGCATGTCTGTCGTGATCCAGCCGAACGCGCCAGGGACGACTCCACGACAGCGACCGGCAGTGCAGTGATCATGCCGTGGTGCTGAGGACCGGGCCTGATCTGTCCAACGTGGTGGCCGGCGACCGGGCCCCGACCGCCACTACGTGGCCGCCCGAGGGCTGGCCGACCGGGCCGGGGCCGCACCGGTGGATCCGGCCGGTGCCGTATCCCGAATGGCAACGGACAGAAGGACGACGCCTCTGGGGACAGTGGATGGCGACAGGAGGAGTCTGGACGGACGTGACCACCGGCAGTCGGCCGGCCCCGAACAGCGGTGGGTGGTGGCTCGCTGCGCCAGGGTGCGCCTCCGCCGACATGCGTCGGCTGCCCGCCGGTCGACTCTCGTGCCGCGTGACGTCAGTTGGGTGTGGAACGCAGCTGCTCGACGGCTTCCTTTGTGTAGCGCCCGACAAGATCGGCGAGTTGTGCATCGTCCAGCGTTTCGAGGCTGATCACGACGGCCAGTCGTCGGAGCCTGCGTGCGGTGATTCGCAGGATCTCCGTGCGGGCTGTGCCCGCCTCCCCGGCGGCGGCCAGGTGACCCCGGGCGATGGCGCGGGCGACACGGGGGTGCGCGCCGAGCGTGGGACGTTCGAGGATGGCGACGGCTTCATCCTCCAGGAGCTGGGGCCCCAGGTCGTCTCCCAGGTTGTGGATGCGGATCCACAGGCGTCGGAAGACATTTCGGGGACGTCCGATGAGGCGTTCGTACCCCGGGCGTCGTTGATCGTTGGGCCATCGCCAGAATGCGACGTCCGGCAGAAGGACCAGGCTGAGGAACGACCACACATCCTCGCTGCCGGCGTCGGCGGGAACGATGGCCATGTGGCGGTACAGGATCGGGGCGAGTTTCCGGTCGAACGCGGTGCCCCTCGTCTTGGTCACCGGTGCAGGCCAACCCGCCTGTGTGGCGGTGGCGCGGACGGAGTGCTGCAGGGTCCGGAGGTCGTCCTCCGTTGCCCGGTGTGGGGCTGTCGGGTACCAGGTGGTGCGCGGGTCGTTGGTGCTGGACAGCTGTCGTAGTTCCTCGGGGGACCGGCCGGTGCGGGCGGTCAGCAGTTCCTCGGCGACAGGCGCGGGCAGGCGCGGGTAGACCTGCAGACGGCTCATACGAGGACCTCGTCGATTCCCTGAAGGACTGCCTCGAGATCAGCGGGGTCGTAACCGTTCTGGCTGCGCAGGTCGGACAGGGGCCGGTCGGGGAAATAGCGGTTGATGAGGTTGAGGAACAACTCCCCGAGGGTTCCCTGGCCGTATTCGTGGCTGTCCTGGAGGTCCTCGCACCGTAGCGCTGTCTGGATGAGCTGGCGGACGAGGTCGTGTCGGAGGAACTCGGCGAGCACCCTGGATTCCTTCGCATCCGGGTGATGGAGCATTGCGGTGATCGCGGGGTGGTCCGTGTTCAGGTACAGCCGGATGCTCCCGGTGTCGGAGGCATCGAGGTCGGTGGCACAGGACAGGTACCACAGCGCGCGGCGGCCTTCGGCCAGGCCGCTGTCGGCGAAGCCGGTACCCACGACGGGGAACCGGCTGGCGCTGCCCTCCAACCTGAAGCGTCGTCGGTCCTGCCAGAGGATGACGCCTGGCCGGTCGGGTGCCAGAGGTGAGACCGCGTCGGTGTCGGGTACGGCCAGCACCAGCCGTGCCTCGATGTGCAGGAGACCGCCGATCTCGGTACCCGGGACCTCCACGCCCGTCTGGTTGGCACCGTCGGTGAGTCTGACGGGTGCCGAGTTGCCGCGACGGTTGGTGGCACTGCTGTGCCAGGTGAGGAACCAGCGCAGGTCGGCGGCGGGGGACAGGCCGCAGTCCTGCAGGAGCCCGGGTAGGTCGACGTGCAGCGCCCAGTCCGCGGTCAGGTCGGTGAAGTAGTCCCAGTCGGGGACGGGGTGTTCCTCCGGGACGGGTGTGGCATGGGCTCCGGCGGGGGTGACGGTCACGGTCGTGGACCGGATCCGTCCGTCGGCCGGTGTCAGATAGCCGGTGCTGATGGGTGCATTCACCGGTGCGTCTCCTCGTGTCGTACGCGGAGGGTCACGGCGGCGTCGGCGGGTTGTGTCAGGGTGACGGTCCAGTGCCGGGGTGGGGCGTCGGTGAGCACCAGGCGTGGCCCGACGGTCAGGGTGCCGGTGTCCCGGTCGCGCCAGTGCACCACCTCGACCGGGGTGGTCTCGTCGGCGTCCTCCGGTGCGCTGTCCGCCACCGCGACCATCGGTTGGGCGGTCAGCGACAGGACGGTGCCGTCGGTCGGAGGTCGGGTGAGGTCGATGTCGAACTCCACGCCACGGCGGCCGTCGGGCAGCATCGTGGGGCGTGCCCGTGGGTGGAACCGCAGGAGGGCTCCCCGGGTGGGGCGGCCGGGCCGGTCCTGCGGGGTGCCGTGGCCGGTGGTGCCGGCGGGTGCGGAGGAGCCGGTGCCGGCGTGCGGACCGGCTGTCGTCGCGGCGTGACGGTTCGGTGGACGGGGCGCCGGTCCCGCAGCGGGAATCCTCGAGTCGGTTCCCCCGGGTTGGGTGTCGAGCAGCGAGCCGAGCTCGTTGGCCAGTCGTGAGATCCCCGCCGTGGCTCCGGTGATCGGAGCCGATGACTCGAGGGCGCGGCGGTCCTTGAAGATCCGGTCGATGCGTTGGAGTGTCTGGCTGACCGGGTTGCGGGCGTAGCGCTCTCGTTGTGCCAGACGCGGCTGCCACCGGTCGTGCGTGGGTGGTTCGGCGCGGGCGAACTCGTCGTCGAGTGCGGGGTCGGCGAGGAAGACACCGCTGATGGCCCGGCCGAAGGGATCCGGTGTGACGCCGCGGTACTCCACGACCAGGCCCGGTCCACGCATGAGGGCGATCTCGGCGGGCGGGCGCGCGTGGCTGCCTGTGAGGTCGGCCCTGAGGGTCCGCCAGGCCAGGACGCCCAGGCGTTGTGCGGGTCGCTCTCCACGGATCTCCTGCACCGACCAGGGCCAGTCGTGCTCCTGCGGGTTGCCGTGCAACATGTCGTGGCAGTGCCGGTATGCCTCGACGAAGTGGCGGAGCCGGGCGTCGGTGGCCGGGTGGGGGAGGTCGATCACGTGTCCGTCGACGCTGAACCCGAGGCTGAGGACAGGCCGGTCTCCCGCTGGTCCGGCGATGTTGGCCCACGCGTACCGCGTGGCCGTGTCCGCCATCGCGGCGACGACGTCGGCGAGACTCTCCTTCGCGGTCCGGGGCGCGAGGACCATGATGGAGGTGCCGGTGCCACCGTCGGGCAGGTGTGTCATTCCGACCGCCCGGGCCAGATGGTCCGCGGCCGTGCCGGTGATCGGCTCTACCCCGACGTCGGGGTGGGATACGCCCCACCAGTGGCGTCCGGTGTACTGGATCCGGTCGTTGCGGTAGGGGTCGGTGAGGGACATGCCGATCAGGCGGGTCTCGGTCCCAGCGGAGCTCCTGACCCGGGTGAAGATCGCAACTGTGCCGATGTCGCTCGCCTCGAACAGGACGGCCTTGCCGTAGCCGTAGGTGCCTCCCGCGTAGCCCTTGTCGGGATGCCGTCCGACGTTACGGACGAGGTCGACGAAGTCACGGGGGTCGTCCCTACCGACCCGGTCGGCCCGCGTGGGTCCGCCGAGCCCGCTGGTCCCGGTGTCGGTGACGGTCAGGACCGCGAGGTCGGGTTCGTCCAGGCGCGCACCGGGCAGGAGGAGACGCAGGTTCTGCAACTGTGTCTGCGTGAGGTGCCATCCGTCGACGCGGAAGTGGACCGGGCTGTCGCCGGTGGCGGCGTCCCAGCTGTTCTGCAGCGTCTCGCGCAGGAACAGTTCCCAGAAGTCCATCGAATAGGTGCCCAGGGTCCGTCGCACGGACCGTGCATCGATCCCGCCCTGGGGTGGAAGAGGCTCGGCGTACATCGTGGTGGGGGTCATGGTTGCTCCAGCAGCGCGGCCGCCGCCGCGGAGGGGGAGGTGAGGTGGTGTTCGGCAGCGGTCAGATCGATGCGGTAGCTCAGGTGGACCAGGTGCCGCTGCAGTGGAGCGTCCAGGTCAGCCGGGGTGAGTCGGGGGAATCCGGATCTGCTGGCGTGGTAGGCCGCGGCGCGGTGCACCCGGTACCTGTCCCGGCGGTACCTGTCGGCGTCCTCGGTGTGGTAGCCGACGGAGTCGAGGGCGTTGAGTAGGAGAGCGACGTCCGCGCCGGTGCCGAGGATCCTGTCGACGGCATCGGGTACACAGTCACCGGCACTGTCGCGTTCGAGCTGTTCGACGTACAGGTACAGGTCCGTGCCGGGTCGTTCGTCGAGTTGACCGGCTCCGTGGATGTCGACGATGAGGCGGTCGCGGTGGGTGGTCGCCTTGACCTCGACAGCTGCCTGCGCGGAGGTGAAGTCGGTACGTCCGTTGTGGGGTCCCGTCCACAGGTCGAGGGGTTGTGGGGCACCGCATGTGATGACGAGTTCGAGGAAGTGCAGTTCGGTGAGAAGACCGAGCAGCGCCTCCGGTCCGAGCAGCGGACCGGCTGCCGGGTAGAACAGCTCACGCCACCGGTGCAGGACGTCGAGGCAGACGCTGCCCGGGTCGCCGGGGCGTTGCTGCAGTTGTCGGCACAGTTCGTCGCTGAAGGTGGCGAAGATGTCGTTGAGTTCGGGGAGTTCGCAGGTGATGTCGGCGTAGCGCAACGCCCGGTGGGCGTCGTCCTCCAGGGTCCGGGTGGTGACCGTCACGCCGCGGCTGGTGGTGTCCCGCACGGTGGGTTGGCGGTGGGTCAGCGGGATGAGCAGGTGCCGTCGTCCGACGGCGTCGATGCCGACCGCGACCGGCCCGGCGGCGACCTGCACCTGGCCGTCCAGGACACTCATCTGCCGGGGTGGATCGGTCGTTTCCAACCGACGGAACATCTGCTCACTCCCGCCGGTCATGACCGCGTGCCGCCTGCGGCAGCTTCCCCGGCACGCTCGTCGGCGGCGTCGAGCTCGCCGATGTCGACAGTCTCGATCTCCTCGGCACCCGGGGTGAGGGTGGAGAGGTCGACCGCGACGTAGTCATGGTCCTCGGGGCCGCGGGCCTCAGGGAAGAACAGCCCGACACCCAGGACGTCATGCACGGCGCCGAGATCGGCTCTCGGGTAACCACGGGTGCTGTTGTCCCGCTCGACGGTGGAGTTCCTGCTGATGGGGTAGAGGCAGAGTAGTCCGGTGCCGCCGAGTTGCCCGTCGCGCAGTTCGCGCAGTCGCCGGTCGGTGGCCGCGCCGTCGATCATCTTCGAGATCCTGTACGTAGCGGGCAGATCGGCAACCCGGTCCATGGTGGACACTAGGGCCTTGATGTCGGCGTAGTCCGAGGGCACGGTGAGCCGACTCCGGTTGATCATGTTGTGCGTGCTGCCGCCGAGTTCCATCGTGCCGAGGTGGTCGCTGGTCTGTCCGATGACGACGATGTTCCAGGTACGCAACGCATCGTAGTCGTTCTGTTTGGCAATGTACTCGCACAGGGCCTCCGGGTGGAGGCTCGGGCTGCGCTCGTGGAAGCGGTAGTCGCGCAGGAACGCCATCACCCGCGATGCGGGTACGCCGGTCAGCGCGGTGCGGCCGGCGCGCACCGGTACCTCGCGGACCCCCGGTAGGGCACCGGCCGATGTCAGCAGACGCCCGGCCGCGTCGATGTTGTGCTGTAGCCAGTCCCGGTCGAGGTGTTGGAACTTGATGGTCTGCATGACCTGGGACCCGAAGCTGTAGCGGACGGTGATGCCCCCGCGCATCTTCGCGGCCGATGTCACCGCCATGGCCGGGTGTTTGCGGATCATCACCGCCAACTCCCGGGGTGTCTTGTGTTCGGTCTCGTACCGGTGGATCTGCTGGCGGATCTCGGCTTCGACGGTGGCAAGGTCGACGAACCACGTGGCGAGTTCCTCGGTCATCCAGATCCGGGGCAGGTCCTCGTACCCCCGGCGGTAGCCGAACCAGCGGCCCATCTGCAGCAGGGTGTCGTATGCGGAGGCGGCCCGAACAAAGTAGCTGCAGATCAGACCTTTGAGGGTCAGCCCCCGGGACAGTGTGTTGCCGCCGATGGCGATGGCGGTGACCGGCCGTTCGCCGTAGGTGAGTCGGACATCGGACTGATAGTTGTCGACCATCACGTCGATGTCGGCCAGGACGCCCGGAACCCGCTCGCACAGCTGCGACCACGGTACGGTCCGGCGTGCGAGGCCGGCGGCGGGTACCCGGGTCGTCTCCTGCTCCCACTGCCGGCGGAGCCGGTCCCGCACCGTGGTGTCCGTGTCCGACCAGGAGTTGTCGAGGTCCTTCAGGAACGCCCTGACGACCTCGGCGGTCCGCTGGTGGGCGGTGGCGCGCATCGATGTGTGGATCAACATGGTGGAGTCGGCGGGGCCTCCGTCGCGGCAGCGGCGGGCGGCGGTGGCCAGGACGAACCAGCGGACGGCGTCGGCGAGACTGTCGGTGACGGTAGGTGTCCAGTCCCCGAAGCCGGCGCGGGCGCCCGGTGGCCGGACGAGGGGGACCTCGTCGTCCGGCACCGTACGGACGACGTCCATCCCGCGGTTGACGGACCCGGTGTCGTAGGCGAGCAGGTCACGGCCGAAGAGCCGCTCGGCGCCGAAGTAGTCATCGGGAGGGGACAGATCGACGATGAAGTCGGCGGGGTAGAGATCGTCGGGCACGGTCGGATCGATGAGCAGGTTCGCGAACGGCGTCGCCGTGTAGGCGACGTAGGCGACCTTGGGCTTGCTCAGGATGCGGCGGATCAGATGGTTGATGGTCGAGCGTCGTCCCCGGGCTCCCACGTCGATACTGGCCTGATCGGCCTCGTCATCGATGACCACGATGGGACAGTCCTGAAGGATGGTTCCCGCGGCCTCCAGGAAGCGGGCGAGCTTACGCAGCCGGTAGGGGTTCTTCTTCACCACCGCGAGCAGACGCTGGTCGGGGTTGCTCAGCAGGTTCGCGGCGTTACGGGACTGTCTGTCGTCGAAGTCGGTCTCCCTGTCGGTCAGGAGGTGCCAGCGACCCCGGTCGTCGCCTACGAGCATCTCCTCGAGCCGCTCCTGCGTCTGCGCCCGCAGGTTGTCGGTGATCCCTGACAGGACCACCACGAACCGGTAGCGGGTGTCGCACAGTTTCGCGGCTACGGACATGAAGTTGGTCGTCTTGCCGCTCTGGACATGTCCGAGGACCAGCCCGCGGCTGTTGAACTGTTTCCTGCCGGGTGGGGGAACCAGTGAGACGACCTTGCTGGAGGCGTTGTCGATGCTGGTCAGCGGGGTTTCGTCCAGACCGGACTCTTTCAGACGGCGTTCGAGGGCAGGCCAGAAGGCATCGTCGGAGCGGCGGATGTACCACGGCTGCGGCTGGGCCGTGTCACCGGTCAGGACTCGGGGTTCGTGCAGGTGACGGGGGCGGCCGGCACGTGTCTGGTATTCCAGAATGGCGGCGTCGAGGATGTGGGCGGGCACGAACTTCCCGAGACTGCGCCGGATCGCCGGCAGTGTCCTGTTGCCGTACACGGAACTGGCGATCTGTTCGACGAGGTCGTTGAGGTCCTCGTCGCTGATCCGTTGCATCGCCGCCCTTCCGTCATGGTGTTGCTTCGATGTGCCCCGCTGAAACAGAGCGATGTTCGGTAAACACGTATACAGCATGACTGCGTGATGTCACCGCCCGTGGAGACGACTCGATCGTCCGGTCGGTCGGGCCGGACGCGCCGAGACGTCGGTGCCGCCCACCGATCCGACTCCCCGGAGGGTTCTCCCGGCGGGAAGCCACCGTCACCCGTCCATCCGGGCCAGGCTGCGCTGCCGGCGCCGGCGCCGGTAACGTTCGTGCACGTGACCGACCGCGCCGACGCAGAACCCACCGCAGTTGAACCCGTCGCCAGACGGGGGAAGTACCAGGTCAGACTGGTGCGCGGGCCCTTTGTGCAGTTGGCGCCCCACCCCGATGCTGTCGCTGACGCCGACGAGCTGCTGCGGTACGCCCATGCGGCCCGCCGGGAGGGACAGCGGTTGGCGGCGGACCTGTTCAGTGGGGCCGGCGGTCTGAGTCTCGGTATGCAGAACGCCGGCTACCGGGTCGTGCTGGCCGTGGACCACTACCCGGAGGCGGTCGAGACCCACCGGCACCACCACGGTGGTCTCAGCGTCAACTGGGATCTCGGTGAACCGGCGCGGATCCGCCAGGTCGCCGACCTCGTACGGGAGGCCGGTGTGGAGCTTCTGGCCGGCGGACCGCCGTGCCAGCCGTTCTCCAAGGCCGGCCGGTCGATGATCCGACACAAGGTGCGCCACGGTCTGCGTGACCCCTACGACGAGCGGCGGGACCTGTGGCGTTCGTTCCTGGAGGTCATCCGGCTGGCCCGGCCGCAGGCCGTGCTGATGGAGAACGTGACGGACATGGCCCTGGACAAGGAGATGTTCATTCTCCGGACCATGGTCCACGAGTTGGAGTCCCTCGGTTACGCGGTGGAGGAGAAGGCGGTCGACACCTTCCGCTACGGGGTTCCCCAGTTCCGACAGCGGCTCATCCTGGTCGGTCTGCGGGACGGCGTCGCCTTCGACTGGCCCGAGGAGCGGCCTGAGCGGGTCACCGTGTGGAACGCGATCGGCGACCTGCCGGAGGTGGAGGGCGGCTGGCGTCCGGAAGGGGGCGCCGAGGGCTGGGCGCCGTACGGCACGCCGGTGACCGGCTTCCAGCAGCGGATGCGGGCCGGGGTGCCGGACCGGGACGCGCACAAGGTCTTTGACCACATCACCCGTCCGGTACGGGACGACGACCTGCGGGCCTTCGAGATGATGGGACCGACGACCCGCTATTCGGACCTGCCCGACGAGGTCAAGCGGTACCGGGACGACATTTTCGACGACAAGTACAAACGTCTGGACGGCGACGACCTGTCGCGCACCATCACGGCGCACATCGCCAAGGACGGCTACTGGTACATCCACCCGCAGCAGAACCGCACGATTACTGTGCGTGAGGCAGCCCGGCTGCAGACGTTCCCCGACTGGTTCCGGTTCGCCGGCCCACCGTCGGCGGCGTTCAAGCAGATCGGCAACGCGGTACCGCCGTTGCTCGGGGAGCACCTGTCCCGGGCGGTCCGCCGGGCGGTGGACCACCCCCGGCCGGCGGCCGTGTCGACGCGGGAGGTCGCCTCGGCGCTGTCGACGTGGTTCGAGTCGGGTCAGGTCAGCGGCATTCCCTGGCTGCGCGCGGAGACGCGGTGGCAGGTGATTCAGGCCGAGATTCTGCTCGACCGCGCCCACCCCGAGGTGATGCGCAAGGTGTGGACCCTGCTGCGTAACTGGCGGCAGCCCCAGGACACCGTGTCCGCCGAGGAGAACCTGCGCCGCACCGGTGGGTTCATCTCCCGGGCGAACCGGGCCGGGACCGTCATCGAACTCGCCCAGCGACTGGCAGACGATCCGAAGGTGCTGCGCGATGACGACTCCCTGCGGCGGGTCCCGGGCCTCAACGACTCGGTCGCGGACCTCGCCGTCCTGGTCGTGCCCGCCGGTACCGAGGACGAGTCCGAGGAACCCGTCCTCGTGATCAAGGGTGTGCTGAGGGTCGCCGCCCGGTTCAGCGGTCACCCGGTCGACCGGCGGAACCGCCTCACCGACGGCCGGTTGGAGATCGCACGCATGATCGGCATCGACAGCGATGCCCGCGCCGCCCACCTGGGTCTGATCGAGCTCGCCAACACGCTGTGCCGCCCGGTGGAGCCCTTGTGTCAGCAGTGTCCGCTGGTCAAGAAGTGTGCGGGAGCGCGCACCGACCAGCCTCAGCTGTTCTGAACCGGCAGATCCGGTCGGTCATCGAAGCCGAGCAGTTGCCCGACGTCCGGGAACTGCTCGCGCAGCACCGCCTCGATGCGTTCCCAGGCCGCCCACTGGTCGGCCTGCATCGCGGCCATGCGCAGGGCGAGGCCGGCGGTGGCGGCTGCGTGCGTGGCCGCCCGCACTTCGGGTGACACGTCCACATCCGCGGGCACCGGTCGCGTCGGGCGCCGCGGGCTCTTGCGGTAGGCGTCGTTGGCCAGGATGCACAGCTCATTGACCGGTGCCTCCAGGATCTGCCGCAACTGGGCCGGCAGACTGACGCGCATCTTGGCGACATTGATGTTGAAGGCGGTGTCGAGATCGTTGTCGAAATCCAGTGCGGCCCTGGCGAGTTTCGTATGCTCGTCGATTCCCCGGATCCCACCCCATCCGCCCCACTGCACCAGCCGCTGGGAGCGGTAGACGTAGAGGCCCTGTTGCCGGTTCCAGTTCAGGGGCCCGGACTGACGTTCGAATTCCGCCACGGAGGAGAAACGGTCACGCGGCGGCAGGACGAACCGTCGGAGATGCACGAGTCCCGACCCGCCCTCCGTCTCGATCTCGAACTGCTTGCGGGGCAGCTCGTAGGTGTGCGACTCCTGCGGGGCGAACGGGTTCCACGGTTGCAGCTTCTGGCCGTTGACGGAGATCACCAGCGGTGCGGCTCCACCGGTGCCTTCCAGGAACCGGTGGAACACCATGCTGAGGTGTTGCGAGGTCCGTGCCGCCATGGACTCCAGGCGTCGACGGGCCCAGCCGCCCGAGGGGCGTTTCTCGGGCAGTACACGGTCGAGCGCCTGCCAGACGACCACTGTGCCGGGGCCCTCGGCCAGCCACTGCCGTGCGTGACGGGCCACGTGATCCTGCGAAGGCGGAGCCACCACGATCCACTGGTCCCATTCCTCCACGAGGTCAAGGTCCAGCTGTCGGGCGTGCGTCCGCGCCGATGGCCGGCTGCTGCGGCTGACGACGGTGAGCTTCCGACACTGTGACAGTGAGGCGGTCTTGAGACCGAGGCCGTACCGGCCGAGTTCACCGGGTCGGTATGAACGTCGGCTCCCGAACCGGAGAGCCTCGGTCAGCTGTCCGGCGGACATGCCGTGGCCGTCATCAGCGATCACGACACGGGAGTTCTGTCCGGCAAACTCGACCGTGACATCGATGCGTGTGGCGCCGGCGGCGACGCTGTTGTCGACGATGTCCGCCACCGCTGTCGGGAAGTCGTACCCGATGTCGCGCAGTGACCCGGTAAGCCGCGCGGCCGAGGGCGACACGTCGTACCACACCCGGTCCGGCATCGAGACCTCCGCTCACGTCCTGAAGGAGGACCAGGATGCCACAGGTGTCCTTCGCCTCACCGAACCGTCGGCGCGGCGGTACCTGACCGGCGCCGTGCCCGCCAGTGCTGCTCGACGACATCCGCCGCCGCGACCGGATCCTCATGTTCCCACACGTGCAGCACGGTCCAGCCGAGCGCTTCCAACGCCCTGTCCTTCTCGCGGTCGCGCTGCACATTGCGGTGCAGTTTCTGCTGCCACCAAGCGGCGTTGTTCTTCGGCAGCACCGCGTGGTCGGGGCACAGGTGCCAGAAGCAGCCGTCGACGAACACCGCCAGTCGTGCCCGCGTGAAGGCGATGTCCGGCCTGCCCGGCAGACCGGAATGGTTCACCCGGAACCGGAGGCCACGTCGGTGCAGTTCCCGCCGCAGGGCCATCTCGGGCTTGGTCCGTGACCGTGGCATCCGGCTCATCTGCGCCGACACGGCGGCGTTGAGAGCAGTGGGGCGGCGCGTCATCGCCGGAAACGCTACCGCTCCGACGTTCACGGCATCGTCTCCGGGTTCCGGTCCCGCGCGGATGGTTGTCGTGGCGGCGCGGCACCCGAGCGGGGGTGTCCCGCCTGTCGGGGCCGTCGATGAGGGCCGGAACCCTCCGTCCCGGCCGGTCCGATCATCGGTCCCGGGTCCGGCGGGAGGGTAGGGACACCGCTGGGCGCCCCACACCCCTGCGGCAGTGACACTGTGAATTCGGCTGCACACCCAGGGTGTTGCCTGTTGCTGTCGGGGATACCGGCTCCGACCGGCCCGGGAGATGGGTGTCGCCGACTCCCCATGACCGCCCGGCTGCCGCCTTCCCGGCGATCTCGGGGGCCGACCGCCGGATCCGCCGCCGCTGTCCGACCCGGGTCAACACACGGCTTCCGTGGCTTCGGGCACGGCGTCACCCAGACGGGCCCTCATCCGCTCCCTCAACCGGGGCAGCGCACTCCTCTCCAGTTGACGCACACGCTCCCGGCTGATCCCGAGCCGGCGTCCGATCTCGTCGAGGGTGAGCGGTTCGCCCGTGCCGACACCGGCCCGCCAACCCAGGATCGCCGCCGACCGTGGAGGGAGATCCGCCAACGAGGCACGGAGGATGGTCATCGTCTCCCGTCGCTGCGCCACGACGTCCGGCCGCACGGCGTCCCGGTCCGGGGTGACAAACTCGGCCAGCCGCGTGGCGCCGTCACCGACGAGCAGATCCAACGACGTCATACCGGCGTGCAGCGTCAAACACTCGAGAACCGTCTCCGGTTCGAGACCGACCTCGTGACAGATTTCCGACACCGTCGCCCGCCCGGAAAGGGCCAGCAGCCGGTCCCTGCCGGCCACCACCCGACGCACCTGGTCCACCTTGTGTACCGGCAGGCGGATGACGCGGCCCTCGTTGGCGACCGCTCTCGTCACGGCCTGACGGATCCACCAGACCGCGTAGGTGGAGAACTTCAGGCCGCGGGTAAGGTCGAACCGCTCCACCGCCCGCATCAGACCGATGACGCCGTGCTGGCCGAGGTCCTCCGTATCCAGTCCATGCCCCGCGTATCTGCTGGTGACGGCCTCGACGAGCCGACGGTTGTGCAGCACCATTGCGTCAAACGCCCGAGCCCGTTCGTCAGCCGCGTCCAGACCCGCCCGGTAGCCGTTCGGAACCTCCTCGTGCGGCAGGTACCGGTCCCCGCGCAGCAGGAGTGCCAGGCCGACCTCCTCGGACGCCGTCAGCAGCCGGTCCCAGGGGCGGGAGGCCCTCCGGTCCCTGTGCAGCAGCAGACGCGCCTCAGAGGTACTCCGTTCGATGAGTGCCGGGTCGGTCGCCCCCGCCGGCCCATCGTCCGCGGATGTCCCGGCGTCCTCCGGTTCGAGGATGTCCACATCCAGGCCGGTCACCCTGGCGACGACCTGCTGCCGGAGGGCGGGACGTGCCTCCCCGACGAGACCGAGAACGCTGTCCACCTCGCGTGCCCGCACAGTACCGTCACGGACGTGCGCCATTAGCAGCTTCACACACGTCTCGACAACTTCATCGTCGGTCGGAGCATCCATACCGGACAGTCTCGCTCCCGACGACCGAAGATCGGTAAGGCGTACCGGGGCTCCATCGTGCACAATCTGCCGGGTGCGGATGGTTCCTGAGGTGATTTCCCCGTCAGTGAGAAGCGCCGCCGAGGCTCGGATACACAGACATCTCAAACTCGTGGATGAGGGATGGAGCTTCGCGCTGCACAGCCTCAATCTGCCTGAACACGGCTGGAAGCGCGTCAGCGAGATCGACTTCGTCGTTGCGGGACGGCGCGGTGTGTATGTACTCGAGGTCAAGGGCGGACGGGTCAGCTGCACGAACGGCATCTGGACCCACGTCGACCGCGCCGGTACGGAGCGGCGACGCCGGGAGAGCCCCTTCGCCCAGGCGTCCAGCGCCATGTTCACCCTGCAGCGGCGCCTCGAGGACCGCCTCGGCCGTGAGGCGATGCGCCGGGTCACCGTCGGGTACGCCGTCGTGTTCCCCGATTGTCAGTTACCCGAACAGACCCCGGTGGAATGGGACGACGAAAACCTGATCGACCGTCGGCAGCTCGACCGGACGGACGGTCTGCACCGTGGCCTCAACCGGATGGCGGACTACTGGCGGGCGAAGCCCGGGGGGCGTCAGGCCACGCTCGAGGAACCTTTCCTGCGGGAGATCCTGCAGGCCCTGCGTCCCGACTTCGACGCGGTGCCCACCCTGCGCCAGATCGTCACGGACGCGGAGGCCGACCTCGTCGCCCTCACCGCCGGCCAGTACCGCACCCTCGACAGTGTCGAGCGCAACCCGCGGCTGCTCGTCGAGGGCGGCGCGGGGACGGGTAAGACCATGCTCGCCGCAGAACTGTGCCGCCGCTCCGCGGCGGACGGCAAACGGACGTTGTTCACCTGCCGCAGCCAGGTTGTCGCCGGATTCGTTCGGCACCAGCCCGGTATGCAGGACGTCCATGTCGTTCCGTTCGCCAACCTGCCGGCCGGCACCGACGGTGCCTTCGATGTCGTCGTGGTCGACGAGGCCCAGGACGTCGTCAACTTCACCGACCTGTCGTACCTGGACAGCCGGCTCGTGGGTGGTCTGACCGACGGCAGCTGGTACCTGCTGCTCGACAGCAACAACCAGCGGGGACTGGTCGGCTCCTGCGACGACGAGGCGTTGGCCTACCTGAGGTCGCTACGGCCCGCCGAGCTGCTGCTACGCGACAACTGCCGTAACACGCGGCAGATCGTCACCTCGACACAGCGGATGACCGGAGCGGACACCGGTGTCTCGTCCGCCGGCGAGGGACCCGAGGTGGTGTTGGTCAGCGAGCCCGACCGGGCCAGGCGGGCCGCCGCGGCCGGGGCCGAGCTGGACCGGCTGCACGAGAACGGGATACCGACCTCGGAGATCATCCTGCTGTCACCGCTGCCGCTGCAGGAGTCCCTGTTCGCGGAACTCCCGGCCCGGTGGCGGCACCGTGTCGACGTGCTCGACCTGCAGACGCTCCGGCGACCCACCCGGGGACGCGTCGCGTTCGCCAGGGTCGAGGACTTCAAAGGGCTCGAGAGCAGATTCGTCCTGTTGGCCGACGTCGGCACAGTGGATTCCCGACAGAACCGCGGTCTCTACGTCGGGATGACACGCGCGAGAGTCGGACTCTGGCTGGCCACCGCGGAACGGACGCAACAACGGAAGGACGACCGGTGAGCATCACGACCGACCCGACCGGCGCCGAGGAACGGACATTCGTCCTGGAATACCTCCGTCGCCAGCTGACGGGCCCCTGGAACGGCGAAGAGGAGGTCCTCACGGAGCGACCCGACCGCCGGTACCTCGCCGGCATCCTCTTTCCCCGCGAGGCGTCCGTCGACGCTGGCGACGGCGACGACATCGCCGACGACGCCCCGGTGCCCGGATCCGCCGACGGGACGGACGCCGACGAGGACCCGGTGGCGCTGGCGGGACAGATGCTGCCGAGTTCGGTGGGTCTCAGCTTTGTCACCAGCACCCGGTCCACCCTGCGCATCGAGGTGACGGCCGGACGGTACCTGCGGGAGGACCGGCAGAAGTGGCGACGTCAGTCGTTGGCGGCCACCGGCGACGAAGCCGTGTACGTCGAACCCCCCTCGACCGGACGGCAGAACAGGAAGTCCCTGTTCGACGGGGACGCCTGCGTCAACGTAGTCTGGCGCGATTTCGGTGGAGGGGCGCTCGTCACCGTGTCCCTCGTCAACAGGCGCACCCTGTCGGAACACGGGAGACTGGAGCCCTCCGACTGCCTGCTCCAGGTTAGCCTCCGGTGCAGCCCGGTCGACGCCGTCATCACCCCCTACCCGTCCACGCTGCGCCTGCACGTCGACCAGGAGGAGGAAGAGCTGGCGCTGCTCTACCGGAAGATCCCCGTCTTCGCCCTCGGGCACGGCGCCGCCGCGACCTGGGAGGCGCAGGGCGACCACGCCACGTCGGTGCAGACCACGTTCGTGCCCAGCCACGTCGTCCCCGACGTCGCGTTCGACCTCACCGGCGACAAGGAGGCACTGGGCCTCCGTTACCTCGCCGGGCTGGAACGGAACACGGCGGAGGTCACCGGGAGGTTACTCACCTTCGTCGACAACTACGACGACTGGGCGCGCGGGATCCACGCCCGCCGCCATGAGGTCGCACGACCTCTCGCCGCTGCCGCGGACCGGCTCCTGGAGCGCATAGACCGGGCCCGGGCACGGATGCGTGAAGGTGTGCTGCTCCTGCAGCGGGACCCCACCGCGCGACGGGCCTTCGTCCTGGCGAACAGGGCGATGCTGATGCAGATGGTCCGCAGCGGCCCCCCGTTCGCCGCCACCGGCCGGGACTGGGACGAGCCGGTCCCGGCGGCACCGGGTTATGACGACCCGGGACGACGCTGGCGGCCCTTCCAGCTGGCGTTCATCCTCCTGTCCCTGCCCTCGGTCGTGGACACCGGCCACGAGGACCGGGATCTCGTGGACCTGATCTGGTTCCCCACCGGTGGCGGAAAGACCGAGGCGTACCTCGGTCTGGTGGCCTTCACCGTCTTCCACCGCCGCCTGACGCTCGGCGACGCAGGGGCGGGCACCACCGTCATCACCCGCTACACCCTGCGGCTGCTGACTGCGCAGCAGTTCCAGCGGGCGGCCACCCTGATCTGCGCCAGTGAACTGATCCGCCGCGAGCACCAGGACGAACTCGGTACCCGACCGGTCACGATCGGAATCTGGGTGGGTGGCAACAACAGCCCCAACAGGTTCGCCGACGCCGTCGAACTGCTGGAGACCATCAGGAACCGGGAGCCCACGACCAAGAGTTTCCAGGTCGACGGGTGCCCCTGGTGCGGTACCCGGATACTCCCGTCAGGCGATGCCCCAGAACAGGCATGGGGGGTGAAGGCGGACAACAACAGCTTCCGCATGAACTGCCCCAACGCCTCCTGCGACTTCCACACCTCCCTGCCGGTCTCGTCGGTCGACGACGCGCTCTACACCGACCCGCCGACCCTGCTGGTCGCCACCGTGGACAAGTTCGCCCGGTTCACCCGCGAACCGCGGGCGGGGGCGTTCATCGGTGCCGGGCCGGACCCCGGCCCCGCGCTGATCATCCAGGACGAGTTCCACCTCATCTCCGGGCCGCTGGGCACCGTCGTCGGCCTCTACGAGGCGGCCTTCGACGTGGCGATGACCCGCCACGGCACCCGCCCGAAGATCGTCGCCTCGACGGCCACGATCCGTCGCGCCGACGCCCAGTCCCGCGGCGTCTTCGGACGTCCCATAGCCCTCTTCCCGCCCTCCGGCCTCGACGCCGACGACTCCTACTTCGTCCGGTCGGACCACAGCCGGCCCGGCCGGCTCTACGCCGGCGTCATGCCGCAGGGCCACACCCCCCTGACGGCGATGGTGCACCTGTCCGCGGCCATGCTCAACGCCCCTGTCGAGCTACCCCTCGGTCCGCAGGCCGCCGATGCCTACTGGACCCTCGTTGCCTACCACAACAGTCTGCGGGAACTCGGCAAAACGGTCACCCTGGCGCACGACGACATCCCCGCCCGCCTCGGAGTCATCGCACCCGCCGAGGACGACCGGCGTCACCTCGACGACGGTGAGATCATGGAGCTCACCAGCAACATTCCCCCGGCCGACATCCCCCGCCACCTGCAACGGCTGTTCCTGCAACGGGGCCAGACCGGAGCGGTGTCATTCGTACCCAGCACGAACATGATCTCCGTCGGCGTCGACGTGCCTCGACTCGGCCTCATGCTGGTCGTCGGCCAGCCCAAGACCACCGCCGAGTACATCCAGGCCTCGAGCCGGGTCGGGCGGCGCCAACCCGGCCTGGTGGTCACCCTGTACTCCCCATCCAAGCCCCGTGACCGCTCGCACTACGAATCGTTCATCCCCTACCACACCTCCCTCTACCGGGCCGTCGAACCGACCTCCGTCACCCCGTTCTCGGTGCCGGCCCGCACCCGGGCCCTGCATGCCGGCCTGGTGATCCTCGCCCGCCACGCGCACACCTGGCGCGACGACCGGGACGCCGCCGCGTTCGACCCGGACGACCCCGCCTGGCGGACCCTCGTCCAGGAGTTCATCGCACGTGCCCGGGCCGCCGACCCACACGAGGCCGACGACGTCGCCCGACACGTAGAACGGCTCGAGGAACACTGGGCCGGACTCGTCGACCGTGCCCACCCTCTCGGCGGTCTGACCTACACCGGCGGCGGACGTGAACGCATCCAGCTGCTGAGGAAGTTCGATGTCCCGGGACCGGGCTGGCCGACCCTCGATTCCATGCGCAACGTCGACACGGAGGCCCGGATGTCCGTGAGGGGAGAGGACAAGTGACCGACCGTCGGCTGCGACGCATGCAGGCACTGTCACCGTTCGGCGTGGGAGCGATCGTCGACATGCTCGGCGAATCCTTCGTCGCCGAGGACGTGACCCGCTGGAAGGGCCGGCGCACGACACTGAACGCCCCACGCGTCGCTGCTCACTTCGGGGTGGACGAGCTGCGCCTGCCCCCGGCCCACAACGAGGGCAGACTGCCCTACTACCGGTTCCCCCAGTGGCTGTTCTGCGGCACCTGCCGCACCATGACCCACTGGAGCGTCCGCCGGGAACGCGCCGGCAAGGCCCCCCAGTGCACCCACTGCAGAAGAGGACCCCAGCTGGTTCCCATGCGATTCGTCGAAGTGTGCGGCAACGGCCACCTCGACGACGTGCCCTGGGTCCAGTGGGCCCACTCCGGCGGTGGGCAGGGACGTGAGCAGCGCCAGTGCGGCCGCCCCGAGCTGCAGTTCGAGCACCTCACCACGGTGGGTGGCGGACTGGAGTCCCTCCAGGTCCGGTGCCGGACCTGCCGGGCCGCTAGGAACCTGTCCGACCTCACCTCGCCACACGCCCTGACCCGCATCGGCATCCGTTGCCGCGGCCGGCAGCCGTGGCAACGGGACTCCGAGGCGGTCACCTGCGACCAGACGCCCGTCGTCCTGCAGCGGGGCGCCTCCAGCGTCTACTTCCCCGACACCGGATCCGCGATCGACCTGCCCCCCGACTCCGACTGGGTCGTCTGGGGCGGCACCGCGGCGCGAGTCGAACAGAATCCCTACTTCGTGCTGCTGCACAAGGACCCCGAAGGCCCGATGCGCGACAACCTGATCAGCTTCGTCGCGGAACAGGAGAACGTCACCGAGAAGCAGGTGGTCGCCATCCTGAACGACCGTCTCGGCGCCACCGTCACCGACGCCGACTCGGAGACCTCCGAGGACCTCGCGGAGCGCGAATGGAAGGCGCTGACCCACCCGCGCGACGAACACCATCCCGACGACCGCTTCATCACCCGGCCCACGCCCTTCCCAGCTCCCGCGGGGCACGGGGCACTCGACCCCGTCGTCGACCGCCTCAGGCGGCTGATATCCGACATCATCCTGGTCGACCGGCTACGGGAGGTCCGGGTCCTGCGGGGCTTCCGTCGCCACACCATGGACACCCGCATCCCGGCCGACCTCGGGGCCCGCAGCAGCTCCCTGCCTGCCGTCGAGGTCTACGGCGAGGGCATCTTCCTCGTCCTCGACGAGGACAACCTCCGCCGCTGGGAGCTCCAGACGCCGGTCGTGAGGCAGGCGAACACGCTGCACAGGCGTTTCACCGGCAGCATGCACGCCAGGTGGATCGAGGCCACTCCCACTCCACGGCTCGTCCTGCTGCACACCTTGGCCCACCTCCTGATGCGCCAACTGGCCTTCGACGCCGGCTACCCCTCCTCCTCGCTGCGCGAGAGGATCTACGCCAACACGCCGGGCGCCGATACATCGATGGCTGGGATACTCATCTACACCGCCGCGGGCGACGTCGAAGGCACTCTCGGCGGACTTGCCCGCGCCGGTGAAGCGGAGCGGCTGGTCACGACGGTCGCCGCCACTCTCGCCACCGCCCGCTGGTGCTCCCTGGATCCCGTGTGCCGCGAATCGACCGCGCAGGGCCCCGCCGGACTGTCAATGGCAGCCTGCCACGCCTGCGCCCTGGTCCCCGAAACCAGCTGCACGATGGGCAACGTGCTGCTGGACCGCACTCTCGTCATCGACGACGGGTACGGCTTCATGCGGGAACCCCTGGCCGAGCTCATTGCCGCCCAGGCAGGTACGGCATGACACTCCAGCTACCCCCGATCACCCGGCTCGGTCCCGCCCAGCGCGACGTGCTCGCCCTCCCCTTCGAACAGTCGCATCTCGTCACCGGAGGCCCGGGAACAGGCAAGACCGTCACCGCGATCTACCGGGCCGCTGCCCTGCACAGGTCGGGCAGACCGACGGTGATGCTCATGTACAGCAAGGTGCTCTCGGCCTACACGCGGACCGCAGTGGCGCAGATCGGCACGGCGGACATCGCTACGACCTACCACAAATGGATGTTCGCATTCTGGCAGGGACACTACCGGCGCAGCCCTCCGATGCTCGAACGATACGAGATCGACTGGATGGCCTGCCTCACCCGGATCATGAACGAGCCACCTGCCTTTGAACAACGACCGTACTTCGTCGTCGACGAGGGTCAGGACATGCCGCCCGCGTTCTACGTCGCACTCGGCGCCCTCGCCTCGTCCGTGAGCGTCTTCGCCGACGAGAACCAACGCATCGGGCAACGGCAGAGCACCATCCGCGAGATCGCCGCCGCGGCAACAACAGGCGATCCGGTCGTGCTTCCCCGCAGTGTGCGCAACAGCCGTCAGATCCGCGCCCTCGCCGACCACTTCCAGACCGGCGACGGCACCGCGGACACACTGCCGGACGGCCCCACACCCCGCCTGCTCAGGGTCGACCAGACATCCGAGGTGGCCGACCACCTGCTGCGGCACGAGAAGCAGCACCCTAGTAGCACCATCGGCGTCATCCTGCACCGCGCCAGGGACGTCTTCAGCTACCACCACCAGCTGCGCGGCCGCACCGTAAACCCCGTACAGGGCTACGTCAGCGGCGCCCGCGCCGAGGGCCTCTCGGACCCCGCCTTCAGCGGCCCGGGCATCAAGCTCATCACCTGGCAGAGTGTGAAAGGCCTGGAGTTCGACGCGGTCTTCGCACCCGAACTCCAGCACGTCCCCGGTGACATCACCAACGACCATGTACGGATGGGCATGTATGTACTCATCACCCGCGCGCGGCGCGACCTGACCTTCGTGTACCGGGGAACAGGTGAACCGGCAATCGTCGAGGCGCTACCGAAGGAACTGCTCGACCTCTCGGACTACACCCCCTGACAGCAGGCCCCGACGGTCTGCTGTCAGGGGGTGCGGTGGGGAGACACCCCTCCGCAGACGACCGGAGGTCAGGAGGACGAGTCGCCCACGGCCCCCGGAGGACACCGGGCCTGACCGGGATGCACAAGATCCGCGAACACCGGAAGAAAGGTACGTCCATGGGCCCCGTCGACGACCCGCCGAACGCATGGCTGATGCTGGCCACCGGAGCAGACCGGCAACACGGCGGCAACGATGGGTACGACGACGACCCGGACGTGCACTACAGCTGGGACGACACCGTCCCGAACGCCCGTACCGTCGCAGTCGGCGACAGGATCGTCCTGTGGGACAAGAAAGCCGTCATCGGTGCCTCCCTGATCGAGGCCATCGAAACAGGCTCTGCCGAGAAGATTCTCTACCGCTGCCCACGGTGCAACGGCGCGAACATCAAGCGACGCAAGCGACAGTCACCGCAGTTCCGCTGCTTCCCGTGCTCGGACACGTTCGAGACCGCCTCCACCCGGGTCGCACGCGTAGAAACCTTCCGCACCCGCCACGACGCCAACTGGATCGACCTCGGCGGCTGCCTCGACGGCCAGACCCTGCGCGCCCTCTGCGTCTCCCCACGCTCCCAACTCAGCATGCGGGCACTGCGATGGGACGCATTCCTCGAGGCACTGGAGAACGTCGGTAGATCACGGGCCGTCGCAGCCTTCCACACGTCGACCGCCCAGCAGCGGCCGGGCAGGGACGGCCACCGGCAGGTGCGGGTCCGCGTACGGGTAGGCCAACGCGAGTTCAGGCGACGCCTGCTCGCGACCATGGGACCCGTCTGCGCGTTCACAGGACCCGGTCCCGCCGCTGCGCTGGAGGCCGCGCACCTCTACAGCTACGCCGCAGTCGGTCTGCACCACGACGACGGTGGACTGCTCATGAGGCGTGACCTCCACCGCCTCTTCGACCAGGGAGACATCGCCGTCGACCCGAACACCCTGACAATCAGCCTGCGTGAGGACCTGCTCGCGTACCAGGGCTACGCGACTCTGGACGGCCAGCGGCTCGCGATCACGCCCGAACCCGGTCACATCGCCTGGATGGAGAAGCACTGGATCCAGCACCGCGTCGAGGCCGAGTGAAGTCCGCCCATACCAAGGCCAGGCCTACACCGGACCCGATTCCGGCCGACCGGCGTCGGTCTCTGGGTGAGGACCACACCCGGATGGTGTCCCAGCTGCACCAACTGCTGCTGGACCTGACTGCGGGTGGGGCAAAGAAGAATCTGTCCGCCGCTCAGGCCAAAGCGTTGCTGGCCGCGGTCCGGCCGCGTGACGCGGTCGGCAAAGCCCGACGGCGGGTCGCCGCGGAGTTGATCGGGGATCTCGAACGGATCTACCGACGCTCCAAGGAAGCTGACAAGGAACTCAAACGTGAGCAGCCAGCATTCGCGCAGGACACCGTCGTCGCCGCAGTGCGGCCGCGTCGGCTGGCCCGGCCGGCGGGGCGCACCCGCAGGGCGAAGAAGTGCCCGGACAGCTCTGCGACAGGCCGGTTCGGGCCGCGGCCGGGTGCGGGTAGCCGGGCACGCCAGCGCACCAAGCTTTTTGCGTGGGCGAGGGCGAGGTCCTTCAGGTGGCGAGCAGGGTGGGGTAGTTCGGTGTGGGGTGCTTGCCGACTCCGGTGTAGGGAACCTCGACGGGATAGGCGTCGCCGGGTTGAGCGCTGGTGCTCGACGTGGTCGCCACGATGTAGCTGATGCCGCGTTCGGTCAGGCCCTGGCGGAACTCGGCGGCCTAGCCGTAGCCGGCGTCGGCGCAGCGGCGGACGCAGCCCTCATTCGGCCAACTCATCGAGCATTTCCAGAACCATCAGCCACTTCGGCCGGTGCCGCTCAGTGTCGGGACCTTCGACGCTGTGCGCCGCCGGCGGATCTGGTCGATCCGCTCGGCGGGCAACACCTGCTGGCGAACATGTGGTTCTCCGCTCCGGTCTGGTCGAGGGTGACCGGCTGTTGGTGCAGCCGACGGGCGTGCGAGTTCACGGGCTTGCCGTCCGGGCCGGGCACGCACGTGTCGTCCCAGGACTCGGGCACGATCAGTCGCCAGTTCACCACCGCCGACGCCGTGTCGGACGCCGCATGGACGCTGATGGCGATCTGGCAGTGGGGGATCTTGCCGAGCGTGCCGGGAGTAAGCAACACACGCAGAAGCCTTGCCGTCCTTGGGAAACCCCGGTGTCATCCAGCACCCCCACACGGGGCGCCACCAGATCGACAGCGTCCGTCGCCAACCGCCGACGCAAACCAGGCATCCCAAGTGGACGAGATCAGGACCCCTGCTAGAGGCGCACGATCGATGGTGTGCACGAGTTCCTGACAAAATGATCTCTAGCTCTGTCCCGCTTTGTAGAGGATAATCAGCGATGGCGGGCCGTGCTTCGGTCGACTGCTGTCCTACCGGGAGGTTCCTCTATCCGGACCAACGACAGGCCGCCGCGTACTTGTTCAACCCGCGATCACGATCAGGGGCTTATATAAGTGCTGAGCGGCTTGGCGAATGAGGCAGGAATGGGTGTGGAGGAGACCGATCGACGTGCACAGCATGAGGGACGAAGCATGGCACCACTTCATGAACCGCTCTTGGGCTGTTCATGTGGTTCCCTCGCGGAGCCTGCGTTGCTACCGGTGTCCGGCCGATTCGTGGACCATGGAGTTTCGTTGCCGAGGTGGTCATGAAGTCCTTGCCAGCGATCGCGGCACCCGCGAGATCGACATCGTTAGCGGTAGGCCGCCAACAAGGACTCTGCTCTGACCCTAAACGGCCACCGTTGCGCTGCAAAGCCAACCCCGCTAACACCCGCCGCGATTTCCACCATCGCGCTAACACTTCACGGCCGACGACATACACAAGCCATCACCGAGACGCTAGAGGAGAAACGACGGGCCCTGCCGCTGAGGAACCTTTAGGTTGGAGCGCGTGCTGGTATTGAGGCAAGTGCTCGCGCGACACGCAGCGTACGAATGGAGCCGATGTTGGAGTATTGCCCGTTCGAGATAGATGCAGACCAGGACAAGTTCGATCTTGTAACTGTTTCCACAGAGACAGCTTACGGATCACTTGTAAGTAGGGTTAGTCGAAAACATGTATCAAAAGTTGGAACGGTTTACATTCACGGCATAGCGGCCGATTGGAGTACATGGACGCCGATGCTTGCTGCAGAAGCGTCGATGGCGTCTGACCCACACGACAAAATAATTGTCGATCTTCCCGGATTTGGCGATTCGGAGAATAGGCTGGATCGGCTCGACCTAGCGGGCGTCGGCGAAGCGATCTTGGCTACCGCTTCTTCGTTGGGCTATCGGAAGATCCGGATCGTGGGCCATTCCTTGGGCGGCTTCATGGCACTAGACATGGCCAGCAGGAACCCCGACAGAATCATATCACTGCATTTGGCGGCTGGGCCGTTCTACTCAATACTAGCCACGCTGCAGCATCCAATAGCGAGCATACTCCAGTGGCCGCAGACTGCTATAACGTTCGAAGTTCAATACCTGCTAGCAATGACGGGTAGGTTTGGTACTACATTTCTCAGATTCATAAATCGACTCGGACTCTTTCGATGGCTGCTGTCGCCGGCCGCAACACATCCAAAGCAGCTTAAGGAGTCGGTAGTGAAGGCTTTGCTAAGCCAGCACAATCCTCAGGGCTTCCTCCTAATGGCCGCCAACGCAGCCGGATACGATCCGAAAAGTCAGTGGTCGAAGGTGCGCTGCCCAATCTTAGCGACGTTCGGCGAAAGTGACGTACTTGTGGGAGCGAGGGATATGATGCGCTTTCTGCAAGACCAACCGAATGCGAAGTCCACGTTAATATCTGACTCGAGCCACTTGCACCACATCGAGCGTCCTATCGAGGTAGCAAAGGCGCTGCAGCTCTGGACGCGGGCATAGTGAAGCCTACGGTGGAGGACGGCAAGAAACCGGCACCGAGTGACAAGCCGACTCTTCTCCACCTCAGACGCTGGACGTCAATTGCACGTCGCACTATTGGAGGTCTTGCCCTACTGGTTGACTTTAGCAAGATGGGTCTAATGTCCCAACTGCTGAAGGGGGGAAATGGCGTAGTTCAGTCAGTCCGCATACGCCTTGTTGGGGCAGGGATCATCCGTGGGAGAAGCGGATTCTGGCCCGCCATCGTAACGAGTGTCAGGCACGAGGTCCTATGGCTGGGCGGGCTGCCACTCGCAACCTTTGGTGCCGTGCTTGGAGCCTCGGCCCTAGCCGGTGTTGCCTACAGCCCTGCCTGCGATAGCGCCGGAAGATTCGCCGCTAGCCTCTTCTTTCTCCCATCGCCTGGGCCTTCGGCATGCACCAGTGTTCCCTTCCTGGCCGATATACCGCTAATGGTGTTCACCTTCACGTCGCCATTCGCGTTGGTCGCATATCATCTCCTGCGTCGGCGCCTTTCAAGGATTGTCGATGCAGTCAGGGTGACGGGTCTTCTCACGCAGACGAGGGCTACGGAGAATCTCGCCAAGTTGGTCCGAAAGTTTGAAGCGAGCATAGACTTTAAGGCGCCGCTCAGGGCTCTCCACATTTTTCTGTCGATCGCATTAACGGTCTGGCTGTATTCACGATACATTAGTCATGGATATCTGTTCGAAATCCTAGCATCCACGGACCAGTACGGCATTTCCAACGTCGAAGTGTTACGAGACGGCTGGTGGGCCAACTACCATCACCGCCCCGCTATGGCAGTAATTGCTATTCTGGTTGGCTCGCTAGGGGTTTACTACGCAACGCGCGCCGGATGGTTGTACCTAAGGCTAGGCGTGGTCCTGTTGGCGACCCGCAAACTACCTCCAGAGGCCATCCCATTCGAATACGTTCCAAGATGGCGCGACGACAGTTACGGGTGGAGTCCTGTCACTGGGATGCTGATGCTAATTTATGTTTCCACCGTGAACTTCGCGTTGTCAATGCTGGCAATTGTCGACATCTTGCGTGGCGCGCAATGGACTTTTTTGGTCTCAATGGCAATGGCTACTATTGGAGTTCTGTCCAACCTTGTCATTATTGCGGCGTCCTTTAGTCGAATGCTGGAAGCTCACAAATCAGTGCAGGAGAGTCTACGGCGGCGCCTTATCGATGAGGAGGCTCGTGAAAGTCCCTCCGAGGCTAGGCAGGTGATTATTTTCGTAGCTGATACCGCCCCGTCATGGCTGCTGACTCGCCCAGGAACTGGGAACGAGCGACGTCTGAGTACTGGACAGTTTATAGTTGCCGCCACAGACCTGATCACTTGGCGAAGTATACCGATCGCGAATATCGGCGGTGGAATCCTCAAAATTTTACCGGGCCTGTATGCACTTTTCCAGTTCGTTCGGGTTTCTACTCAGTTGTGATGCCGGTCAAGAACAACCCAAACCTTCTAAAGTGCCTCTCGCGCAACAAGGCAAGGCGTCGAAAGGAGTGAGCGCCCAATGCAGTAGTTTTGGGCGGCAGTTTTGCAGGAGTGGTTGTTAATGCTTGCGTTAGGGAGACACTATGAGCGTTTCTGGATCCACCTCAGGCGGGACGGTCAGGGCAAGCGCGCCGATGCTAGACACACCGCAAACCAGGGCCGCCCACATTACGATGTGGATCTTCGTAGTAGGCCCTCTGATTGCTCTTATTCTCGCGATTCCACTCGTGTGGGGCTGGGGAATATCGCCTCTCGATCTTGCAATGATGCTCACCGGCTACCTAATTACCGGGCTCGGAATATCGGTTGGGTATCATCGGTGCTTCACGCATCGCTCCTTTCGGGCTCGTCGCGGTCTGAAGATAGCCTTGGGGGTTGCTGGATCGCTCGCGGTCGAGGGATCGCCTGTCCAGTGGGTGGCTAATCATCGAAGGCATCATGCATTTTCCGACCGCGAAGGCGATCCCCATTCGCCATGGCGTTACGGCAGCGACGCGAATTCTGTGCTCAAGGGACTCATCTTCGCGCATCTCGGATGGATGCTTAAGGGCGAGCTGAGTTCTCGCAGGAGGTTTGCCCCGGACATTGATGCGGATCCGGATCTCCGGCTCATCGGCCGCCTGTTCGCGCTATTCGCGGCGGCGTCACTCCTAGTTCCCGGTGTGATTGGTGGCATGGTTTCTGGTACTTGGAATGGTGCCTTGACAGGGTTCTTCTGGGCAGGGGTGATACGCATGGCTGTTCTTCATCATGTTACATGGTCCGTCAACTCAATCTGTCACGTTGTGGGGAGCCGTCCATTCCCAAGCCGCGATCGCGCTGCCAACTTCTGGCCGTTGGCGATTATTTCGTTTGGTGAAAGCTGGCACAATTCCCACCACGTAGATCCCGCCTGTGCTCGTCACGGGGTTCTACCCCATCAGATCGATATGGCGGCTCGCGTGATCTGGGTCCTTGAGAAGGCCGGATGGGCCTGGAATGTTCGCTGGCCTCAGGTCGATACAGAGGGCCGAGAACTTCCTATTCATGAGCTCAGACGCAATGCCGTGTCATCCGCGAAGGGTTAGGTTCGATGATTCGTGCGCTCAGCGGACCTAGAGGTGAGAGTGCGGCTCATCTGGCTTCGTAAGCTCGTCGTCGCCTGCTGGTGGAAGTCCGGTCCGGGTAGCTGACAGGAAGTCCAGTAGCAGGCTGGAGGCTCGCTCTGGAAACGGGTCGGGTCGAAGCCCGGCGTCGAAAGCCCTAAGCCCTGTCAGGGGGAGTGACTGAGCGGTCCGTAGTATGACGCGAAGCCTGCGGCATCGTTAGAGGTCTCGCCCGTTGAGGTGGGGCAGAGGGAGTGGCCCTGCCCCGCCCCGCGAATTCAGGGTGAAGGCCATGGAAGCGGTGTAGCTCCTCGATGCAGCCGCGAAGGAGTCCTCCGACGTATTGAGGGCAACAAGTTGATGGGGTCGGGCTGACGCTGCCGGTCTGGGTGGGCGGCAGCCGGCGCTGCGGTGCTGCAAGCGCCGCCGGTGTTGCGATGAGCCCGGCTGTCGGCGGGGCGTTCACTGAGGCGGTGTCTGCCGTGCTGGCGCGCAATCGATGTTGCGGGCGGCAGCCGACGCGGCGGTGGCCGACGTCGGACGCACGGTGGTGTGGTCGGCGCGGGATCATGACCGAGGGCGCGTCGACGTCTAGGACCACCACACCTGCTCCGATCTCCCGACCTCCGGCGCGGGCTGCTGGCGGCCGGTGGAGCAACGACCACACCCGCGCCCAGCCCTCCGCCCGCGCCTGGGCGATGCGCCCCCGTTACCTTTTGATCGTCCCCAGCCGGGGACTCCTCGGTCGCCCGGCCCGGTATGACTTCCTGCCCCTGTCGTGTGGATGATCCGGGGGGTGTTGTCGCCGGGTCGGGTGGCGTCGGCGGACCGCTGATAGGGACACGGCCGCCCCGGTGTTCGGGGTTGGTCTCTTCGTAACGTGGGTGCCGGCAGTCCGACGCTCAGACCCGGCGGCCGAGGTAGGTGACGAGGTGAGGGAGGCGTGGGGTGCACGGCGACTACGGCGTGTTCCTCGGGTTGGACGTCGGTAAGGACGGTCACCACGCGGTCGGGCTGGCCCCGGACGGCAGACGGTTGCACGACGCGGCGTTGCCGAACACTGAGGCCCGGTTGCGGCAGTTGTTCGACAGACTCGCCCGGCACGGCCGGATTCTGGTGGTGGTCGACCAGCCGGCCTCGATCGGCGCCCTGCCGATCGCGGTGGCTCGGGCGTGTGGGCATCAGGTGGCCTACCTGCCCGGTCTGGCGATGCGTCGGATCGCCGACCTGCACCCCGGCAACGCGAAGACCGACGCCCGCGACGCCTACGTCATCGCGGACGCGGCCCGCACCCTGCCGCACACCCTGCGGCGCGTCGACGTCGGCGACGAAACCCTGGCCGAGCTGGAAGTCCTGGTCGGCTTCGACGACGACCTCGCCGGCGAGGCCACCCGCATCTCGAACCGCATCCGCGGGCTGCTCACCCAGATCCACCCCGCACTCGAACGGGTCCTGGGGCCGAAAGTGCAGCACAAGGCCGTACTGGAACTGCTGTCGCGCTGCGGTGGACCCGCCGGGCTACGCAAGGCCGGCCGACGCAAACTGACCTCCATCGCCGGCCCACACGCCCCGCGCCTGGGCGACCGGCTGGTCGCCCAGATCATGACCGCCCTCGACGAGCAGACCGTCACCGTCCCCGGCACCCAGGCAGCGGAGACGGTCCTGCCCCGGCTGGCTGACAGCCTCCGTGACGTTCTGCGACAACGCGACCAGGTCGCCGACGAGGTCGAGAGGATGCTCGATGCGCACCCTCTCGCCGAGGTCCTGACCTAATATTGAGCCGTAACCCAAATATGTCGTTATCGTTGGGTATGTATGGGTGTTGTGGTGTCTGATACGCGGTCTCTTTCCTCTGCGGCGCAGGAGGATCTGCGTCGTCGGGCGGTG